>NZ_BAZE01000002.1:0-456645 GCF_000710955.1 Nocardiopsis alba
AACGATCTGTTCGGGGCTCCAGCGCTGTTGGAGGCGCTGTTGGACATACTCGCGCAGCCGCGGGTTGGCGTCGAGTTTGCGGGGCTTGGGTCGCCTCCTGCGCTTCTCGGCGCGGGTCTGGGCGGCGTGGGGACCGTACCGGTATTTCTTGGCGGTGGCGTAGTAGGAGCGGTTGCGGCGGACCTCGCGGCCGATCGTGGACGGGGCCCGGCCCAGCTCGGCGGCGATCGAGCGGATCGAGGACTTGGCCTGGAGCATGTCGGCGATCCGCACGCGGTCTTCCTCGTTCAGGAAACGCGAAGAGCCTGGCGAGGACCGTGGCCTCCGGATGGGAGGTACGGCCTTCGCCAGGCTTTTGTGCGGGTGGCGGCCATTGCGCCAGACCTTGCCGGTGCGCCGATTGATCCCGACGATCCGGCAGGCCTCTCTGCTGCTGTAGCCCTGTTCCATGAGCCGGAAGTATTCCTCCCGCTCACGGACGAGCTTTGTCCGGCCCTGGTTGACCGACCGGTCCCGGATCTGGAAGTCGTTCATCGCACCCCTTCAGAGATGGGGTGTTGCAACGACCGTTAGAACCTAAGTCGCCTGGTGGGGGTCGGTTTACTTTCAGATCAGCTCGTGCGGAGCGCGCTGAGCAATGCGGTCCATTCGGTGGCTGGCACATCCAGATAGCCCAGAGTTCGGTTCTGGGTGTCCCGGATCCAGGTCATCTGACCTTCCGCAACCTCTACGCAGTCGCCTTGCGCGCCGCTGTGCCAAGACTTGTGCCACTCGCGAAGCTCAGTGCTCACTTCATCTCTCCTATGACTTCTTGGATCCGTTCCCGTGAGGCTGGAGGGGGCAGAGCCCATGTGAGTAGATCCCCAAAGATCGTCACAAGACGCCGCACACCATCAGGTTCCGTGATCAGCTCACCCCCCGACGAGTGCTCCGCATAGACCTGAGTGTCCTGATCCAGGAAATCCAGAATCCGGAACGGGCCCGACGAAAGTCCCCCGTGGTAGGGCGTCGACCTGGGCAACACCAGGGTCTGCACCTGCTCCGAGAGAGATAGTAGGTGCCGGAGCTGCTCCTTCATCACCTGGGGCGAGCCCACAACGTCTGTGATGGTTCGCTCGGAGATGATGGCCAGCATGCGTGGATTCTGCGCTTGCCTTAGGGCTTCGAGCCGCGCGACACGGAGGTCTGCGAGTTGGTTCAGTTGCTCAGAGGTGTCGAAGGGACGTCCATCGCGGAAGATGATCCGAGCGTAGTCCCATGTTTGCATGAAGCCGGGGATCAACCATGGATGCCACATCCTGATCTCCGTTGCCCGCTCCTCGCTGGTCACCACCTGCCTGTACCAGTCGGGGTCTGAGTCCCTGGTTCGGTGTTTCTCCCATTGGCGGAGCAGGTCCCCATTTTTCCTCATCGCCCTGTCAAGCTCGGCGATAAGTTTCCTATTTGGTTCCCTTTTGGCGTTTTCGATCTTGCTGATCGTCGACACCGAGTAGCCGCATGCCTTGCTTAGATTCTGGAGTGTCCATCCCTGCTGCCTGCGCAAACTCTTGAGCAGGGTGCCGAACTCGACCCACGAGGAGAGTGTTGCTTCGGTCATGTAAAAATTTTACAGAAAAACTTTCCCCGTGTGTACCCCAAGAGCGCTCTTGTGGGGAATCTGAGGAAAAACCCTTGTGAGCTACGGATAGATGTCGCACGGTAGGGATTGACGGGCTCACAGTTAGCTTTGAGGATTTCGCAGGCTTTTGTCCTGCTTTGTCTGGAGTGACTGTGGCTAGATTCAAGAAAACCCCGGGGGCCGAAGTCGTGAGCGGCCGCCCGGGGTTGTGACCCACCCCGACAGCTCCGAGGTGAGACGAATGAAGTGTACTGCTCTGAGGACACGCCACGACAGGCCTTTGTCCTCTGCCTACCAAGTCCTCCACTACCCCGACCCCGACAGGCTGGGCCTTCGTGTGCGGCACACGGTCGCGGCCCGCGCCGCTGCGCAGAACTGGGTGCGTCGGCATGCGGCTCGGGGGATCGCCAACCCGATGGCGGCTGCTGAGATCGCGAACCGGGCTTCGTTGATCGCGTGGGAGTTGATGGACAACGCCCACCAGCACTCATATTCCGGAGCTCCTGATCAGACGCTCACGCTGATGCTGGAACGGTCGCGGTATCTGTTGTCGATCACGGTCACCGACGCCGGCCCCACCCCGGGCCGCACGAAGCTCTCTTTCCCGGAGCAGAAGAGCCACGGTGGCGGTCTGGGTCGGGTGGCTTCACTCTCCTTCTATTGGGACTGGGACGGATGCGCCGGCCTACCGGTCACGGTCAAGGCCCGGATCGAACTTCCCTGACCAGAAGCAAGGAGCAGAACACCGTGAGCATGATCCCGACACAGGTCCGACGCACCCTCCCAACCACCACCACGTTCACCCCGCCCAAGGGCACCCCTGTCCTGCCTGTCCGGCAGGGAATCTTCGTTCCGCCCGACACCACCACCGCTACTCCGGTCATCCCGAAGGTTCGGAAGCGCTGGTTCGGTCTTCGGTGCCGGTTCGCCCACTGGGCCGGGTTCCTCCCGACATCGGGCCGGGCCGAGCGTCCGGTCTCACCGCCCTCGACGGTTCCGGACGCTTCGGACACCCCGGTCGCACCGAGCGTTCCGCCCGCTCCGGCGCCCCGGCCGCCTTTGCCCGCCCGGCGCGCTTCGGCCAACCGGTTCGCTCCGAGCACGCCGCCGGCTCCGATGTTCCGGTTGGCCTCGCCCGTCCCACCGACCTCTCCCGTGCCTCCTCCTCGACGTCCCGCACAGTCCACTTCCAGTGCTTCGGCCTCTTCTGCCTCGCCCACTTCGCGTTCAGTGGAGCAGAACGCGGCCGCGGAGTTGAGCGCGTTGCGGTTGTTGGGTCGGTTGAGTGTCCAGCAGCGGCTTGCGCGGGTGGATCACCGGTTGAGTCTGGCTCGGCTATTGGTCGACGGGATCTTGGACGAGCGCTCCCGCGTGGAACGGCAACTACGCGAGGCCGAACAGGCCGAGCAGGACGCCGGTACCCAAGAGCTCGGCGTGGCCATACGCCGATACCTGGCGCAGGGAGGTCGGTCGTGGACGACCTCCTGGCCCCCGCCCAGGCCGCCTCGCAGTGGGGGGTGTCGTATGCGACCGCCGCCCGCTGGGCCCGCGAAGGCACCATCCCCGCACTCCATGTCGGGCGTCGTTACTACTACCTCCAGGGCACCGTCGACCAGGTCAGGCGAGCCCGAGCCACAGGTGCCGCCCCTTACCCGAACCACTACGCGAATGCGGGGGTAGCGATGGCGATGACCTGGGGCGTGGCCCGCAGCGGAACCCTGCTCGACCGTGAGGAATGGGCGTTGACCAACGCGGCCCGCACCTTCGACTACCTGGACTACGGCAAAGACTCGTGGAGCCAGGACCGCCACACGGCCGTCAAGATGGCCGAGGCCTCACCCGCCTTGGCGGGGCAGATGCTGGTGCACCGCAAAGCCCGCGAAGGTGTGGTCGACGCGGTCTGTCGATCGTTCTCGCAGGTCGTGGATCTGGGTTGTGGGTTGCCGGCGATGCGCCGAGCCCCGCATGAACGCGGCCGGGTGTTGTGGGGGTCGCGGGCGAGGACGGTCTATGTCGACCACGACCTCGCCGCTCTGGCTGCTGTTAGGGCGTGGTGGGAGCACCCGGCTCAGGTTCGTGGGTACAACGTGCGGGTCTTGGACCTGGATCTGCGCTACCCGGAGAACCTCGCTTCGGCACTGGAAGAACACCTGGACCTGTCGATGCCGGTAGGGGTGCTCTCCACCCTGACCCTGGACCACCTGGAGGATTCCGAGGTCACAGGGTTGGTGGAGGCACTCGCTGCGGCGCTGGCTCCGGGCAGCGGGTGGGGGATCACCCACCTGTCCGGGATGGTCGGCGCCGCCGACGTCTATACCGACCAGGCCCGGGAGCAGGGTACGGACACTCGGCTGGTGGCGCGGGATCCGGAGGGGTTGCGGAAGGTGTTCGAGGCCGCGGGCTGGGGGCGTTGGCGGGGCTTGTCGCCGCGTGAGCCGGGTGGGGGAGAGCCGCCGATCGCCGCCCTGACCACCCTGGACGCCTCCACACACCCCGATCGAACCGACCGGGCTTCCCGGACCGCGCCGCCCGACCGACACCTCTGAACAGGTGGGTCACGCACCCGGTCGGTCCACCGCGGAGGCCGGGTGCGACCCCCCACCGGCGGGACGCACCACGCCGGTGGAAGAAGACGCCAGCCCCTCCCGACTACGGAAGGGCTGAACACGGGGGACAGAGCCCCGGTCCCGGGCGCGGTTGCCGCCGCGTCCCCGGGTTTCCACCGAAAGAAGAAGCAGAAAGCAGGCTATCGATGCAGATCATCTACACCCAGGGTCGTAAGTCCCTTACCGCTGGTGTTCAGCACAAGGCCGAGGCCTCTCAGGGCGCCTCCAACTGCGCCGCCGCCAAGCTCGTGGATGGCGGGAACGTGTTGATGGGCGACACCCAGAACCCCGACCAGGTGCGTTTGACCCTGCCGGGCAGCGCTTGGGACGCGCTGGTGCGTGCCCTCGCCTAGTTGATCCCCCCAAGACGACGGGGCACTTGCGGCCTGGCAGCAGCAACGCGTGGCCCGTCCGGTGCCCCAGGAGGCACGCCCTCACCGGCGCCCTCCTGGGGCCCACCCTCAGACCACGGCCCTTTCTCGGAGAACAGTGACGACGCGGGCGTACCTCGAGAGAACGTCCCGCCTTCGCCCCGCGACCGACGCGCAAAGGAAACCATGACCCCCCTCATCACATACGCCGTGCCGATCGCGCCGGCACCCCCGGCACCCCCGGCACCGCGGGAGCCAGCGCCGTTCGGCCTGCGCTGGAACACCGGAGTTACCGGAGCCGCGGGGACCCTCGGCGCGCACCCTCGTCTCCGGGTTCCCCGCGCCGGTCACCAGGGGAAGGGCACCGTCCGATGAGCGACGCCACCACCCGCCCGAACCCCACCGACCTCGCCCGGGACCTGGCCGCACGGCTCCCCGGACCCGAACACGTCCGTGCCCTGTTCGCCACCGTGCCCCGGCACCGCTTCCTGCCCGACGTCCTGTGGGATGAGAACAGCGTCCGCTACGACCGCTCCGTGGACCCCGACGCGTGGACGCGCACTGTCTACACCGACCAGGCGCTCGTCACCCAACGCGACGACGGACGCGAAGACGGCACGGGCCTCCCGACCTCCTCGTCGAGCGCCCCCACGGTCATGGCCCGCATGCTCACCGCCGCCCGGATCGAACCCCGCGACCGCGTCCTGGAGATCGGCACCGGCACCGGATACAACGCCGCCCTCCTCAGCACCCTGGTCGGCGACGACCGGGTCACCTCCATCGAGATCGACCCGCGGATCGCCGCCCGAGCCCGGCGGTCGCTGATCGAGGCCGAGTTCGCGCCGACCGTCCTCACCGGCGACGGCGAGAACTTCGCGACCGGACTCCCCGGCCCCGCCTACGACCAGGCCATCGCCACCTGCACCGTCAGTCGAGTCCCGGCCGTGTGGATCCGACAGGTACGGGAACACGGCCGGATCGTCACCCCCTGGGCACCGACACCGGGCGCCCCCGGCGGGGTCCTCGCCGTCCTGGACGTGGTCGACGGCCGCGCCGAAGGCCGTTTCGAAGGGGGCCTGGCGTTCATGTGGGCGCGTGGCCAACGGCGGGCGGGCCACAGGCCGCCCATCGGAGCCGAGGCCGACACGGTGGCCCGAGTCGACGGCGACCCCCGCGAACCCTGGCTCGACGGAGAGCAGGCACTCCTGCTCTCCCTGCTCATGCCGGGGTGGACCCACGGCATGGGACAGGAGGATGACGCAGAGGAACCGTACGTGTGGATCGCCTCCACCACCTGCCCCTCCTGGGCACGGCTGCACGCCGACGGCCGGATCGAACAGGCCGGCGAACGGAACCTCGTCGACCAGGCCGCGCAGGCGCGCGAGTGGTGGCACGACCAGGGCGAACCCGGCTACACCGACTTCGGGCTCACCGTCGATCTCACACGAGAACGCCAGACCCTCTGGCTGCACGAACCCCACCAGACACTCTGGTCCACCCGACGGGACGCCCCGCATGGATGACGACGGCGAAGCCAAGAAGGAGCTCGGCGTACACCTGAGGAGGCTGCGCGAAGTGGCCGGGCTGAGCGGATACCGGCTCCCCGGGGTGGACCAGTCGACGGTCTCCCGCATCGAGAACGGGCGGATCCGCCCCTCCCACGAGCTCATGATCCGCCTGCTCGACGTCTACGAGGCCGATCAGGAGGGGCGCGAGCAGGCCTACCTGTTGTGGGACCAGGCCCAGCTACCCCTCCAGACCCGACGCCGGCAGATCGAGGGAACGCGCACCTCGTGGGACTTGAGCGGTGAACCGGTCCGCGGCCCGACGCTACTGGCCGGAGCGAGCGCCGCCGAGGACGCCGCCCGCTACCTCACCCGTGCCAATGGGCGGGGAACGGCGCGACCCGACGGAACGCCCTGCTGAACGACGCCGAAGGACGGCTGCTCCAGGCCTTGGCCGCGCTGCACGCCGCCCGGACACGAATACCGGTGTGACGAGAGGTGCTTCGCTCCCCGACGGAGCGGGCTCGCCTCGCCGAGGCGGCCCCGTCGAACAGCCGGACCCTCCTCGAACCCTGAACTTCCCTGACCCCCGATGACGACCCCCTTTGAGAGAAGAACATGACGCAGCCGGATGTCGACCCCATGGACCTGCTCACCCCCCAGGAGGTGGCACAGGCGTTCCGGGTGGATCCCAAGACCGTGCGCCTGTGGGCGCAAGAAGGGCGGTTGCGGTGGGTCCGCACGCTCGGCGGACATCGTCGCTACTTCAAGTCCGACGTTCAACGCCTGCTCACCGAGCCCGGACGATGATCGAGGCCCGGACCACGTCGATCTCGGGGTACCGGAGCGGGCTGTGATCGAGACACGAAGACCTTCCGCCTCCGCTCGTCGGTGACGTGCGCGGGGGTGTGAAAGCCGGCGTGGCGGTGCGGTCGACCTCGGACAGCGCGGACCACCCCTTCGCGGGGGCCGTCAGGTCCCGTACCGCCACACCCACCAAGCCCCGCCGCCTACGGGTGGTGAGGCTCCGCTCGGACCTGAAGCCGGGCGGGGCCATGGGGGAGCGGGCCGGGGGTGTCACCACCACCTCCGGCCTCTGCAGAACACACTCACCGCACATCGACGCGGGGTGGCAGCCCCGCGGAACGAGGGCCCGGCCGCACCGGGTTCGCGTGTCGTGCGGCCACCGCCGGTACCTCCGAGCCGACGACCGACACCTGATCGAGGAACCCGAACGGTGACCCACGTGAACGGACATTCCAATGAAAGGGACCCGCGCGCGGGCGCGAGCCCCTTCACGCATTACGCGCTAGATGACCAATAGGAGAGAGTGCCCCGGCGCCTGTCCGTCCAACGCCCGCCAGGCGGTCGCCCACCTCTGGAAGTCGTCGGAGTCACCGCCCAAGGAAACCACGAAGGCATTGAGGAGCGGAAAGGTGGGAAGCCTGTCGGATTTCAGCGCCTCGCAGAATCCGGCGGCCGAACACGTTCCGACACGGAGCGACATCTTGCGGAAGCTGGGATCGCCCGCCCACCTCCGGTACCGCCGCATCATCTCGATGAATTCCGCGACGCTCGTGGCCTCCATGGGATCCGGTTTCATGGAGAACCCCGGGACGTCCTCCGGCACCTCCGGCACCTTCTCCGGACGTGGCGCGGGTCGAGGGCCGAGGACGGTGTGGACCGATCCCCGCCGGCCAGGGGGAGTGTCACGGGCCAGGGTGAGGGGGAACTCCGCCCACAGGGAACCGTCCGGATCCTTGCGGACGGCACGGGGTCGAGCCTCTGAGGCCACCACGTACCGCTCGCCCTCGAAGGCGTACGCGGACGACATCAGCGCGCCTCCTTCGGGATGATGCGATGAGAGACATCAGCGGCGAATCCGAGTGTTGCCGCAGCCAGTACGAGGGCGGTGGCGAGGTCTTGTCCCTGACGATGCAGGATGAGCGCGACGATAATCATGACGACCACGATCATGACGCGCACCCCCCGAGAGTCGAGGGAGAGATAAGCGGTCACATTGGACCTTTCGTGTGAGATTGGCACGGCTGGATAGTCGCGAAACCCCGGATCTTTCGGCTTCGGCGGATTCTGGAGATGCCAAGCCGTCAAGGGAGCGACAGGGGCCGTAAAGGAGAAAGTACATCATCCTGGGACGGGTGCGCAGCGACTCGCAAGTCTCTTCGTCCTGGTTGTCCTGTTGATGTGTGTAAGTCACGCTCTTCGGTGACTGGGCCGCTTTGCGAACAGGTGCGTTCGCCGGTGTTCGAGATCGTTCATCAGGGTCGTGACTTGTTCGATATCTTTAGGTTCCCCCAAAAGGGGGATACCGGTACTACCCCTGCACGAATCAGAGGTACCATTTTCGGGTTGACCGAAATAATGATTCGGAGCAGCGTAGAACGTGAGGGCCGGCTGGATATCGGGGCCGCGGGACTGGAGACCCGGCGGTTTCGAAGGGGCCCTCCGCAAGGGCCGCACCCTTCGGGGTGCGGCCCTGTTCCATGGCCGGGGTGTCCCGGGCGAAGCCGTGCGTCGAACGGACCGCGTTCAGTCGGGGGTCGACGGTGATGTGCCCCGAGCCTCGGCCTGTTCGGGGGAGGGTCCCTCCAAGAGGTGATCGACCCGGACCAGCCGGTAGCCCCGGTCGAGTAACGTCTCGATGATCATGGGCAGGGCGTCGACGGTCTGCGAACGGTCTCCGCCACCATCGTGCATCAGAACGATGGACCCGGGGCGGACCTGATCGAGTACCGACCGGGCGATGACCTCCGCTCCGGGCCTCGACCAGTCCTTCGGATCCACGTCCCACAGGACCGTGGTCGCCTCCATCGTCGTCAACCAGTCGTACGGTCCCGGTGGCAGAGCGCCGTACGGGGGACGGAACAAGGTCGGTGCGTCGCCGTTGGTGAACGTGGAGAGCGCCTCGCCCGTGCTACGCAGCTGTTCGAGGATCTGCGCTTCGGACAGATCCGGCAGATAAGGATGCGACCACGTGTGGTTCCCGAACGCATGCCCCCGCTCCTGTATTCGCCCGAGGATCTCGGGGTGGGCGACGGAGTTCAGGCCCACGCAGAAAAAGGTGGCAGGTACCGCATAGTGCTCGAGTATGTCCAGGATTCGGTCGGTGTGCGGAGGAAAGGGGCCGTCATCGAAGGTGAGGGCGACCTTCTTCTCGCCACGCGGACCGTGGGCGAAGAACCTGCCCGGGGCGGGCTGATCGGCGACCGCGGCCATAGCGGTCTCATATCCTCCGGCGAGCTCCTCGTCGCGCCCGGAGTGGGTCCCCGAGCCCGTCGCCGACCGGGAGAGCGGAGGCCGATCGCGGAGGGTCGTGCGTGCCAGGGCCTCGGCCGGGGCCGAACCGAGAAGTGGGAGTCGGGACGGGGCCCGGTGGTCCGCCCGGTACACGGTGAGGCCCGCCTCGGTGAGCCGGTCGTACAGAAGGCCATTGGTGTCGTCGATGATGACCCGAGATCCGTTTCCATGTAGAAAATCGACCATGGTCTCGATTTCATCTGTTCGGTATCCATGGGTGGGTATCACCGTTCTTCCGTAATCGTCGACCACGGTGACATGGAAACCCGCCGCATCCCATGAGATCCCCGCGCGCATCATTCATCTCCATCGAGTCCGGTGCGCGAACCGCGGTTTTCGAGCCTTGCACTCTCTTCGCTCGATGTCCAGATCGGAAGGTAGTGGGAGGAGAGCGTGATTCGAGCCGGTGGCCGCCGGAGGACGGACGGGCCCGCGGTGGTGGTTCCCAGGGTGTGAAGACCGGTCGTCTCCTGGAAGGGCTGTCGAGGGTGGGTGTGTCCATCGCGGTGGGGCGGGCGCGACCGATATGTGCGATCTTGGCTGTGGCGCTTCACCCACCAGGACATCCGAAGCCGTCGGCCACGTGTGGTCGACGGCTTCATACATTGTGAAATCCGGAACATCCAGGAAGGCCCGCCGGATGAGGTCGCAGGGGAGGGGCCGGGGCATCACCGTCGCCCCGACCCCTCCAGGCCATAGGTCGAAGTCGACCCTTCGGCTGTGCGTTGTCGGCCGTCGCCCGAACGGCCGGGACGTCACCACCGCCCCGGACGACGTCGAACTAGCTGTCGCGCTTCTTCACGTAGGTGCCGCGGCGAGGCACCACGTACGCCCACTCGTCCTCGACGAGGAGGGCGATGGTGCGGCGCACGGTGGAGCGGGCCAGCTCGTACTCCTGGACGAGCTGGGTCTCCGAGGACATCGGGCGATCGGGGGCCCAGTCACCCCGTTTGATCCGGGCGATCAGGATCTGGGCGAGCTGACGGTAGGGCGGTTCGGGGGCGTCGTGAATGATGTCGGCGTCAGGGCCGAGCGGCTGGTCCATGGCGTAACCGTAATAGTTACGCTACGTGCGGGCTACTGACCCTTTGTATTCATTTGAGTATGGACAAGTTCATACAACTCGAGACGTGTGAAAAGTGTTCGGGGTGCTGAGCTGGGGCTTCGAGGGGGCGGGGGAGGCCTCGCGGGAGAAGGCGTTCGTCGTTCGTTCGAAAACAGGGCGGTAGGCCCGCTCGGCTCGCAGAGGTCCATCTCAGGGCTCTTCCTCGTCGGTCTTCATCATCTCCTCGAGGGTCCTGTCGACCAGGGTCCGGGCCAGCAGGCGGAGCAGGATATCGAGCGGCATCAGCCACCACCTGCCCTTCCTGTTCTTCCCGTGGTCGGACTTCCTGTGAGATCCGTGCTCTTCGCTCATGTGCGCTCTCCGGTGGTGGGTGTCGTCGGTCGAAGCTCGGGGCGGGGGTTCGTGGTGAGGTGTCCTCTCCTGGAAGAGGGCATGGCTCCGCCCCTGGTGGACGTGATGGTGAAAGCCGTACTCGATATGGCACGGCGCTGATCCGCTGCAAATTCAACCACACTTCTCGAGTTTCTTGATTATCCAGGGAGCATGCAAGGCGATTTCGTGCATGTGAGAGTTCGCATGGAGATAAAGAGTTCGTATGGAACATGAAGCTTCACGTGGGCTATCAATCTTCTGGTTTTTAATGTAGAAAGATAATTCTTCTTATCGTGTGGGTTGGTGGGTTGAATTCAGAGGGTCGAGGTGGGTGTTCGAGAGTTGTATTGAGGGGGTGTTTAATATTGAAATATGGTATTCCGTGATTTATGTTGTGGGGCGGGCTTGGGTATTAATTGGAGGACTGTGGGCTGAAATGGCGTGAGGTGTTTTCCTGGGGCGTCTGGGGGCTGGCTGCGGTCCCGAGGTGGAAAGGGTGGGGAGGTGGAGGGGTGTCGGATGGGAGGGTCCTCCCCTGGTGGGTGTGAGGAAGCGGTGGCCTGGGTCTCTCATGCCACAGGGGCCTCTTCAGTCCCTCTGATCTCTCTCGCCACCGTGGCCCCTCGCCGACGATGCTCTTGTACGCGAATATTTCCTTGCGGGTGAAATGGAGGGTTCTCACTCTTTTCTCCTCCTCTGTGGCTGAAGAGAATCGCCACCCGTGCATAATGCATTTTCTCGCGAGAAGGCATGTACAGGGGTATGTGTTCGCCGGCATGATGGTTTCGCCGGAGCGAAAGCCCCCGCCACGTACATATCGCCCAAAAGGCGATGCGTGTTTCCTTTCTGGAAGAGGGATTCCATGGCGAACGAGATCAAGTACGGCGACCTCATCCACCTACAGAACGGCTACAACGACTGGGCCGGCGGATACCTCGACACCAACGGCCACCGTCCGGCCCCGGCCAAGTACGGGGTCTCCACCGCGGACACACCCACCCGAGGCCCGGGCACCGGAACCTGGGAGGTCCTCTCTGCCGAAGGCAAGGCCGACGGGACGGCCGTGATCAGCGGAGACGTCATCTACCTGCGCAACCTCTACCAGGACGACGGCGGATACCTCGACACCAACGGCCACGCCTCCGACGATCAGAAACGCTCCGGCGGCAGGTACGACGTCTCCACCTCTCCAGGCAAGGATCGAGGCGAGGGCACCGGCCGCTGGCGGATCTTCGCGCAGACCTCCAGCCCCACGGACCAGGCCGTACGCCTCGGTGACGTCCTGCTGCTGTGGAACCTCTACGGCAGCGGCAGCTTCCTGGAGACCAACAGCACCGCCGGGCCGGGCCTGTACGACGTGTGCACCAACGCCTACTTCAACCGCGCCGCAGACGTCACCCTGTGGAAGGCCCTGACCGCCGAGGCGTGATCCTCGGAGCCCGAGCTCGCTTTTCCGGGGTCCGGAACGCGGTGGCGACGAAGGCATCGGATTCCGGACGCCGCCCGGAACGGTGCTCAGGCTCTTCTCGGAAGGGCTCTCCGGATCGAGTGGAAAAGGGGAGCCCTATGCCCTTGTCGGTGGCCCCGGTGGGGGCTTCGGAGGCAGGGAGGTGCGGGGAGAGGGTGAATTCGTTTTCGCTCAGGAAAGGAGGGGCGTTCGAGGAAGGTCGTGGCCGATCACTTCACGGCGGAACCGTGAATCCCAGTCGTGCCACATGGCCAGGGTCAGTACCCCCTCGACCTGGAGGCCGGGCGGTTCGACCGAAGCCCACAGGTACAGCTCCCGCTCCTCGTCCAGCGAGAACCACCGAGCGCTGTCGGCGGAGGAAGGAAGGTGTCCGGGCAGAGCCTGGTAGATCCGGCGCAGCGTTTCCCAACCCTCGGAGGTGAAGCGACGCCAGTCCAGGCGATAGATCCGCTCCACCGCGATCCAGCGTGTCGCGGTTTCCGGGTTCGGATCGTCGAGGTCCGCGTCGAGGGGAGCTTCCTCGTCGTTGTCGTAGTACCAGTCGTGTTCCCGCACGGGAACAGCCTTCCAGAGTGAGGGAGGACGACGATCTGCCGGGTGCCGGGCCTGATGGAAGTCGACGAGGGTTGTGCTCAGACCTGCGGGTCGTGGGGAGGGCATGGCCCGTGCCGTCGGGGGTATCGATCCCCATTATTGCTCTACGTAGTCATAGGCCCCGGGAAATTCGCAAGACTCATTACTCTGGGTAGCGGAGTCGGGGGCCTGAGAACGATCTCGGCAACAGGGTGCGTCGGCCCGGTCGGGCGGCGAGCGCCTCAGGGTCTTTCTCGTCGGAGCCGGTCGATCGCTTTCCTGGAAGCCAGAACACCCTCACCGAAGAGCCGAGGATGCTGTCCGTGAGGTGGATACCCGAGCCGGAGGCGCCTGGTTACGGTTGGCGACACATCGGGTCATGCCATCACGGGGGGAATCATGTTCCGTATACCGACGAAGGTCGCCGCCGTGGCCGCGGCCGCGGTGACCGCGCTTTCCCTGACCGCCACTCCCGCTGCCGCCGCCCCCGGCAGCTTCACCGCCGAAGGCGTACGCATCTATCGGTACGCGGACTTCCAGAGCGACGTTCTCGGGCTCGGCTATCCATCGCACTCGGTCAACGTGCGATGTGTGGTGTACCGGCAGTACTACATGTCGATGTACTACCTGACGAACAACAGCACGGGCGTCACCGGCTGGGTGCCGACGGAGTACGTCCGAGCGGGTGACGTTCCCGGCTGCTGACGGCAGTGGACGGTTCGCTCTGAGGTCTTCGGTGGGTGAAAGACCCACCTGCTCCCCGCGCACGCGGGGATGGACCGCGCGATATCGCCCCGGAAGAAAGGGCCTGCTGCTGCTCCCCGCGCACGCGGGGATGGACCGCCTTCGAGATCTCCACCGAAGCGCTCAAGCCGCTCTTCGCCGCGATGGGAAAGGAGGACCAGGGGCCGCTGATCGCCTCCCACCTGGCCGACCGAGGGCTGACATTGCGCGACAGTGTCCTCGCCGCCCTCGAAGGCCTGGACACGGAGACCCTCCTGCTGGAGGCCGGGATCACCGAGGGCGACCTCGCACGCGTTCGGGCCCGCCTCCTGGACCGATCGGACCGTTCCGAGCGGTGAGCCCGGCGGAAGAGGACGGGCTCACCGCTCGGCGCAGACGTCCCAACCTGTTCAGGCCGATGACGGCCAACACCGGCTTGAGCAGGGCGAGTTCCCCGAAGCGGTGCTCCTCCGCACGTACGAGCCGCTCGGCGATGTCGGGCCGCTGACGCCACAGGTAGGCGCGGCCCTTCTCCGCGTGCAGGGAGTTGGAGACGATCTTGAGCGTGTCCATGTCCTCCACCAGCGGGATCACGTTCTCGATGTTCTCCCAGGTGCTGGTGCTCTTGCGGTCCAGCCGTATCGGCCCCGTGTATCCCAGCTGATAACGGGCGTAACGCGCCATCACCTCGGCCTCGGAAACATCACCGGCCACCGTGCCTCCGCACAGCACCAGCACGCTCCGCTTCGCGTGGGGATCTTGAGAGCGCAGCCCGGCGCGCACCCGATAGCGGTTCAGGTAGTTGGCCTTGACGGACCGGTTCTGAAAACCGAGCACGATGACCGCCTCGGACCCTCCAGCGCGTCTCACGCCGCCCAGACCACGCCTGGAGGATCGCCAATGCACGACCTCCGCCCACACGATGATTCCGGTCAAAGCGGCTGCTGGGATGAGAAAAGAGGCTGGACGCACTGCGCGAGTGTATCCGCGGGCGATGTGGGGCGCCCGACGAACGCCGACCTCGGGTCGAGGCTGTTACCGGGCGGTGAGGGTATCGGCACACCCTGGAATCCGGATCCGAGAACTCAGCGGAGCGATTTCGCGAGCCTGAACTCGTTCCCCGAAGGGTCGGTCAACAGGTGCCAGGGCCCCCCGGCCTCGGTCTCCACGCGACGCGCGCCCAGGTCCACCAGCAGATCAAGGGCGTCGCTCTCCCGTTCACCCTCGTCGAGCCGTAGCGCTAGGCCCATGACGTTCGGTTCGTCCACCGGCTTGGGGGCGAGTTCGTCGCAGAACGCCAAGCGGATGCCGGGGCCTTGGGGCGGACGCAGCTCCGGCGTGCTCGCCTCGACGGGGATCCAGCCGGTGACCCGGGCCCAGAAGTCCCGATCGACCCGAGGGCGCGCGGAGTCCACGGGCAGGGAACCCAGGCCGGGGCCGGTCTCCTCGTAACGATCGCCGGGCATCACACAGAACAGATGGCCCTCCACATCGGCCAGTACCTCCCAGACGACGTCCCCCTGACCCACGTCGCGAGGGCTCGCGCCCATCTCGCACAGGCTCCGCGCCCAGGCCCGATGGTCGCCTCCGCCATTGAGGTCGAGGTGTAGTCGCGTGATGGCGGCCTCGGGCCGGGGCGTGGGGGAGACCGGGGTCGGGAGGAAGCGCAGCGGTACCCCAGAAATGGGGAGGAGGGACCCGGCGGGCCCATCGGACACGACCGGCACCTCCAGGGCCTTCGACCAGAAGCGGGCCAGGAAGGACGGATCGTCGGCCTGAAGGGTGATCGAGTCCAAGAGCATGGCGGGAGGGTAACGCGGGGGTGCGACCTTCGAGGGGGCTCTTGGAAGAGATCGGGAGAGCGCGGTGGAGGGGTGAGCCCCGCGCCCCGGCGCACGTGCCGTGGCCGGGGCGGGGGAGTGCCCCTAGCGGAAGTCCTCGACCCGGTCTCGGGCCCACTGCGCGAACGTTCGCGGCTCGGCGCCCGTCACGGAGCTCACGGTGGGCAGAGGCCCCAGAGAACTCGGATCGAAGTCGGCCGCGTCGGCGGGATCGGCCGCATTGCCGTCGTAGTCGGTGAACCCCAACAGGAAGTCCGCCGCCTCGGCGGCGAACCCTCCAAGCCTCTGGTAGATCTCGCGTGCCTCGGCCGGGGTGACCTCCTCGAAGCGGATCTCCTCGCCGAGCGCGTCGGCGATGGCCCCGACCTGGTCGCGCAGACTGATCAGCTCGGGGCCGTTGACGTCGTAGGCCTTGCCGTGATGACCGTCCTCCAGCAGGGCCGCCAACGCCGCGTCGGCCACGTCCCACTCGTGCACGGGGTACCAGCCCCCGTCCGGGTTCGGATCCCGGACCACCCGCTCGGCCCGGATCGACGGCCCCCACAGCGCGAGCTTGTTGGCCGCGAACTCGCCGGGCCGGATATGCGTCCACCCCACCCCCGAACGCTCGGCGGCCTGTTCGACCGGAGGGTGGAACGTCGTGTCGAAACCGCCGGTCACCGCTCCCGAGGAGAGCACGACGATCCGCCGAACACCCGCGCGCACGGCGCGTTCGACCAGGTCCTTCGCGGTCGACGGCTCGGGGAAGAGGAACATCCGGTCCACTCCGTCGAACGGCACGGTCTCGGGCTCGGTGAGATCGCCCCGGACGATCTCGGCCCCGGGAAGATCGGCCCTCGCCGGGTTCCTGGTCAGGGCGCGTACCGAGACCCCCGCCTCGACCAGACCCGCCGTCACCCGTCGCCCCACGTTCCCGGTCGCCCCGGTCACCAGAACTCGCACTGGTCACTCCTTTTTCGTACGTCCTACGGATAAATAATACCGTAGCCTATACGGAAAATGAGGAGGCGTGATGGACCGCAGCGGTAGGGGAGACCCCCGGGAGACCTTGAACCTGCTCTGGAGAACACCGCGGACCAGGTCGGGCCGCGGCCGCCCGCCCAAGGTCTCCTTCGACAAGATCATCGTCGCGGCCATGGCCCTGGCGGACCGCGACGGGCTCGACGCCATGACCATGGACCGCATCGCCGATTCCCTCGACGTCGGCACGATGACGCTCTACACCCACGTCCCCGGCAAGGCCGAACTGACCGACCTGATGGTGGACCACGCCTGGCGGGAACTCGACCTGGCCCCCGAAGGCCCCTGGCGTGAACGGATCGAGCGCTACGCGCGACAGAACGTCGCCCTGCACGAACGCCACCCCTGGCTGCGCCAGGTCTCCACCGCGCGCCCGCCCTTGGGCCCCGGCCTGTTCGCCAGGAACGACTTCCTACTGAGCGCCCTGTTCGAGACCGGATTGACCGCCGCCGAGATCTCCGCCGCGAGCGACTCCATCATCACCTTCGTCGACGGCGCGAGCGCCACCCTCGCCGAACACTCGCACGCCGAACGGATCAGCGGCCAATCCGACGAGGACTGGTGGGACGACCGCCGCGTGTTCTGGGAGAACATCTTCGACCCGGCGCGCTACCCGGCGATCGAACGCACCTGGAACGACGGCGGATTCGACCGCAGCCCCGCCGAGGCCGCCGCGAAGGCGTTCGATTTCGGCCTGTGCTCCCTGCTCGACGGAATCGAGGCGATGGCCCGGCGGAGCGGGCGAGCGGGGGCTTCTCGTCCCCGGCGCTCAGCGGACGAAGACCGCCATCACCGGTAGCCGACGCCGATCATCGTGCCCACGTGGTCGGGTTCGGGGGCCGGGACATCGACGGCGCGGTGGCGTTGGGGATGAGCGTGCTCGAAGCGGTGCCGGAAGGGTCGTTGCGGGCCAACACCCGACAGAGGATGCTGCGCCTAGTCACCGAGGTCGGAGAGGGCGGGGCCGCGCACGGATTGGCCGAAGCGGTGCGTTCTCGTCGGGTGTAGCGGAACCTCACCACCGGCCGTTCTCTCCGTCGTGAGGTTCTCGTATCGCCGAGCCCCGCACACGCGGGGATGGACCGTCGCACAGGTCTCCGATTCGCACGACTTCGTCTTGAGCCCCGCGCACGCGGGGATGGGCCGGCCCGCGTCTTCGGTCGCACGGGTGCACTACGGACCTGTCCTTCGGGCCAGCTCTTTGTGGCAAAGGTGTGATGACAGGTTGTCCTCGAAGCGGCTGACCCGCAGCACCTCGATCGGTCACCATGTCTCGCGGGATCGTACACATCACGAACGGGGACCGTTTCATGCTTCGTGCTCGTACCAAGGCTCTCGCCCTCGCCGCCTTCACCGCCGTCCTGGCGTTCGGTGCCGTTCCGGCCTCCGCCGGAACCGTCGCGCCCGCCGTCGAGAACACCTCCGCGGTCTCGACGACCACCCCCATGGCGCAGGCCGACGTCCCGGCCTCCTTCCGTGAGGACGGCGTCCGCATCCGTCGCTCCTATGACTCGACGAGCGAGGTGCTGGGCCTGGGCTACCGGAGCCACTCGGTCTCCGCTTTCTGCGGTGTCTACCCCGACCCCATGGTCGGGTACTACGGCGTGCAGAACCACACCACCGGGGTTCGGGGCTACGTGTTCTGGGACTACATGTACGTCGAGAACGCCTCGGCCCTGCCCAGTTGCTAGCCGATCGCACGGCGCGGGGCCTATCGCCCAGAGGAGTCCCGCGCCGAGCGCGCATCGGGACGACGGGCCTCCCGGCGATGTCCTACCGGGGCGGGGATAGGCTCCCGGCATGGCCGGCCCGACCCTGGTGATCGACCTGGCAGGGCCTCCCCCCTCCACCAGGTCGAACGAGTTCGACGCGTTGATACGAGCGCTCTCCACCCACTTCGAACGGACCCGTCGCGGATACTTCGACATCGGTGTGCCCGTGGAACGGCTGGGCGTCGAGGCGCGGAGGGCTCTCGACCCGGGGGAGACGGACGAGCGACCCTTCCTGGTCCACCTGATGGGGCCGGGGTTCGGTGACGAGAGCCTCTTCGAGGCCGAACACGCGGACGAGGCCGTGATCGAGGCGGCCTTGGGCTTCAAACCGACGCACGCCGTGAACGTCAGCGCGGGTCGTAACCAGGACATCGACCACGTCGCCACCGCCCTGCTCACCGCGGCGATCATCGACGTCCTCGGGGGTGTGGTCAAGGCCGAACTGCCGGTGGGACAGGAACGGGTGATCGCCGGCCTCCCCGGGGCGCTGGGCCTGGTCGACGATGGCTATCCGACGATGCTGGGCACCGCGGCGTTCCTACGCGCCTGGGTCGAGCGGCCCGGGTTCCGGCTGCTCAAGTAGCCCGTTGGGGACACCCCTCGGAACACTGACCGGGACGCTCTGACATGACGCCTGCCCGACGAGGTGCTCTACCGGGGTGGTTGTGAGCTGTGGGGCATATGTGGCGCGGGACCTCTCGCCCGGGGAACCCCGCGCCACGTACGTGTCTGCTCAGGGGCAGCGGGTGGCCAGGACACAGAACTCGTTCCCCTCGGGGTCGGTGAGCGTCACCCAGCTCACCTCGCTCTGACCGACGTCGGCGCGCCGAGCCCCCAGGTCGAGCAGGCGACGGACCTCCGCCCCCTGATCCCGGTCGGTCGGATTGATGTCGATGTGCAGCCGGTTCTTGACGACCTTGCCCTCCGGCACGCGCGCGAACGTCAACACCGGCGGCACCGGCCCGGGACGCTCCCGCCCCTCGGGCACCTCGGGGGAGCCGATGCTGATCACGCCGTCCTCCTCCTCGCCCTGGACCTCGTAGTCGAGTACCGCGCACCAGAAGCGGGCGAGTGCGGCGGGATCGGCGCAATCGATCGCGAGCTCGGCGAACTTGGCGGCCATGGGGCACCTTCCGGGTGAGTGACGGGTCCGTCGCGGGCGGCCCCGGCGCCTTCGAGGGAGAAGGCCACCGGGGCACCGTGACGAGGACGTTCCTATCCCGGGGCGGGGCGGCGCGTCCATGGGGTTTCTCAGCTCCGGAGGGCGAGTTCCAGGCGTTCGGAGGTCCAGCGCTCCACCGAACGCCCCCGGCTGTCGTGGAAGGCCGGTACGGTCTCCTCGGGATCGACCACGATGATTCGGTACCCGCCGTCGATCATCTTGGTGGCGGTCTCGGCCGCGGTCCTGCGCGCCACCGGAAGCACCTCGTCCACCCGGCTCATGTCGAAGACCACCACGTCGGTCGCCGGCGGGTTCTCGACCAGCTCGTGCACGAGCGCCTCGATGCTGCTCAACACCATGTCGCCCTGGAGCACGTAGATCGTGGTCGGCTCCCCCTCCACGACCTCCTTACGGGTCTCCCGCAGCGAGGAACGCGACGGGCGCCCCGGCTCCATCAGGTGCAGGCCCAGATCCTCGGACAGCTTCTCCATCATCACGACGCCCCGGGCGCTGTTGCCGTGCCGGTCCAGGCGCGGGGAGAACACCGCGACGCCCACCTGCCCGGGGAGCACCCCGATGATGCCTCCGGCCACGCCGCTCTTGGCGGGGATGCCCACGCTGGTCAGCCAGTCGCCGGCCGCGTCGTACATGCCGCAGGAGGCCATCACGCTCAACAGATGCCGGGTGGTGCGCCTGCTGAACAGTTTCTTGTCGGTGTTGGGCTGCACGCCGCCGTTGGCCAGGGTCGCCGCCATCAACGCCAGGTCGCGCACGGTCACCGACGCCGAACACTGGCGGACGTAGCCCTCCACCGACGAGGCCGGATCCCGGGCCAGACGGCCCGAGGCGTGCAGCAGGTACGCGAGCCCCAGGTTGCGGTCCCCGGTCGCCAGCTCGGAGGCGGCCAGCGCCTCGTCGATCTCGACCGGCCGTTGGGCCAGGTCGGAGAAGAGGCCGAGCAGGCGGTCGATCGCCGGAGCCTCCCGGTCGTCGACGAGCGCGTGGACGGCGATCGCGCCCGCGTTGATCATCGGGTTGCGCGGCCGGCCGGTCTCGGGATCCAACGACAGCTCGTTGAAGGCCTCGCCGCTGGGCTCCACCCCCACCCGGTCGAGGATGTCGTCGATCCCCCGGTCCTCGATCGCCAGCGCGTAGGCGAAGGGTTTGGACATCGACTGGATGCTGAACAGGTCGTCGGCGTCGCCGCTCGCGTACACGGTCCCGTTGACCGTGCAGACCGCGACCGCCACCCGGTCGGGGTCGGCGGAGGCCAGCTCCGGGATGTAGTCGGCCGGGGCCCCGGAGACGACGTGCGCGGTCTGGGCGATGATCGCGTCGAGGTAGTCGAGGATCGGTGAGCGCATCAAGGCGGTCCTGTCTCGGGGTCGGTTCCCGCGTCCCGTATCCGCCGGGTTCCTCCCGGAAGGGGACGCCGGTGGGGTGGGCGGGCCTCAGATTAACCGCCGGTCCACCACGGCCCGCCGTCGCTCGCCTGCGTGTCGTCCGAATACCACCGGACGGTCCTCGCCGGGGCCGACGCGGGCACGAGGGCTCAGCTCAGGACGAGGGGGAGTCGCGTGGCCATCGTCCCCAGGGCGGAGCTCTCCGCCTCGGTCGGGGCGCGGCGTCCGGTGCCGACCCGCAACACGGCCTCGTCGGTGAGGGTTTCGGGGAACGGTTCACCGGCGATCCGCTCCAGCGACCGGCGGGCATGGGCCAGGGGCGCCGCAGCCGGCCTCGGGGCGTTCGGCAGATGGGCGACCAGATCGAGGTGGTGCAGGGTCCACTCCAGCACGTACGCGTCCAGATAGTCGCGCACGGTGAGGACCTCGCCCTGGGTCTCCACCCGCAGATCGGGGTCGGCGAGCCCGGCGGCGCGGCCCGCCGCGGAACCGAGGTCGTCGAGGTGGTACCTCAACAGCAGCGGCTCCTCGTAGGCGGTGGCCAGTCGGACGGTGAGCGCGTCGAACGGGCCGTCGCCGGTGGGAGGGGAGTCGGAGACGTCCCAGTAGGTCGCCGCGTCCCGGGTCGGCGGGGCCTCCGTCGGGGTGGCCAGGGTGATCAGCACGTCCTGGGCGTCGATGACCAGGTGGAACACCAGGTCCCGGACCAGCCAGCCGGTACAACCGGAAGGGCGGGCGAAGTCCTCGTCGGGCAGATCGGCGACGGCCGCGCGCAGCGCCGCCCAAGAGTAGGCGAAGAGATCCACGGCGGCACGGTAGTGCGGGCGGGAGGGGCCGGCAAGACGCCGCGCCCGGTGGGGGAAGGCGCCCCCACCGGGCGGAACGGGGGTGGGGCGGTCGGCGTGCCTTCGTGGTCCATGGCCACGATGTCCCCCTCAGGGGGCCGGAGAGGGGCGGTCGGCGGGCGAGGAGCTCTTCGCCTCGGCCGCGACGGTGGCCGAGACCGGCTCCCGGACTCGGGCCAGGACCAGGCAGGCCAGGGCGGGCAGGACGAGCAAGGGCAGCAGCGCGCCCTGAAGGCCCACCTCGTCGGCCAGCGCTCCGATGGCCGGAGAGGCCAACCCGCCCGCCGAGACCGCCAGACCCAGAGTGGCGCCGTTGGCGGTGCCCATGCGCCGGGGCAGATAGTCCTGACCCAAAGTGACGTGCAGCGAGAAGGGCACGTACAGCACCAGCGAGGTCAACGCGATGAACACGAACACCGCCGGCCCCGGGACGAACAGCAGACCCGCCAGAACGGGCACCGCCAATGCGTAGGACCAGCGCAGGATCGTGACGCGCGCCCACCGGCGGGCCAGATGGCCGCCCACCGCGGTGCCGAACGCCCCGCCCAGGTAGAACACGAACAGCGACGTGGCCGCGGCCGTCTCCCCGAGGCCGGCGTGGGCGTGCACGAACAGCACGAGGAAGGAGCCCAGACCCACGAAGACCACCGACCGGCACACGATCGCCACCGTCATCATCGAGAACGAGCCCCAGTCGTCACGACCGGCGTGCCCGGCCCGGGACGCCTTCCCGGTCCGTTCGGCCGATCCCGTCACGGGGCCGATCAGTGCCACGGCCGCCAGCCCGGTCAGGGCGGGGACCAGCAGCAGCGGGGTCGCCTCCAGCCCCCACACGCCCACGGTCGCGGCCACGAACAGCGGCGCGACCGCGAACCCGATGGTGCCGCCCAGAGAGAACCACGACATGACGACGTGGTCGTCGCCGCTGATCCGACGCGAACGGTTCGCTCCGGCGGGATGGTAGGCGGCCACACCCACCCCGGACAGGCCGGCCAGGAGGGCGGTGACCCACACCGACTCCGACACCGAGATCGCCGCGATGCCCGCACCCGACAGCACGATGGCCACCGGGATCAACCATCGCATCGTCCACCGGTCGCCGAGCACCCCGAACAGAGGCTGCACGATCGAGGACGATAGCGAACCGGCGAGGACGACACCGGCAGCGGCGGCGTAGTCGTAGCCGCGCTCCAACACCAGGAAGGGCACCAGGGCGGCCACCGCGCCCTGATAGAAGTCGACGGTGGCGTGGGAGTAGGCCAGCAGGCGGGCGCCAGCGCGGGCCGAACGGGAGACGGAGGAGAGCATGCCCTCCAGTGTGTTCATCCGACCACGGGCGCGCTTTCCGTATCCTGCCGGGTGATGTCGAAAATCCGCCATGTGCCGATCGCCCCCACCGAGACCCGAAGGCTGACCTCGGGGGAGGACGTCGACGCGCACCGCCACGACGATCACCAGCTCATCTACTCCAGCTCGGGGGTGCTGGAGGTGATGGTCGAGAGCGGAACGTGGTTCACCCCCTCGAATCGGGCCGTGTGGGTGCCCGGCGGCACGGAGCACCGGTGGCGGGTCCACGGCGCCACACGCGTGCACCTGGTCGGGGTGCCCGCCCGGCGGAAACGGCCCTGGGGGCACGAGCCCGCGCCGGTCCTGGTCGACCCGCTCTTCCGCGAGCTGCTGATCGCCTGCTCGGAGACGGGCCCCGCGGTCTCGCCCGAACAGCGGAGGATGCTCGCCGTGCTCATCGACCGGATCCGCCCGGCCCCCGAACCCGCCACGATGGTGCCGGTGCTGCGCGATGCCCGCCTGCGCGAGGTCCAGGCGGTGCTGGAGGCCGACATGACCTCCTCGCCCACCCTGGGCGAACTCGGCCGCCGGATCGGGGTGGGGGAACGCACCCTGTCACGGCTCTTCCACGACACCGTGGGTATGGGCTTCACCGTCTGGCGCACCCAACTGCGCCTGCACCGGGCCGGCCTGCTGTTGGCCCAGGACCGGACCGTGACCCAGGCCGCGGCGGCGTGCGGGTTCTCCTCGCCCAGCGCGTTCATCGTCGCGTTCCAGGCGGCCTTCGGTCGCACCCCCGGCTCGCTGTACCGGTGACCTCAGGGTCGCCCCGGCGGTAGGGCCGCTTCCCGAAGGCCCGGGCCGCTCCGTCAGCACCCCTCGTCGAGCACCAGCATGAGATGTTCGTCCTCGCCGTACCGGACGGTCCCCTCGCGACGGAAGCCGTGCCTCTCCAACAGTCGTACCGAGGCGGTGTTCTCGACGAAGGGGTCGGCGCGCAGAGGCCGCGTCCGCTCCTGTTCCAGGAACAGCGCCAGGGCCCGACCGCCGACGCCCCGGCCCCAGTAGGGCCGCCCGAGCCAGTAGCCGAGGAAACGTCGCCCTTCGATGGACCACGAGACCAGGTTGCCCGCGAGCTCACCGTCGACGGTGACGGCCCGCACGAAGGAATCGGGGTCGCCGAGGACCCGGGTCCGCCAGTGCTCCATGAAGGCCTCCCGATCACGCGGAGGGAACCGTGAACGCCGCACGGCCTCCTCGTCGTGTTCGTAGGCGAAGAACACCTCGAGATCGGCCGGTTCCACTTCCCGTAGACGTACCTGGTCGCTCATGCGGGGAAGCCTGCCGGCGGCCACGGACATTCCCGGGCCGCGCCGTGGGGGGAGTGAGCACCCTCCTGAGCCTGCTGTGGCTATAGAGCAACCCAGGAAGTGAAAAAACAAACTCATATGGGAACCAGAAGGATTCCAGTGGAGTCGTATGCGTCAAGAGTAAGCAAACAGCCAACGATGTGTTGGCTCTATGGGAACCCAGGTAGATGGACATGGAACACACCCCCGCCCTGCCCACCTCACCCCGAGCCCGGCTCAGGGCCGCGGCCTCCGCCGGAGCCCTCCTGCTCCTGCTCACCGGATGCGGACTGATCGGAAACACCCCCGAGGAAGGGGCCGATGACACCGGCGACGGTGGCGACACCGCGAATTCCACGGAAGGCACCGCCGCCCAGGAGGCCGTCGAACTCCCCGTCGGATCGACCACCACCTCCACCGCCTGGGGTTCTGACCTGGAGGTGGAGATCCAGGCCCTCGAACGGGTCGGAAGCGACGCGCTCCGCCTCACCGTCGGCGTCGGCAACCACACCACCGACGACATCCGCCACTTCAAGAACCTGCGCGACAACGACCTGGGCGGATACGACCTGTCCGGGCTCACCCTCCTCGACGTCACCACCGACCGGCAGTACCTCCCCCTCACCGTGGGCGGCGACTGCGTCTGCGAGGAGTTCCCCGACCGGCGTATCCGTGCGGGCGTGGTGGAGTCCACCACCGTCCTCTTCCCCGCCCCGCCCGAAGGCGTCGAGACCATGGCGGTCCTCACCCCCATCACCGCGCCCTTCCACGGCGTTCCCCTCACCGACGCCGACGAGGAGATCCCCGACCCGGGCGCCGACGCCCCCGTGATCCTCGATCTCACCCACCCGACCGACACCGTCGTCACGGACTACCAACGCCACGAGACCGACGGCGAGGTGACCTACGAACTCGCCGCCGACGTGCTCTTCGAGACCGACAGCGCCGAACTCGGCGACGCCGCCGCACAGAGCCTGGAACGGGTCGCGGCCGAGATCGACATCTCCTCCGCCGACCGGATCTCCATCGACGGCCACACCGACGACACCGGCGACGACTCGGTCAACGTCCCCCTCTCCCGAGAGCGGGCCGAAGCCGTGGAGACGGCCCTGAACGACCTCGTCGACCGCTCCGGCATCACCTACGACGTCGACGGACACGGATCGGCCGACCCCGTCACCGACAACGACACCGACGAGGGTCGCGCCCAGAACCGCCGCGTCACCGTCACCTTCGCCAAGTAGGACCTCGTGAGGAAACCGATCATGAAGCGCACCGCCGCACTCCTGACCTTGACCACCGCCGCGCTCCTGGCCACCGGCACGGCCGCGCCCGCCGACACCCTCGACCACGTCGACACCGCCACCGGCGTCGACGAGAGGACCGCCGGCCTGGTGCTGGAGGTGAACGAGCTCAGCCGTGACTCCTCCGGCACCTACGCGACCCTGCTGTGGAGCGTCCGCAACGAGGGCACCGAGCGGATCACGATCAACCCCAAGGACACCTCCCTGGACTTCGACCGACAGAGCTTCGCCGGGGTGACCCTGCGGGACGAGGAGAGTCGCACCCGCTTCCACCCCGCGATGAACTCCGAGTCCGCCTGCCTGTGCACCCGCGACACCGTCGGTACCATCGACACCCGACTCGACCCCGGAGCCACGCTCACCTACTGGTCGCTGTACTCGGTGCCCGCGGACCTGGAGACGGTCACCGTCGAGGTCCCCGACTTCGGCGACGTGACCGACGTGCCCCTCACCTGACCGCACACCGTGCCGGGGCGCGGACGGAGCGTCCCCGGCACGGTGGTGTCGGTTCACACGGGTATGTCGGGGCCATGGTGAGAGCCGTGTTCAAGGGGAAGGAAGAGAGGAGAGCCACCCGTCGGGGCCCGTGGGAGACAACGCGGGCCGGCCGGTCGAGGGCACCGGGGAGAATCCACCCGGGCCGGGGCGATGAGTTCCGTCCGCCGCCGAGGTCTTCCCGGGTAAACCGATCAGGAAGGACCCATCCCATGTCCCGCGTCATCTACTCGGTCGCCTCCTCACTCGACGGCTACATCAACGATCCCCAGGGCGACTTCTCCTGGGCCGTCCCCGACGAGGAGGTCATCGCGGCGCTCACCGAGGACGCCGCCCGGGCGAGCACCTTCCTCTATGGGCGGCGCATGTACGAGACGATGGCCGTCTGGGAGACCGACCCCACCACCGCCGACCAGTCACCGGAGTCCGCCAACTGGGCCAGGATGTGGAAGGCCGCCGACAAGATCGTCTTCTCCAGGACCCTGCCGAAGGTGTGGACCGAACGCACTCGGCTGGAGCGCGAGCTGACCATCGAGGCCATCGAGAGGGCCATCTCCGAGGCCTCCGGTGACCTGACCATCGAAGGGCCGACCCTGGCCGGAGAGGCGCTTCGCCTCGGCCGCGTCGACGTGGTCGAGGTGCTGGTGTGCCCGGCCATCGTCGGCGCCGGAACACCGATCTTCCCCGAGGGCCTGCGGCTCGACCTCTCGCTCGACCGGGCACGCCGCTTCGACAACGGGATGATGCAGGTCACCTACGACGTCCGGTAGGCGACCCCCGCCACGCTTCCCTCGACCGCGTGGCCGGGGCGGGATACCCGGCCACGCGCCCCTGAAAGAAGGGGTCGCGTTACAGGGGTGGGGATTTTCCCTGGCTTCGCCCCGTTATCGGAATCCCAACCCCGCTTACCGGTGCGGAAAACTCGCCGATGGGCCCTGTCATGGCCGGGAAATCCGCTCCGGTGTACCTACGATCATCACGTTCCGTGATCATTGAAAAGCAGGGAGAGACAATGCTGAAGCCCGCCGCAGCGGCACGCATCGCCGGCGGAGCGGTCGGCCTGGCCGTGCTCGGCGGACTGGCCACCATCGCCATGCCCGAAGGCCTCCCCGGAGCCCCCGCCGCCGCTGCCGCCTCCGAGGGATACGACCGGACCGTGTCCCCCGACGCCGTCGCGCAGCAGGAGGTGCTCAAGGCCGACGCCATCCTGGCCGCCGCGGAGGCCGGCCTGAACGCGGCCCACGAGAAGGGGCAGCAGGTCACCATCGCCATCGTGGACCGCTCCGGCTCCACCCGCCTGGTGCTCAAGACCGAGAACGCCGGCCCGCAGACCCAGGAATCGGCGGAGCGCAAGGCGTTCACCGCGGTCTCCTTCGGACAGCCCACCAGCGCCCTCACCGAAGGCGCCTCCGGAGACGAGCCCAACCTCTCCGACATCCCCGGCACCCTGTTCCTCGCCGGTGGGGTCCCGGTGATCTCGAACGGCACCCCGATCGCCGGCATCGGCGTCGGTGGAGCCCCGGACGGCGCGATCGACGAGGAGATCGCCCGGGCCGCGCTCCACGCCCTGGAGACCTACCGGGACTAGGACTTCGGAATGGGCGGGGAGTCCGGGGTTCCGGCCTGACCGCGGAACCTCGGACTCCTCTTCGTTCGCGGATACACCTACCGGGACGGCGCGCGAAGATGCCTCGGGGTCGTGAGCGGGTCCGGTGTGAGCCCACACCGGGCTCCAGGTCGGGCCGTTCCCGGTGACTCTGTGCGAGCATGTGGCCGAGCCGTTCACCGACCACATGAGCTCAGGGAGCCGCGTGAGCACCTCTCCTCAGCCGGCCGAAGAGATCCGACGCGTCGCGATGGAGCTCACCGCGCTGACCGAGTCGGGGCTGGCGTACTGCACCGACCGGTTCGATATCGAACGCTTCCACCGCATCGGCTCCCTGGCCCGCGACCTGATGGCGACCGTCTCCGCCGAAGAACCGCCCGCCTACGACCGGCGGGTCGCCTCGGTCGCCGGATACACCACCCCCAAACTCGACGTGCGCGGTGGCGTCTTCGACGCCTCGGGACGGGTGCTGCTGGTGCGGGAGGTCTCCGACCGGCATCGTTGGACCCTGCCCGGCGGATGGTGCGACATCCTGGAGAGCCCTCGGGAGGCGATCGAGCGCGAGGTCGAAGAGGAGGCCGGGGTAGCGGTTCGGGCGATCCATCTCGCCGGGGTCCTGGACCGGCACCGGTGGCCGCACGTTCCGACCTACGACCGGCACGTCTACAAGCTGTTCTTCGTCTGTGAGCCGGTGGAGGAGGTCGACACCGACTTCACCAGCGTGGAGACCAGCGGCGCCGGCTGGTTCGAGGTGGACGACCTGCCGGAACTGTCGGTGGCACGGGTCGTGCCCGAACAGATCGAGCTCCTGCACGAACACTGGTCCGCTCCCGGCCCGGCTCACGTCGACTGACCCGGACCCGCTGTTCGGCCGGGCTCTCGTCGAACGGGGATCTGCTCGGTTCGGCCCTGCTCACGGCGTGGTTCTGGAAGAGTCGGTGACGGCCGGCCTCCGGCCGTACCCCGACCACGAGGACCACAGGACGACCATGAGCGACACCGAGGCCCCGACCCTCTGGCTACGCGGGACCAAAGCCGGGATCGGCCCCCTGCGCGCGGACCTGAAGGAGCTGTACTGGCGGTGGGAGAACACGATCCCGACCATCGTCGGGTACAACAGGCAGACCCCTCAGCCCTTCGAGGTCGGCAGGCTCTTCTATGACGGTTATGAGAAGAGCTGCGACCGCCATCTCAAGTTCACCATCTACGACCTCACCGATGAGAGGCCGGTCCCCGTCGGGGCCGCCCAGGTCTACGTCGACCAGATGCGCCGTAACGGCGAGTACGTCGTGGCGATGGGGGAGGGCCGGGGCAAAGGCGTGGGGAGCGAGGCGACCAGGCTGGTCCTGGACTACGCCTTTCACGTGACGAACCTGCGTTGTGTCCACCTCACCGTGATCGAACCGAACAAGGGAGCGATTCGCGCCTACGAGAAGGCCGGGTTCAAGAGGCAGGGCCGGCGCCGGAACGCGAACCAGTGGCTCGGCCAGACGATCGATGAGGTGCTGATGGACGCCATCCCCGAAGAGTTCGAGGGGCCGTCGTTGGTCAAGCGACAGTTCGAGTCGTGAAGGCCTCGTCGCCACCGAACGAGCTGATGGCCGCGTGGCTCCGCGCCGCCGAGCGCTTCGGTACGAAGGCCGCCTCCGACCTCGCGCTCCAGACGGGGGTCGGGGACAGAACCCTGAGCGGCCCGGTCATGGCCTCGAACGGGATACCCGCGTGGCTGCGGGTGATGCGGGCCGCCAAAGCGGGCGGAAGGACCTGGGAGGGTTCGGCCCTGGCCGCCGCGACACTCGGCGACGAGATCCCGCGGCCGTCTTTGATCGGCGAGCACGAGTGGTCGGGGCCGAGCGGCTCGATGTTCCAGGCCCTTCTCTGGGAGCGGCTCACCGGCCGGGTGGTGTCACGGACCCCTGACCTGTCCGAACCGGTCACACTCTCCGACCCATGGTGGACCGAACTGCGTGACGGACTCGAACACCTACGGCGGACGGCCGTACCCGAACACCGACAGAGGAGCCACACACCGGGGTTCATCGAACGCATGCCGCGGTTCATCCCCGAACTGGAGGGCCTGGACCTGACAGTGCCCGCGTGGGAGACCTCCCACTGCGATCTCCACTGGGCCAACCTCACAGCCGAGCCCCTGGCCATCATCGATTGGGAGGGGTGGGGTCAGGCCCCGGTCGGATACGACGTCGCCGTTCTGCACACTTACGCGTTGCCCGCGCCGGAGACGGCGGCCAAGGTGCGCGAGGTGTTCGCCGACGTGATGGAGACCGAGACCGGGAGGTTCGCCCAGCTGGTCATCTCCGCCGAGGTGATCCAGGCATCGGAGCGCGACGACCTGCACGCCCGACTGCTGCCCTACGTCCGGCGGAGGGTGGGGGAGCTGCTCGCTTCGATGTAGGTGAGCGAAGTGCCCACCGCGGAGAGGGGAGTGGAAGCACCGAAGACCAGGGGGCCTCGCTTCTCCCTGGAGTCCTTCCGCTCGCCCGCTCAGGGGAGGGGAGAGGGGGCGAAGGCGGACTTTCGGGGGGTGGGGGAGCGAAGGGCGGAGCGAGAGGGGTGCCGCCCCGGTTCGGAAGGCGGCGCCGCTCTTTCCGGCAAGGCTTCGAGGGGCCGGGATCGGGGGATTCACCGGGCCCTCTCGCCATAATGTAAATCTACGTCGTCAAGGTGGGGGTTGGATTCACGCCTGAACCCCGACAACAGAAGGGAGCGGCTTCGCCGCACCGAACCCACAAGGGTCCGTTCGGGGATCGTGGCGTCGAATCGACATCCACATCGAAGGGCCCCGCTCACCTCCCGAGGAAGTCGATCAGGGCCGCGGTCAGGGGAGCGGGGGCATCCTCCTGGACCAGGTGCCCGCCGCCCGGGATCAGCCGAAGGTCGGCCTGCGGGATCGCCTCGGCCAGGGCCCGCCCGCGCTCCACGGGAAGCCAGGGATCCTCCTCGCCCCACAGCACGGTGACCGGGCATTCCAACTCACCCAGCAGGGGTTCGAACTCGGCGGTGTAGCGTTCGTCGGCCTGGGAGATCTGACGGTAGAACGCCGCCCGGCCGACCTCGCCCAGCCAGGGACGGACCAGGGCATCGAGGGTCGTCGCGCTCGGCTCCCGGTGGAAGGATCCGGCGATGTAGGCGCGCACCAGCGCCTCGTGCAGGTGTTCGGGCAGCTCCGAGAACACCTCCGCCGAGCGGTTGACCAGCCGGAAGAACGGGCTGCCCCAAGGGCGCATCGCCACCGCGTCGACCAGGGCCAACCGGTCGTAGGCGACGCGATCCAACAGAGCGGTGCGCAGGGCCACCGCGCCGCCGAAGTCGTGCGCGACCCCGCGGGGTCGCTCCAGCCCCCAATGCTCCAGCAGCGAGGTGAAGACCTCCTGCTGGGCGGCGAGGGAGACGTCCTGTCCTTCTCTCATCTCGGACCGGCCGTAGCCGGGCATATCCCACAGGTGGACGGAGTAGTGGCCGCTCAAGGCCTCGGCGATCTCCCGCCACACGTGGGAGGAGAAGGGGGTGCCGTGCATCAGGACCACCGGCGGTCCCTGGCCGGCGCGGGTCCAGCGCACCTCTCCGTGGGGCGAGGCGAAGCGTTCGTCGGGGGTCCAGCGGTCCAGGGCGTCGCTCTTCTCGGTCATGATCTCCTCCGTTACCGCTATCTCGCTTATGGGGGTAACCGTAGAGCGTTACCGTCATTCATGTAAAGGGGGTAACCTCTGGGGTATGGCCTACGACCGTCCACCCGCCCCCGGAGACCTGGCGCTCATCGAGGGGCTCTGTAACTCCGCCCGCTTTCTGAAGAGGGAGGACCTCCTCGTTTCCCTCGACTCGGCGCGCGCGTGGGCGAACGCGCGCGATCTGCCCGGGGTCGCCGAAGCGCTCGACGTCGACTCCCTGACCTGGCTGCGACGTGCCCGTGAGGCGGTGCGCGGGCATTTGGAGGGGGATCGAGAGGCGGCCGGGTATCTCACCGGCCTGTCGAGCGAACTTCTGGGGGCTCCGCGGTGGGGCGCCGAGGGGGAGATCGTGCTGCCGGTGGCCACGGAGGAGCCGGTACGTCGTGTGGTGGCCGAGGTGTTGTCGGTGCTGGCGGTGGCGGAGTTGGCCGATCGTCGGGCGCGGTTGAAGGTGTGTCGGTCGCCCGAGTGCCGGTGGGTCTTCTACGACCGTTCTCCGGCGGGCAACGGTGGCTGGTGCAGCATGGAGATCTGCGGGGCGCGGCACAAGATGCGCACCTATCGGGAGCGGCGGCGCGGCTGAGGTTCCCGGTCTCGGTCGCCCCGCGCCCTGATTCATCGTCTGGCGGCGATATGATCGTTGTATGGCGATGAATCAGCAGGGGTGCGCCCCCGGCACCGGCGCGGCCGAGGCCCTCTTCCGTGGCCTCTCCGACGGGACCCGATTGGCGATCGTGCGTCGGTTGGCCGAAGGGGAGGCCCGCGTCTCCGACCTGGTCGAGCGGCTGGGGTCGGCCCAGTCCACGATCTCCGCGCATGTGGCCTGTCTGCGCGACTGCGGTCTGGTGGAGGGGCGACCCGAGGGGCGTCAGGTGTTCTACCGGCTGGCCCGGCCCGAGCTCCTCGACCTGCTGGCCTCGGCCGAGCGTCTGTTGGAGGCCACGGGCGAGGCCGTCGCGCTGTGCCCGGAGTACGGGGTGGCGACCGTTCATGAGTGACACCTGTGGTTGCTCGTCCGATCGTCCGGAGGAGGCCGGCGGTACGGAGTCGGGTCCGAGCACGCTGTGGGGTGTGCGGGAGATCCGTTTCGCGGCGGTGGCGCTGATCCCCTTGGCCGCCGGTCACACCGGGTCGTGGCTGGGGGTTCCCGACACGATCGTCCACGTTCTGTGGGCTCTGGCGTTGGTGGTGGCCGGGTGGACCTTCGTGCCGGGAACGTTGCGCCGTCTGTTCCGTTCGGGTCCGTTCCGGGATCGGATCGGGGTGGGCACCCTGATGACGATCGCGGCGGTCGGCGCGGTCCTGTTGGGGGAGGTGGCCGAGGCCGCGCTCCTGGCGGTGTTGTACACGATCGCCGAGGGGCTGGAGGGCTACTCGGTGGCGCGTACCCGGCGGGGGTTGCGGGCGCTGTTGGATCTGGTGCCGGCGCGGGCGACCGTGCTCCGAGACGGTCGGGAGCGGGAGGTGGCGCCCGAGGAGCTGGTCCCCGGCGACACCCTGTTGATCCGTCCGGGGGAGCGGGTGGCCACCGACGGGGTGGTGGTGTCGGGGCATAGCGCCCTGGACGATTCCGCCGTCACGGGGGAGTCCATCCCGGCGGAGGTCGGTCCTGGCTCGGAGGTGTTCGCGGGGACGGTCAACGGCACCGGTGTCCTGGAGGTCGCGGTGAGCGCCGGGACCGAGGACAATTCGCTGGCCCGTGTGGTGCGGATCGTGGAGGTCGAGCAGGCCCGCAAGGGCGCGGGGCAGCGGTTGGCCGATCGGATCGCCCGCCCGTTGGTGCCGGGGGTGATGGTCGCGGCGGTGCTCATCGCGGTGCTCGGTGCCGCGCTGGGCGATCCGCTGGTGTGGATCGAGCGTGCCCTGGTGGTGCTGGTGGCGGCCTCGCCGTGCGCGTTGGCGATCTCGGTGCCGGTGACGGTGGTCTCGGCCATCGGCGCTGCCACGCGCGGGGGTGCGCTGGTCAAGGGCGGCGCGGCTCTGGAGGCGCTCGGCGGGGTGCGGACGGTGGCGTTGGACAAGACGGGGACGTTGACCCGTAACCGGCCGGCGGTGGTCGAGGTGGTGCCGGTCGAGGGGCGTGGTCGTGACGAGGTGCTGGCGGTGGCGGCGGCCCTGGAGTCGCGCAGTGAGCATCCGTTGGCGGCGGCGATCCTGGCGGAGGTCGGGGATCCGGTGCCGGCGCGGGACGTGACGGCGGTGCCGGGGGCCGGTCTGATCGGCCGTGCGGCCGATGGCGAGGTGGGGCTGCGGCTGGGGCATCCGGGGTGGATCGAGGCCGGTCCGTTGGCCGATGCGGTGTCGCGGGCGCAGGAGGCCGGTGCCACGGTGGTGCTGGTGGAGGAGGACGGCCGTGTGATCGGGGCGGTCGCGGTTCGTGACGAGCCCAGACCCGAGGCGGGGCGGGCGGTGGCGGCGTTGCGCGCGGCCGGTCATCGGGTGGCGATGCTGACCGGTGACAACCGGGTCACGGCGCTCGCGGTGGCCGAGAGGGTCGGGATCGATGCCGAGGAGGTGTACGCGGAGCTGCGTCCGGAGGACAAGGCCCGTGTGGTGTCCGAGCTCGGTGGGCGCGGCCCGGTGGCGATGGTCGGTGACGGGGTCAACGACGCTCCGGCGCTGGCCCGCGCGGATGTGGGGATCGCGATGGGGGCGATGGGCACCGATGTGGCGGTGGAGACGGCCGATGTGGCGTTGATGGGGGAGGACCTGCGGCATCTGCCCCAGGTGTTGGCGCACGCCCGTCGTGCGCGGGTGATCATGTGGCAGAGCGTAGGGGTGTCGCTGGCGATCATCGCGGTGCTGATGCCGTTGGCGCTGTTCGGGGTGTTGGGGTTGGCCGCGGTGGTGTTGGTGCACGAGGTGGCCGAGGTGGTCGTGGTGGCCAACGGGGTGCGGGCGGGGCGTTCGCGCGCGGTGACCGAGGTGCTGGCCGCGGAAGGGGTGGAGCGGTCGGTGGAGCCGGTCGGTGCGCGTTGAGGGACGGGCGTGCCCCCGAGGGCGGTCCGTGCGACCTGTTCCGGCGCGGCGGTTCGGTGGGTGGGGCCGGACGGGGGTAGGCACGAGGTGTGGGCTTACGTACGGGAGGCTTACGCCGGGGGTCGGGTTCTCGGGGCGAGGGGTGGACACCGCTCGCCCCTGGAGGGTGTGCGTGGACGGCCGGGTCCGCGCTCGAGTACGGGAGCGCTCCCCGTTCAGGGGCGGCGGTGGCCCAGGGCCCGCAGCAGGTAGGGCAGGAGCCGGGTCGCGATGTCCCGCCCCGGAGCGGGGGTGTCGGCCTCCCCCTCGGGTACGAGGAAGGTGTGGCTGACCATGGGGCCGATCACCATCTCCGCGACCACCAGCGGATCCTCCACCGGGGGGATCTCGCCGCGTGCCACGGCGCGTTCCAGGAGGGCGAAGACTCTGTCCTGGAGGGGGAGGACGAAGGCGTCGAAGAGGACGTCGGCCAGGGCGCGGTTGTGCGCCGCCTCGCCCAGGACCGCTCGCAGCAGTCGGCCGGAGGGGCCTTCCAGAGCGAGGGCCTTGTCGTGGAGCAGTGCCCCCAGGTCCTCTTCGAGGGAGCCTGTGTCGTGGTCGGGGCCCAGGTTCTCGGCCCAGGCCTGGGCGGCGCCCACGACCAGGTCCTGTTTGGAGCGCCAGCGTCGGTAGAGGGTCGCCGTGGAGACCCCGGCCCGTTTGGCCACGGAGGCGGTGGTCAGTCCGCTGTAGCCGTGTCGTTGGAGTTCGGCGAGTGTGGCGTCCATCAGCGCGCGGTCCCGGCTGGCGTCGCGGGGTCGTCCTCGTGGAGAGACCTGTGCGGAGGCGGCCGGCAGATGGGTCGTCATGGGGATAATTCTAGGCGCGTTCCTATTGGAAACGAAACGTTTTCGTTTACTATCTGAGTCATGGCTACGACCGAAACCCCTCGAGAACCGTTGACCACGACCGTCGACATCCCCGAGACCGTCGCCCGACTGCGCGGGACCTTCGCCTCGGGTCGGACCAAGCCGCTCGCCTGGCGTCGCGCTCAGCTGCGGGCCCTGCGCCGCATGCTCGTCGAGGAACGCCCCACCCTGGAGAAGGTGCTCCAGGACGACCTGGGCAAGAGCCCGTTGGAGGCGCATACCACCGAGATCGGTTTCGTCATCAACGAGATCGACCACACCCTCAAGCACCTGGCCTCGTGGCTGCGGCCCGAGCGGGTCTCGGTGCCCATGGCCCTGGCGCCGGCCCGGGCCCGCCGTGTCCGCGAACCGCTGGGCACGGTGCTGGTCATCAGCCCGTGGAACTATCCGGTGAACCTGGCGCTGGCGCCGATGGTCGGCGCCCTGGCGGCCGGCAACAGCGTGCTGCTCAAGCCCAGCGAGCTGGCCCCGGCCACCTCCAACGCGCTGGCCGACCTCCTCCCGCGCTACCTGGACACCGAGGCGGTCGCCGTGGTCGAGGGCGGGGTGCCCGAGAGCACCGCGCTGTTGGCCGAGCGTTTCGACCACATCTTCTACACCGGTAACTCGACGGTGGCGCGGATCGTGATGGCGGCCGCGGTCGAACACCTGACCCCCGTCACGTTGGAGCTGGGCGGCAAGAGCCCGGCGATCGTGGAGCCCGGGGTGGATCTGGCGACGGTGGCGCGCCGGCTGGCCTGGGGCAAGTTCACCAACGCCGGTCAGACGTGTGTGGCCCCCGACTACGTGCTGGCCATCGGGGACACCGCGGCCGGCCTCCAGCGTGAGCTGGGCGCGGCCATCACCGAGATGTTCGGTTCCGACCCTCGTAAGAGCCCCGACTACGGGCGGGTCGTCAACGAGCGCCACTTCGACCGGCTCACCGCGTTGATGGACAGCGGTGAGGTGGTCGTGGGCGGTTCCAGCGATCGCGCGGACCTCTACATCGCGCCCACCGTACTGGGCGGGGTGTCTCCCGACAGCCCGGTGATGGCCGAGGAGATCTTCGGTCCGATCCTGCCGATCATCGAGGTCGCCGACCTGGACGAGGCGATCGCCTACGTCAACGACCACGAGAAGCCGCTGGCGTTGTACGGGTTCACCGACTCCGACGTCACCAAGCGGCGGTTGACCACCGAGACCTCGTCGGGCGCGGTCGGCTTCGGCCTGCCGATCGCCCACCTGGCCGTGCCGGACCTGCCCTTCGGCGGGGTGGGGGAGAGCGGTATGGGCGCCTATCACGGCAAGGCGTCCATCGACGTCTTCTCCCACACCAAGTCGGTGCTGGACAAGTCGTTGGTGATGGACACCATGCGGGTGGCCTACGCGCCCATCACCCAGCTCAAGGAGAAGATCCTGCGCCGAATGCTCTGAGGCGGCGCCGAGGAGGGGTCCGGTCCGGATGCGGGTCGGGCCCCTTCCTTCGTGCCCGGGGTCAGTCCTGGGAGCGGGCGTCGGTGTAGGCGGTGCCCTGGTCGAGGTCGTCGCCCATCAGTTCGGAGACGGTGACGAAGGTGTAGCCCTCGTCGGTCAGCCTGTCCAGGACGGCGGGGATGGCGTCGACGGTGGTCTGGTGGATGTCGTGGAAGAGCACGATGCTGCCCTCGCCGGAGTCGCGGTCGGCGATGTCCAGGATCGTTCCGGGGTCGCGGTTCTTCCAGTCCTCGGTGTCCACGTCCCACAGGATGAGGGGGCGGTCGGCGGCCTCGCGGACGGTGTCGTCGACGGCGCCGTAGGGCGGGCGCAGGGTGGCGGGGGTCTGACCGGTGACGTCCTCGATGGCCTTGTCGGTGCGTTCGAGGTCCTTCTCGATCTCCTCGCCGGACAGTGTGGTCAGGTCGTCGTGCCGCCAGGAGTGGCTGCCGACCTCGTGTCCGGTCTTGACCATGCGCTCGACCTCGTTGGGGTGGTCGGCCACGTTGGAGCCCAGGAGGTAGAAGGTGGCCCGGGCGTCGTGCGCGTCGAGCATGTCCAGAAGTCGCCCGGTGTACTCACCGGGCCCGTCGTCGAAGGTCAGTGCCACGCACTTGACCTCGTCGCAGTCGGGTGTGACGTCTTCCGGCGCGGCACCGGCGGGGACGGTGGTCAGGGCGAGCAGACCGGTGGTGGCCATGAGCCCACCGACGGCGGCCTTACGCATCACAGAGGTAACGTTCACGCATCGAAATGTACGTGAATGTTTTCGTGGTGACAACGTGGGGGTCCCCTTGGGACGTGCCGAGTGAGTAAGGCCTCTTCTTCCAGGTGAGGGCGGTTTCGGTCCGCTTCCTCGGCCATGTCGGGGATCCGGGGCGATCACCGCCTCCGAGGCGTTCGGACATGAAGGGAGGACCGGAGCGCGCCCTCGCGCCCCGGCCCTCATGTACGGATGTCACTCGAGTCGGGCGTCGGTGTAGGCCTCCCCCTCGGAGAGCTGTCCGTCCGCGAACAGGTTCTCCACCGACACGAAGTGGTAGCCCTGGGAATGCAGTTCCTTCAGGATGTCGGGGATGGCGTCGACGGTGCTCTTGTGGATGTCGTGGAAGAGCACCACGCTGCCCGTATCGACCTCGGAGACGGCGTGATCGATGATCGCGTCGGTGTCGCGGCTCTGCCAGTCCATGGTGTCCACGTCCCACAGGATGATCGGCTGTCCCAGGGCGTCGCTCACGGTGCTGTTGTGCGAGCCGTAGGGCGGACGCATGGTGCGCGGAGCCTTCCCGGTGGCCTTCTCGATGGCCTCGGAGGTGCGCTCCATGTCCTCGCGGACGCCGTCGCCGGACAGCGAGGTCAGGTCGTCGTGCTTCCAGGTGTGGCTGCCGACCTCGTGGCCCTCGGCGGCGGTGCGTTCCGCGATCTCGGGGAACTCCTCCACCAGGGAGCCCAGCACGTAGAAGGTGGCCTGGGCGTCGTACTCGGCGAGCGTGTCGAGGAGTTCCTCGGTGTACTCGCCGGGTCCGTCGTCGAAGGTCAGCGCCACGCACTTGGCCTCGGCGCAGTCCAGGGTGCGGCCCTCGGTGTCACCGGTGGTCTCGGCGACTCGTTCGGCGGGCACGGAGTTGCCGTTGACGGCGGCGTCGCGGGCCCGATAGCCGAGCTCGGAGAGCGATTCCTCGGTCTCCTCCGCCTCGATCGGGATCAGCGCCTCCTCGGCCCGGCCCGTCCCCGGGATCTGGGCCGGGTCCATGCGGACGGCCAGGCCGCCCGCCGTGCTGAAGGCCAGGTCGGCCAGAGGCGAGGCGGACCAGCGTTCGGCCGCCTCCATGGCCTGTTCCGGATCGGTCAGGTCGGCGTCGCCCAGAGGCAGTTCTCCCTCGCCCGGGCCTTCCCCCTCCTCGGGGTCGGTCGCCGGGTCCGAGGCCGCGGCCGGGACGAGTTCGCCGTCGGACTCCTCGGCCTTGGCGGAGACCTCGCCCACCAGGCCGGGCAACTGTTCGGGGGCCATGTCGTAGTCCTCGCGCAGGACGTCGGCCAGGGCCAGGTGGGCCTGGGCCAGGGCCTGTTCGTCGTGGAAGAGCGAGGTCCAGGGCATTACCTGTTCGGTTCGGGCGTCGTACCACAGGGTGGACGATCCGGGTCGGTCGGAGGCCTTGGTGGAGTCGGTGACGCTCATGCGCACACCCACCACGTCGTCGGAGGCGGCCAGCAGGCTCGTCGTCTGGACGAGCTCGGGGTCGCCCCGGTCGGGCAGGTTCTCCAGGAAGGCGGTCTGCCGCTCGGCCATGGCGGTGCGCACGTAGGCGGAGAGCGGATGGGACTCGCCCAGGATCGGATAGCTGTAGGAGACCGTACTGTCCTCGGACTCCACGGACACGGTGCGCGTGTTCAGGCCACCCAGGTCCTCGGGGGCGAATTGGATCGCCTCCGCGTAGGGCATCGAGGTGTCCGCGGCGTGGCACCCGGGGACCAGGAGCATCCCCAGGGCGACACCGACGGTGACGTTTCGTCGCAGAGAGATGACAGACACGTGGGGACCATATCGGAGGTGGGGCCGCAAAGCCGCACCTCAGAGCGACGAGTCGACCTCGCAGCGTGAATGAATGTCCGTTCGTTGACGAAAAAGTGCGATTTGTTCTTCGGTGCGCGCTCGGGCGTGTCCCCCGGCCGACGAAAACCCGGCCACCAGGTCGCTCTCGGAAGGGAACGGAGCGACCCGGGGCCGGGCGAAGGACGAAAGGGCTCAGATCAGGGCCGCGGCGACGATGGCGCGTGTCTGCTCCACCACGTCGACGTGCTCCTCCGGACGCGTGGTCTTGGGCAGGTGCACGTGCCCCGAACGGGCACGGGAACCGAGCCGGTCCCGCAGCAGGGTGTTGCGGTAGGCGATCTCGTTGGACAGGTAGTCGCCCCCGCCGCCGCTCCGGGCGGACGAACCCTCGCTCGGTCCCTCCGGGCGCGTCACGGGTTCGGCGCCACCGGCGGGGACCTCGACGACCTCGGTGTTGGCCACCACCCGATAGGGGCCCTCCACCGCGGCCACGATCTCCTCGACCGGCAGGGACGTACGCGTCCACTCCGGCCCGGGCCCCTCGGAGACCGGTACGGGCTCGGTGCGGGTCTGCCCCAGGTTGTCGGTGCCGCCACCGCGCCAGGCGCCGTTGAACACCTCCAGGTCGAAGCGGTCCGGTCGGCCCCGGCTCAGGGTGATGACGGCGTCGGCCACCCCGTGCGGGGGAGCCAGCGCCTCCTCCACCATCCCCTCCTCGAAGTCCGACCAGCGCACCGGGAACAGGGCCGAACGCACCAGCGCGGTGCGCTCGCCCATGGGGAAGGTCAGACCGTCCAGGGCCAGGGCCACCGCCCCCGACGGGTTGGAACACTCGGGGTCCCCGTCCAGATGGAAGGGGTCGAAACCGGTCACCACCACCCGGACCCAGCGGTCGCCGGGCGGAAAGTCCAGCTCGGTGATGCCTCGGGAGGCGGTCTCCAACAGGCGTGCGAGCTCGGCGCGCCGTTCGGCCTCCAACGGGAAGGAGGGCGACCAGGAGCGTAGTCGGGCCGCCAGGGTCAGGCGGGCCCAGTACAGCGGACGGTCGTCGACCGGACCGCCGTCCTCACGGACCGCCTCGGTCCACAGGCGTGAGGCGTGCGAGGCGACCACCTCCCGCGCGCGCTCGAAGGAGTCGGCGTCGCGCAGGTCGGCGGTGAACAGGGGCGCGGCGGCGCCGAAACCGGAACGTTCCAGGATCCGGAGGGGAGCGGGGAGGAGGGCACGGTTCTCTTCGGGGGTGGTGTCGTGGTGCACGGGCCAGCTGTCTGGGTCGGGGACGGGCCCGCAGAGTCTAACGTTCGTCGGTGACGAACGGGCCGGAACTCCGACGGGGAAGGCGAATCCGAACGCCGGGGGTGGACCCCGGAGCGGGGACTTGGCAAGGTGAGGGGTGACCATCGTCCCTCTCAACGGAGAGAGAACACACATGCCGAATGGTGCTCTTCCCGACACGCGGTCCCTCGCCGAACGCGCGCGGATCGCTCTGGAACGCTGCGGTACGACCGGGCTGCCCGAAGCCGTCGGGGCGCCGGGGCGGGCCCGCACGCCGATCACCGGCCAGGACCTGTTCCCCCTGGAGTTCGCCACCCCGGTCGAGGCCGAGAACGCGGTGGCCGCGGCGCACGCCGCCTTCACCTCCACCTGGCGCGACACCCCCGCGCCCGAGCGGGGCAGGCTGGTGCACCGACTGGGCGAGCTCCTGCGCGAGCACAAGGCGGACCTGGCCGAACTGGTGACCATCGAGGCGGGCAAGATCCGCTCCGAGGCGCTGGGCGAGGTCCAGGAGATGATCGATATCTGCGACTTCGCCGTCGGACTGTCGCGTCAGCTGTACGGGCGCACCATGCCCTCGGAGCGGCCCGGACACCGCCTGATGGAGACCTGGCACCCGCTGGGGGTCGTCGGGGTCATCACCGCCTTCAACTTCCCGGTGGCGGTGTGGTCGTGGAACACCTGCGTGGCGCTGGTATGCGGCGACACGGTGGTGTGGAAGCCCTCGGAGACGACCTCGCTGACCGCGCTGGGCTGTCACGGTCTCCTGATGCGCGCGGCGGCCGACGTGGGCGCCCCCGCCGACGTGCACCGGGTGGTGCTGGGCGGGGCCGACATCGGCCGGACCCTGGTGGACGACCCCCGGGTGGCGCTGGTCTCGGCGACCGGCTCCACGGCGATGGGGCGCGCGGTGGCGCCCCGAGTGGCCGCGCGGATGGGCCGCTACCTGCTGGAGTTGGGCGGTAACAACGCGGCGGTGGTGACCCCCTCGGCCGACGTCGACCTGGTGGTGCGCGGCAGCGTGTTCGCGGCCGCGGGGACGGCGGGGCAGCGGTGTACGACGCTGCGCCGGCTGATCGTGCACGAGGACGTGGTGGAGGAGGTCACCGAGCGCATCGTGAACGCCTACGAGCAGTTGGGCGGTCGGGTGGGAGATCCCTTCGAGGAGGACACCCTGGTGGGTCCGCTGGTCTCCGAGCGCGGCTACGAGGCGATGCGCGCCGCCCTGGAGCGGGCCCGCGCCGACGGCGGTCGGGTCCTGGTGGGCGGCGAGCGACGGCTGGAGAAGGACGCGGCCGAGGCCTTCTATGTGGAGCCCGCGGTGGTGCGCATGCCCGGGCAGGCCGAGGTGGTGCGGGAGGAGACCTTCGCGCCCATCCTCTACGTGATGACCTACCGCACCCTGGAGGAGGCGGTGGAGCTGCACAACGGGGTGCCGCAGGGGTTGTCGTCGGCGATCTTCACCCAGGACCAGGCCGAGGCCGAGCGGTTCCTGTCCTCGGCCGGATCGGACTGCGGGATCGTCAACGTCAACATCGGCACCTCGGGCGCCGAGATCGGCGGGGCCTTCGGTGGCGAGAAGGACACCGGCGGCGGCCGGGAGTCGGGTTCGGACTCGTGGAAGGCGTACATGAGGCGGGCGACCAACACCGTCAACTACGGCGGTGAGCTGCCGCTCGCCCAGGGGGTGCGCTTCCTGTAGCGGAGCGGCGTCGGGCCCGCGCCCCGGGGCGCGGGCCCTCGTGGCCGCGGTGCGCCTAGAAAAGTCGTGCCCAACACTGTTGTGCACAACCTTTTCTCTGTTACGGTGGCTCCGACCACCGCGGCGCATACGGGGGAGGGCCCATGGCCGGTACCGACGAGGGAGATCCCCTCCACCTGGACCAGCAGCTCTGCTTCGCCCTCTACACCGCCTCCCGGGCCCTGACCGGGCTCTATCGGGAGATCCTGACCGACCTGGGGCTCACCTACCCGCAGTACCTGGTGATGCTGGTGCTGTGGGAACACGATCCCCTGCCGGTCAAGGAGCTGGGACGGGCGCTGAGCCTGGACACCGGCACACTCTCCCCCCTCCTGCGCCGTATGGAGGGCGCCGGTCTGTTGACGCGCAGTCGCGGCTCCGAGGACGAACGTGTCGTGCACGTCGCCCTCACCGACGAGGGCGCGCGTCTGCGCGAGCGCGCGCGGGACATTCCCCATCGGGTCCTGTGCGCCACCGGTCTTCCCCGAGACCGGGTCGAGGACCTGCGCTCCCTCCTGGATCAGGTCACCCGTTCGGTGACCGGGGACACCGACGACCCCACCCCACTCACCCGGGACCCGGCCGACCGCCGGGACCCATAGAGAGGCAACCATGGCTTTCCAGAAGCTCTACACCGCCAACGCCACCGTCACCGGTGAAGGCCGCAAGGGCAGCGGCAAGACCGACGACGGCCGTCTGTCGGTCGACCTGTCCGTCCCCAAGGGCCTGGGCGGCGACGACGGCCCCGGCACCAACCCCGAGCAGCTCTTCGCCGTCGGCTACGGCGCCTGCTTCCACGGCGCGCTGAAGAAGGTCGCCGGCCTGAACAAGGTCGACGTGGCCGGTTCCAGCATCGACGCCGAGGTCACCCTGGGCAAGGACGAGGGCATGGACCTGGTCGTCCACCTGACCGTCACCCTGCCCGGCCTGGAGCAGGACCAGGCCGAGAAGCTGGTCGAGTCCGCCCACCAGATGTGCCCCTACTCCCGCGCCACCCGCGGCAACATCGAGGTCGGCCTCACCGTCAAGACCGCCTGAGTCGGGATCCGATCCCCGATGGGGGCGGCGCGCATCGTGCGCGCCGCCCCCATCGTCGTGTTCAGGAACGCGAGCGGGTGCGTACGGCCAGTGTCGCGCACAACAGGACGGCGGCCCCTCCCAGCACCACCCTGGGGGTCAGGGCTTCGCCCAGCAGCAGCGCCGCCCAGCCCACGGTCATCACCGGCTGGGTGAGCTGGATCTGGGCGACCCGGGCGGGCGGCCCGATGGCCAGCCCCCGGTACCAGGCGAAGAAGCCCAGGTACATGCTGACCACGGCCAGGTAGGCGAAGGCCGCCCACTGGGTGGGGGAGGCGGTGGGCGGCTCGTGGACCGCGGTCCACGCGGTCAGCGCGACCATCACCGGCGAGGCGAGCACCAGAGCCCAGGAGATGGTCTGCCAGGCGCCCAGCTCACGGGAGAGCAGACCGCCTTCGGCGTAGCCCGCGGCGGCGGCCAGGACCGCGCCGAACAGGAGCGGGTCGAAGGCGAGGGCGCCGAGCGCGCCGCCTCCGGACAGGATGGAGAAGCCGAGCGCGGCCACCGCGCCCAGCGCGACCGTCCCCCAGAAGAGCGGCCCGGGCCGCTCCCGGGTGCGCAGGACGACCGCCGTGGCCGTCGCGGCGGGCAGTAGCGCGATCACCACGGCGCTGTGGGTGGCGGTGGCGGTGGTCAGCGCCAGCGAGGTCAGGACCGGAAAACCGATGACCACACCCGCCGAGACCACGGCCACGCGGAGCCACTGTCGACCCCGGGGGAGGGCCTGCCGGGTCAGGGCCAGAGCGGCGGCGGCGAGCAGGGCCGCCACGACCGCGCGGCCGGCGCCGGCGAACAGAGGGGTCAGCCCCTCGTCGGCCACGGCCAGCCGCGTGAGCGGAACGGTCAGGGAGAAGGCCGCCACCCCGAGTAGACCCCAGCGGAGACCGCTCCCGAAAGAGGGTAGCGGTGGTGCGGTCGTGTGAGTAGTGCTATCGTTGACTCTCATGTCCAACGATAGCAGTGGCCGTATCGTGGCGGAATTGAGCGACTGGATCTCTCGGGCCGAACCGGGCGCGCGCCTGCCCTCCACCCGGGAACTGGTCGCCCGCCACGAGGCGAGCCCGGTCACCGTGCAAAAGGCCCTGCGCGCCCTCGTCGCCCAAGGGCTGGTGGAGAGCCGTCCCGGGGTGGGCACCTTCGTCCGGGCCCGCCGCGCGACCCGCGTCCACGATCACCGATGGCAGACCTCCGCCCTGGGTGCCGCGCCCCGCGTGCCGGAGCCCTCCACCGCGCTGCGCCCCGCCCCCGAGGGGGCCATCGCGCTGCACTCGGGCTACCCCGACCGGGAACTGCTCCCCGAACGGCTGGTACGCGCCGCCTTCGCCCGCGCGGCCCGGGGCGGCGCCGCGCTGGAGCGCCCCACGGCGGCCGGTGACGCCGAACTACGGGCCTGGTTCGCCGCCTCCCTGGCCGGATCCGCGCTTCACGGGATCGACCCGCCGACCCCGGAGGACGTGGTCGTCGTCCCCGGCAGCCAGAGCGGGATCAGCACCCTCTTCCGTGCCCTGGCCGGCCCCGGAGGGGCGCTGGTGATGGAGTCGCCTACCTACTGGGGCGCGATCAGGGCGGCCGCCTGGGCGGGGGTGCGCGTCGTCCCCGTGGCCGGGGGCGAACACGGACCCGACCCCGACGAGGTCGACCGGGCGCTGGCCCGCAGCGGGGCGCGCGCCTTCTACGCCCAACCGCTCTTCGCCAACCCGACCGGCACCTGTTGGTCGGTCGAGACGGCCGAACGGATCCTGGAGGTGGTGCGTCGCCACGGTGTCTTCCTCATCGAGGACGATTGGGCCCACGACTTCGGGATCGAGGACGACCCCGTGCCGATGGCCGCCCGTGACGACGACGGGCACGTGATCCACCTGCGCTCGCTCACCAAGAGCGTGTCCCCGGCGGTGCGGGTGGCCGCGGTGATCGCCCGGGGCCCGGTGCGCGAACGCGTCCTGGTCAGCGCTCAGAGCGAGTCGATGTACGTCAGCGGAGCCCTCCAGGAGGTGGCGTTGGACGTGGTCACCCGACCGGCCTGGCGTACCCACCGCCAGGGACTGCGCCATCGCCTGGCCGAACGGCGCGACCTGCTGACCTCGGCCCTGGCCGAACACGCCCCCGCCCTGCGGGTGGAGACCCCGCCCCGGGGAGGGCTGAACCTGTGGGCGCGCCTGCCCGAGGGGGTCTCGCCGCTCCGGGCGGCCGAGGAGTGCGCGCGGGCGGGGGTCGTCGTGGCGCCGGGGGACGAATGGTTCCCCACCGAACCCACCGGCCCCTACCTGCGGCTCAACTACTCCGGTCCGCGCCCGGGCGACTTCGTCGAGGGGGCTCGCGTCATCGGCCGCGTGGTGGAGGGGCTAGGCGGATGACCCCTCGTCCCGGCCCTGACCACGCCGCGGGCGGGCCCGCAGATGGGCGCGTTCGCCCTGGGTGCCGAAGAGGCTGAGGATCTCCACCGGACGGTCGTCGGCGGTGCCGAACCAGTGCGGGGTGCGGGTGTCGAACTCGGCGGCCTCGCCGGGGGCGAGCACCAGATCGTGCTCGCCCAGGACCAGCCGCAGCCGCCCGTCCAGGACGTAGAGCCAGTCGTAGCCCTCGTGGCTCTGCGGATCGGGCACCTCGCGCCCGCCCCCGGGGGACAGCACCATCTTGAAGGCCTGGATACCGCCCGCGCGGCGGGTGAGCGGGATGACGGTCATGCCGTGCCGGTTCATGGGGCGCAGGTGCACGCGGGGATCGCCGGTGGGAGGGGCGTCCACGAGTTCGTCGAGGGTGACCCCGTAGGCCCGGGCCAGGGGGAGCAGGAGTTCCAGGGCGGGGCGCCGATCGCCGGTCTCCAGCCGGGAGAGGGTGCTCACCGAGATCCCGGTGCTCTCGGACAGGTCGGCCAGGGTGGTGCCACGTTGCAGCCGCAGCGCCCGCAGACGGGGGCCGACCGCGTCCAGCGCCTGATCCAGGTCGTGATCCATGCGTCCATGTTGCCATACCGGCAAGGAAAGTTGTCATTACGCCGGGGAGGGCGCACCGTGTTCGGTGGAGGTGGTCATATGAACACGAAGAACGAGGACGTCCACGAGGTACTGGTGGTCGGCGGGGGAGCCGCTGGCCTGAGCGGGGCGCTCACCCTGGCCCGGGCCCGACGCTCGGTCCTGGTGGTGGACGGCGGTGAACCTCGCAACGCCCCCGCGAGTGGGGTGCACGGCCTGCTGGGACTGGAGGGGATCCCCCCGACCGAACTCCTGGAACGCGGCCGTGCCGAGGTGCGCTCCTACGGAGGCGAGATCATCTCGGGCCGGGTCCGAAGCGTCGAGGGCGACGCCGAGAACGGCTTCCGGGCCGCCCTGGCCGACGGACGCGTGGTCCGCGCGCGCCGGATCCTGGTGGCCACCGGGCTCACCGACCGGCTCCCCGACGTGCCCGGACTGGCCGAACGCTGGGGCCGAGACGTGCTCCACTGCCCCTACTGCCACGGCTGGGAGGTACGCGACCTGCCCATCGGCGTCCTGGCCACGAGCCCGATGTCCACCCACCAGGCCTCGATGTTCGGCCAGTGGAGCCCGGACGTGATCTACTTCGCCGACGGCGGAGAGATCGCCCCCGAGCAGGCCCGCCGCCTGAACGCCCAGGGCATCAGGGTCGTGTCCGAGCCGGTCACCGCGATCGAGACGGTCGACGACGCCCTGGCGGGGGTACGACTGGACACGGGGGAACTCGTCGAACGCCGGGCGTTGGCCGTGGCCGCGAGGATGGAGGCACGCGTGGACTTCCTGGCACCGCTGGGCCTGAAGCCGGTCGACCACCCCTCGGGGATGGGCGACCACCTGCCCGCCGACGCCACCGGACGCACCGAGGCGGCCGGGGTCTGGGTGGCGGGTAACGCCACCGACCCCTCCGCGCAGGTCGGGGCCTCGGCCGCCGCCGGAACCCTGGCGGCCGCCCGGATCAACGCCGACCTGATCGAGGCCGACGTCGACCGGGCCCTGAACGGGGAGAGCAGGTCCTCGGCCTGAACCGGGGCACGAGGCAACGCCGGGCCGGTGACGTGCCGGAACCGGGATCGACACACCACAGGGGGAAGCACATGTCCGACACCTTCGGCCGGGACTATTGGGAGCGGCGCTACGAGGGTCACGAGCACGGCCACGGCACGCACCGGGGACCCAACCCGACGCTGGTCGAGACCGCGGGGGAGCTCGACCCCGGCACCGCCCTGGAGGCCGGCGCCGGCAGAGGCGAGGACGGTATCTGGCTGGCGCGACGCGGCTGGCGGGTCACGGCGGTCGACATCTCCGAGGCCGCCCTCGACCAGGCCGCCCAGAGCGCTCGGGACCTGGACCCCGAGGCGGCCGCACGGATCACCTGGGTGCGCGCCGACCTGACCGAATGGGCTCCGAGCGAGCCCGGTTTCACCCTGGTCAGCAGCCACTACGCCCACCCCACCGGCCGCTTCGAGAGACTGGTGGAACGCCTGGCCGCCAAGGTCGTTCCGGGCGGCACCCTGCTCATCGTGGGCCACGACACCTCCGAGGCCCACACCCACGCCGCCCCGCACGACCGACCGGCCCACGCCCACATGTCGGCGCCTCGGGTCGCGGCGGTCCTGGACCCCGCGGAATGGGACGTGCTGGAGGCCGACAGCCGCGAACGCGTCGTCACCCTCCCCGACGGCGGGCACAAGAGCATGCGCGACGCCGTCGTCCGCGCCCGCCGACACCGCTGAACCCGGCCCCGGACGACGAACGGGCCCTCCCGCACCAGAGCGGGAGGGCCCGTCGTCACGTCCACCGCGAGGATCAGGCGGCGGTGTCCAACAGCAGGAGGCGGTCCAGGATGTCCTGGAGGGTCACCAGACCCACCAGCTCCTCACCGTCCTCCACCAGGGCCAGGTGACTGCGGCTCTCCCGCATGATCCCCATGGCCGCGTACATCGGCGTGGCCGGGGCCAGCGTCAGCACCGGACGCATCAGGTCGGCGGCGGTGGTGCCCGCCGGCCCGATGAGCGCCTCGCGCACGTGGAGCACGCCCACCGGCCGCTCCTGCTCCATGACCACTAGACGCAGGTGCGTGGATTCGCGCGAGACCCGCTTGATCTCCTCCACGTCCGCGTCCGGGCCCACCCAGGCGATCTCCTCGCGTGGGGTGATGTGCGAGCTCAACGGTTGGGAGTTGACCTCCAGGGCGGTGGCCAACTGGTCACGACGCTCGGAGTCCAACGCACCGGCCTTGGCCGAGTGCTCGACCAGCTCCCGCACGTCCTCCGGGTTGTGGCCGCTCACCAGCTCGTCCACGGCCTGCACCCCGAACAGGTGCAGGACCCCGTTGGCCATGTTGTTGAGCATCACGATCACCGGGCGGGTCAGCCACATGAACGCCCGCATCGGGATCGCCAGCATGGTCGCCGACTTCTCCGGATGCGAGATCGCCCACGACTTGGGCGCCATCTCTCCCACGACCAGGTGCAGGAAGGTCACGATGATCAGGGAGAAGGTGAACGAGAGCACGTAGCCCACCGTGTCGGGAAGACCGCCGAACAGCGGCTCCAACATGTGGTGGAAGGCGGGCTTGGAGATCGCGCCCAGGGCCAGGGTGGCCAGGGTGATCCCCAACTGGGAACCGGCCAGCAACAGCGACAGGTCGCGGGCGCTCTTGAGAGCGGCCCGGGCCGAGGCGCTGGTGTGGGCGGCCTCCTCCAACCGGTAGCGGCGCGCCGCCACCAGGGCGAACTCGATCGCCACGAAGAACCCGCTCAACGCGATGAACAGGACGGTCAGCGCCATCGCCAACCAGATGTTCATGTCACTCATGCCCGCACCTCCCGCGCGCCCTCTCCGGCGACCTCGTGCAACCTGACCTCGACCGTGTGCGGCACGTGCCGCTGGACCGCGTTGACCGTCAGGGCCAACGTCATGTCCGGGTCCTCGTCATGGGCGCCGGCCGGCCGGGGCAGAGGCAGGTCGACCCGGTCGCCCACACGGGGCAGCCGGTGCAGCGCGTGGATGACCAGACCGCCTATGGTCTCGTAGTCGCCCTGAGGCAGGTCGTGGCCGATGAGCCGCTCGACCTCGTCGATGTGCAGGGCGCCGGGGACCAGATAGCCGTCGTCACCGCCGAGCGGGGCCGGAGCCTCCTCCTCGGGGGTGTGCTCGTCGGCGATCTCACCGACCAGCTCCTCGGCCAGATCCTCGGTGGTGATGACGCCGGCCAGGCCGCCGTACTCGTCGACGACGCACGCGAACTCCTCCGAGGCGTCGCGGAGCTGGTCCAGGACCCCGGGCAGCGGAAGCGAGGCCGGCACCATCACGGTGGGCCGGGCCACGTCGCGTACGAGTATCTCGGACAGGTCCCGATCGCCCAGGGCGAGCACGTCGCGCAGGCAGATCACGCCGACGATGTCGTCGACGCCGTCCCCCAGCACGGGGAAACGGGAGTGGTCGGAGGCCATCAGCTCCACGACCCGGCTGACCGGATCGCCCTCCTCCACGGTGGTGACCTCCGGACGCGGGATCATCGCGTGACCGGCGGTGCGCTCGTGGAAGTCCAGGGTGCGATCCAACAGGGTCGACACCTCGGCCGGAAGGTCGCCGCTCTCACGGGACTCGGCGATGATGCTCTCCAGGTCGCGCGGGGTGGCCGCGTGCTGGACGTCCTCGACCGGGGTGATCCGGACGAGCTTGAGCAGTCCGATGGCCGCCTGGTCGAACAGCCAGATGACCGGGCCGAACACCTTCAGGTAGATGCCGGTGGACAGGGCCAACCGGCGGGCCACCGGCTCGGGACGGGCGATGGCCAGGTTCTTGGCGAACAACTCGCCGAACACCATCTGGACGACGGTGGAGAACAGCAGGGCCAGGACCGTTCCGATCGCGAGGCCGGTGCCGAGGGGGACGCCCGCGCCCCCCAGGAGCTCGCCGACACCGTCACCGATCATCGGTTCGGCGATGTAGCCGACCAGGAGCGTGGTGACGGTGATGCCCAACTGGGCACCGGAGAGCATGAACGAGGTGCGGTTCGTGATGGACAGGGCCCGCTGGGCGCCGGTGTCACCGGCGGCGGCCCGTGCCTTGAGTCTGGAGCGGTCCACGGCCATGTAGCCGAATTCCTGGGCGACGAAATAGCCGGTCGCCATGGTGATCAAGAAGACCACCAACGCTCCGAAGGCGATACTGAGGACGGTGCTCATCGGGCACGCACCGCCTGTTCTCGCCCGTGGATCGGGTTTCTAGCCAGGTGCGCGCCCTTCCAAGAAGGGGGCTCGTCGGAGTCGGGGTCACAGCATCCACGAGGGATGCTGCCGGTACTTCGGGACGGGTCCACTGTTCCTCTCTCTGCGCCGTGGCGCTTGGGACTGATGTGCGGAATACGCGGTAATGGTCAAAAGGGTGACGTACGGGACGGAGAAAAGATTCCCCTCGGCCCGGTCACATCCCGACGGGGGCCTCTGCCTCGCCGTCGAAGGTGGTCCACTCGCGGCGCCGGGCCTCGGCCAGGGCGATGGCGGTGGCCACGGCCACGTTGAGGGAGCCGACCCGGCCGATCTGCGGAATGTAGGTGATCGCGTCGGCGCCGGCCAGCAGCGCGGGGGAGCAGCCGTGGTCCTCGGCGCCCACGGCCAGGCACACGTCGGGCTCCAGCGGGGCGGCGTGCAGGGGGACGGCGCCCTTGGCGAGTTCGACGGCCACGACCTTGTAGCCGTCGGCACGGGCGGCCTCGAGGGCCTGCGCGGTGGTCGAGACGCGCTCGTGCGCGATCTTGGCGGCGGTGCCCAGCGCGGTCTTACCGACCTTGGGGTCGTCGGGGTCGGCGCTGTTGCCGGTGAGCCAGAGACGGTCCACACCGAAGGTGGCGCAGGTGCGCAGGATGGAACCCAGGTTGTAGGGCTGGGTGACCGACTCGACCAACAGGGAAAGACGTCCCTCGGTCCGCCTGCGCCACTGGCGGTTCAGACGTTTGACGTCCGTGGGACGCAACTGCGTGCTCAACTGCGGTGTGTTCCTCGTGGGTCTGGGCCGGACGGTCCGGCCCTGGTCGGTACACACTACCGGCACCCCGTCGGGTGTGCACGCCCGACCCGGCGCGTTCGGGACCTCAGGCCCTTTCGTCGGGGGTCGCGGGGTGCACGGTCAACACCCGGAAACCGGCGCGCGAGGCCAGACGTTCGGTGGCGTGCCCCCGCGACTCCAACCATTTCTGGAGGGAGTCCGAACCCAGGTGACGCTGGACCACCAGGTGGGCGACCCCCGTGGGGGACAGGCGACCCAACCAGGTGAGCAGCAGGGAGTGCAGGACCTCCTTGCCCACCCGGATGGGCGGGTTGGACCACAGCACGTCGAAGGGGCCGAGAAGGTCTTCGGAGGTGGGGGCCGCGCCCTCGACCTCGCCCTGTTCGGGGGCCGGATCGCCCTCGGGGGTGATCACGGCGAAGCGGGCCCCGTCCAGGCCGTGCTCGGCGGCGTTGCGGCGGGCCAGCGCGACGGCGCGGGCGTTGACGTCGACCCCCAGCACGCGGGCTCCCGGCGCGCGCGAGGCCAGGGTCAGGGCGATGGGTCCGTAGCCGCAGCCCACGTCGAGCAGGGTGCCCTCGGGCGGCGGGGGCGGAACGCTCTCCAACAGGACGCGGGTGCCCAGATCGACCTTGTCGGGGGAGAACACCCCGCGGTCGGTGCGCAGGCGCAGGTGGAGATCGGGCAGCACCAGGTCGGCGGTGGAAGGCCGACTGGCGGAGCTCGGAGAGGAGTCGAAGTAGTGCTGGGCCACGCCGTGACGCTACCAGGGTCGGGGCCCGCGACGAGCCGGTAAAAACCTCTCATACCACGGGGAACGAAAGGGCCAACCGTTGGTGTGATCACCGTTTCGGGCGGAATGATGAGGATAGGCGAGGTTTGTGGGGGAACCGATGCGAGCAAAGGTAGGCGACCACCTGGTCGTCGAAAGCCCGAACGCCGACACCCACCGCCGGACCGCGGTGGTCACCGAGGTCAGGGGGCCCGAGGGGGCACCGCCCTACCAGGTGCGCTGGACCGATGGCGGCGTCGAACACCGGGACCTGATCTACCCGGGACCCGACGCGCACATCGAACACATACCGCACGCGAGGGGAGCCGAGTCCATGCAGACGATGAAGCGCTGGAACGTCGACGTGGTCGTCGCGGAGGAGAGCGAGGGCGACGCCGCCCGGACCTGGGCCGAAGTCGGGCTGATGGCCGACGACGGCACCGCGCTCCGGGGACACGGCATGGCCCGTAAGCACCCCACCGATCTGGACGTACCGGAGATCGGAGAGGAGCTCGCGGTCTCCCGCGCCCTGTCCGACCTGTCCCGACAACTGCGTCAGGTGGCGGCCGAGGACATCAACGACAACACCGGCACCCCGTGGCGTCCGATCTGAACGTGAACGCGACGGGCGGGGCGACCAGGGGCGCCGACCGCCGGGTCGACGCGATGTGAGCAGGCCCTCGGAGAGGTCCGAGGGCCTCTCGCTGTGCCGACGGGGCCGGGGTTCGCGGCCGCCGCGAGACCGGGTCCGGACACCGCGACCACGGGAGGCGGCCCCCGCGGGCCGATCGGATCGGGCACACTCGAAAAGTCGGATCATCGATCAAGGAGACCTTGTTGGCCACCTCTTCCGGACCGCAGGCCGAACCTGCCCGGGTGCTGGGTACCGTCGACGCGGCCGCCATCGGCGCCGCCGCGATGCTCGGCGCCGGGGTGTTCTCGGTCTTCGCACCGGCGGCACTGGGCGCCGGCGCCTGGCTTCCCGTCGCCATCGCCATCGCGGGCCTGGTCGCCTATTGCAACGCGATCTGCTCCGCGCGACTGGCCGCCCGCCACCCCGAGAGCGGCGGCACCTACGTCTACGGACGCGAACGCCTGGGCGACCTGTGGGGCTACCTCGCCGGTTGGGCGTTCGTCGTGGGAAAGATCGCCTCCTGCGCCGCCATGGCATTGACCTTCGCCGCCTACCTCCTCCCCGGCTGGGAGAGACCCGTGGCGGTGGCCCTGGTCCTGGTGCTGGCCGCCCTGAACTACCGAGGGGTGCGCAGATCCACCCTCGTCATCAAGATCCTGCTGGTGGCGGTCCTGGCCGTCCTGCTCGCCGTCCTGGCCGCGATGGTGTTCAGCGGCCGCCTGTCCGCGGTGGCCGAGGTCGACGGCATGGGCCCCTGGCCGGGATCCTTCGGTGTCCTCGGAGCGGCGGGGATGATCTTCTTCGCCTTCGCCGGCTACGCCAGGATCGCGACCCTGGGCGGCGAGGTACGCGACCCCAGGACCACCATCCCCCGCGCCATCACCCTGGCCCTGGGCGTGGTGCTCGCCCTCTACCTGGCGATCGGCACGAGCCTGCTGATCGTGCTGGGACGCGAGAGGCTGACCACCAGCGACGCCCCCCTGGTGGACGCGGTACGCGTGGCCGGGGTCCCCTTCCTGGTCCCGTTCGTGATCGCCGGCGCGGTCCTGGCCTGTGTGGGCGCGCTGCTGGCCCTGCTGCTGGGCGTCTCGCGCACGGTCGCCGCGATGGCCGCCGACGGGCACCTGCCCCGCCACCTGGCCCGCACCCACAAACGTTTCGGGGTGCCCCACCGCGCCGAGGTGGCGGTGGCCGTAGTGGTGATCGCCCTGGTGCTGGTCGGCGACCTGGGCGGTGTGATCGCCTTCTCCGCCTTCGGCGTGCTGGTCTACTACGCCATCGCCAACGCCTCGGCGCTGCGTCTGGGGCCCGAGGAGAACCGGCCGCCCCTCATCGCCCCGGTCGGGGGCCTGGTGGGGTGCGTGGTGCTGGCGTGCAGCCTGCCCCTGCCGGTGGTCATGCTCGGTGTTCTGGTCCTGGGGGCCGGCGCGGGGCTGTGGTGGCTGCGCCACCGCGCTCTGGCCTGAGCCGGGGCCGGGCCGAGGGTGATGCTCGACCCCGGGACGGCCCTCAGCGGCCGCGATGCTCGACGAGGAAGCCCAACCCGCGACGCGCGGTGGTGGACAGGTTCAGTTCCGCCAGCTCCTCGGGGGTGAACCACGCGCAGTCGGCGGTGGAGCCGTCCGGCTCGTTCACCCGCGGCTCGGTGGGCCGACCCACGTGTACATGGGAGAACACCCAGACCGCGTAGACGTCGGTGCCGCCCTCCGGGGTACGACGGTGACTGGTCACCTTGATGAGGTCTCCGACCACGCCGAACTGGCCGGTCTCCTCCAGCACCTCGCGCCGTAGCGCGGCCCGCACGTCCTCACCGGCGTCCACGCCCCCTCCGGGCAGATGCCAGGTGCCGGCGGCGGGATAGCCCTCGGCGATCCTGCTCAACAGGATCCGCCCGGAGGGGTCGGTGACGATGCCGTAGGAGGCGAAACGGCGCCTTCTCGGCGGGGCGTCGGCGTCCGGCTCGGGCTCTTCGTCCACGAGCCGCGACGCGGTCGGGGTGAGTCCCTCGGTGGGGACCACGTTCGGCCAGGAGGCCAGCAGATGGGGTCGGGAGTAGACGACGCGGTCCACGTGCAGGGCGCGGCTGTGGGACAGGCTCACGGTCTCGGTGAGCACGTCCACGGTCGCCAGCGGCTCCTCCGGGGACATCCCGCCCAGTTCGCGGGCGATCGCCTCGGGATCCTGACCGAAGAGCACCCGGGCGCCCGACAGGACCGGCCCCCGAGGTCCGTCGGTGATCAGGTGGACGGTGACCCGACGGGCCATCCAGTCGGCAGTGGTCACAGGGCCCCCACGGCCGAGGGGAGACCCAGAAGGCGCAGGAGGCCCTCCAGGTCCGGAATGGCCGTAACGCCCTCGATGGGGCTTCGGCCGGCGCGGTCGATGATGACCGGATGCATGCTCGCGGCGGTGGCCCCCACCCCGTCGGACTGGAGCTGGTCGCCCACGTGCCAGCAGGCGGTGGGGTCCACGCCCAGACGCTGGGCGGCGAACTGGAAGATGCGCGCGTCGGGCTTGCCGGCGCCGGCGGTGTCGGCGCAGACCACGGTGTGGAAGTAGCCCGTCAGTTCCAGGGCCTGGAGCTTGGCGTGCTGGAGCGCCTCGATGCCGTTGGTGACGATCGCCAGCCGGTACCCGGCCTGCCCCAGCGCGGCCAGGGTCGAGTGGGTGTCGGGGAAGACCTGCCAGGCGGTGCGCTGGACCTCCAGGTAGAGGCGGTAGAGCTCGTCGCAGTGCTGGTCGGCGAGCTCGTTGTGCCCGGCCTGGACGGCCAGGGCGCGGATGCGTTCGCGGCGCTGCTCGTCCAGGGACAGGTGTCCGCGAAGGTAGGCGCCGAAGGAGAGCTCGGTCTGGATGTCCCACAGGGCGCGGGCGGCGCCGAAGTCAGGGTGGCCGATGCGCTCCATGACCGCGCGCAGCCCCGCGGAGGAGGAGGCCGCGTCGTCGATGAGGGTGTCGTCCAGATCGAAAAGGATCGCGGTCGGAGAAGCGGGTGTGTTCGACATCGTTCCTCGATGTAAGTGGGCATGACAAAACATGCCAACGCTAACCGGTATCACCGGGTCAATTGGTGTAAACCCCACCTAAAAGGATGTGGTCAACATCACTTCGGGGGTGGTGGGGGTGGCTCTGATCAGGGAAGTCGCTGGAACCACAGCAGCGAGGTCAACGCGGTGGCCATGGACAGCACGATCGCGACCAGAACGAAACGCGTGACGATCTCCTCGTGCACGTACTCGGTCCCCAACGAGGAGCCGATGTCCTCATAGACCTCGTCCAGCTCGCTCTCGCTCTCGGCCTCGTAGAAGTGGCCACCGGTGTCCTGGGCCAACGCTCGCAACGCCTCCTTGTCGATGTCGGCCGGCACCTGGTAGCCGTCGATCTCGATCATCGCGGCCCCACTGCCGAACGCGATCGTCGACACCGGAACCTCGTCCTCGGCCGCCACCGACGACGCCTGCGCGATGTCCCGGCCGCTGGTGTTCTCACCATCGGAGAGCAGCACGATCGCCGCGGGAGGCGGATCCTCCTCCGCGTCCTCGTCGAAACCGCGAATGGACTCCAACGAGGCGAAGACACCCTCGCCGATGGCCGTACCCGGCCCCAACCGAAGGTTCTCGATCGACCCCATGACCGCCTCGTGGTCCTGGGTCGGAGGCGCCACCACCGTAGCGGTCGAGGAGAAGGACACCAAACCCACGTTGAACCGCTCCGGCAACGTCTCCACGAACCCGCGCGCCGACTCCTTGGCCGCCCGCAACCGGTCCGGCTCGATGTCGGTGGCCGCCATCGACAACGACACGTCCACCGCCACGATGATGGTCGCCCGCTCACGAGGGGCCTCCACCGGCATCGCCGGCACCGCCATCGCGGCGATCAACACCGCCGTCGTCCCCACGAACAGCACCGCCGGGACGTGACGACGCACGTCCGGACGCTTCGGCGCCACCTGGTCCAACAACTCCAGGTTGGTGAACCGCACCGTGTACTCACGACGCTGCCGCTGGGCGAGGACGTAGGCGACCACCAGGAGCACGATGAGCAACAGCCACCACAGCCGCTGCGGTTCCAGGAAGGTCATGACGGCCTCGCCTCCCCCATGGGCGTCGAATGCGCGGGGCCCTCCCACGCCTGGTCCTGACGACTCCGTCTCACCGGGGCGCCCCCGGAGTGTGACGGGCCATGTGATGCGCGGTCCGACGCTGATCGACCACGAACCGCGCGATGTCCAGTACCCAGTCACGGTCGGTCCGCAACACCAGATGCTGGACGCCGCAACGACGCAGAGCCGAACGGATCGTCGCCCGCTGCTCCGCCGTCGCCCGACGATAACGCTCCCGCACCGCACGGGTCAGCCGTACGTCGCGCACCCGCCCACTGGAGGGATCCCGCAGAGCCACGTCGCCCACCTCGGGCACGTCCAACTCACGCGGATCCACCACCTCCACCACCAACACCTGGTGGCGCGCGGCCAACATGCGCAACGGCCGCTCCCAGGGGACCGTGCCCCCGAAGGCCGGAGTGTCCAGAAAGTCCGAGACGACCACGCGCAGACCACGCCGACGACGCGTACGCACCAGATCGTCGATCGCGTCGGCCAACGTCGCCCCGTCCGCCGACGGGACGTTCTCGTCACCCGTGGGCGCGGCCGCTACCGTCGCCAACAACCCCAGCAGGGCCTCCTTGCCCGACCGGGCCGGCCACCGGCGCACCCGCCCCTGATGCAGGAAGTGCGCGCCGAAACGGTCGCCCACCCGCTGCGTCAGCAGGTTCGCCGCCACCAGGGCCCCCACCGCCACGTCGCGCTTGGAGTACAGGCCGGTACCGAAGTCCATTCGAGGGGACAGGTCCAACAGGGTCCAGCTCTCCAACTCCCGGTCGGCGACCAGATCGCGCACGTGCGGGGTGTCGGTGCGCGCCGTCACGGCCCAGTCCATGTGCCGTACGTCGTCCTCGCCCGGCTGGTACAGACGCGCCTCGGCCGCCTCCGAACCGGGCCCCAACCGCAACCCCAGATGCTCACCGTGCAACAGCCCGTCCAGCCGGTGCACGATACGCAGGTCCAGACGGCGCAGCGCGGCACGCAACCGAGGGTCGGTGCCGATGGCGGGAGTGTTCATGGACCGGTCACCTCCGCGCGGCGAAGGAGGCGGTCTCTCCGCTGGGCGGCTCGTCCCAGATCACCCTGGGCGCCGGAACGGTGGACAGGATCCGATCGACCACCTGCCCCGGGGTGATCCCGTCGGCCAGCGCGTCGAAGGTCAGGACCAGACGGTGGGCGATGACGTCGTGGGCGAGCACGCGCACGTCGTCGGGCAGGACGTAGTCGCGCCCGCGCAGCAGCGCCAGGGCGCGGGCCGAGGCGACCAGCCCCAGCGTGGCGCGAGGGCTGGCCCCCACCTCCAAGGCCTGGCGCAGATCGGGCATCTGGTGGTTCTCGGGCTCGCGGGTGGCCATGACCAGCCGGACCACGTAGTCGGCGATGAGCTGGTGGACGTGCACCCGCTCGGCGTCGGCCTGGAGCTCGCCCAGGGTCACCGGATCCAGCACCTGGTGGGCGGTGGGCGGCTCCGTGCTCATCCGCCGCAGGATCTCCATCTCCTCGTGCGCCTTGGGGTGGTTCACGTCGACCTTCATCAGGAAACGGTCGCGCTGGGCCTCGGGAAGGGGGTAGACGCCCTCGGACTCCACCGGGTTCTGCGTGGCGATGACGATGAAGGGGGCGGGCAGGGGGTGGGTGGTGCCGCCGATGGAGACCTGCCGTTCGGCCATGACCTCCAACAGCGCCGACTGCACCTTGGCCGGGGCCCGGTTGATCTCGTCGGCCAGGACGAAGTTGGCGAACACGGGACCGAGCTCGACGTCGAACCGCTCCGTGGAGGGGTGATAGATGCGCGTGCCCACGATGTCGGAGGGGACCAGATCGGGGGTGAACTGGATCCGGGTGAAGGAACCACCGGTGACCTTGGCCAGTGTGGACACGGCCAGTGTCTTGGCGATGCCGGGGACCCCCTCGATGAGACAGTGTCCTCGGGCCACCAGGGCGATCAGGGAGCGCTCCACCATGCGCTCCTGGCCGACGATGACGGTGGAGACCTCGTGCAGCGCCGCGCGCAGCAGACGGGTCGGTTCCCCCGGTGCACTCTCGGGGCTCGGAGTGGGGGAACCGTTCCCGGGTGAGGTTTCTGCCATGGCCCGCCTTCCCAGACTGGGTGCTCCGTCCTCGGGCACCGGTAGGAGTAGGTTGTGGATCACCTGTGGCGACACTACCTGTTCCGGCCCCGTTGTTCCGGTTTCCGGCACGGGTGGTGGGTCAGGGCGTTCGCGGCGAAGGGGGAGACGGATGTCGGTGCCCACGATGGGGCTGCGTGAGGGGGATCCGCGGCAGCTGGGGGAGTACCGGCTGCTGGGGAGACTGCGCGAGTCGCGCCTGGGCGTGGTCTACCTGGGTCGGGACGGTTCGGGAGAGCTCGTGAGCGTGGCGATGCTCAACGACGCCGCCGCGATCGACGAGCCCACCCGTGAGCGGTTCGCCCGGGTGGTGGAGGAGGACGACGACGTGGTGGCCGCGCGCATCAGCGGCCGTTCGGCTCTGTGGGTGGCGCGACCCCACACCGAGGACGGCCCCGACGCCGGGGTGCTGTTGGAGAGGGCCGGAGGCGGCGGTCCGGCGGTGCGCAGCGGTCCCGTGGTGATGCCGCACTGGGCGGGGGAGCGGGGCGCCTCCGCCGTGCGATGGAGCGTGCGCGGTGACGGGCGTGACAGCAAGGTGGCCCGGGGCGAGGCCAACTGGTGGTTGATCGGCGCCCTGGGCGCGCTGCTGGCCCTGCTGCTGGTGTCGATGTTCCTTCTGTACCTGTGGATGTTGCAGTTCCCCCAGCCTGAGAGCACCCCCGAGGAGCAACCGGGGGAGGAGCGGTCCGAACCGGCGCAGGAGGAGCCGTCACCGGGGGACGAGGAGGGGGAGCCCACCCCGGTGCCGTCCCTGCCGGGTCCGGGAGAGGATCCGCAGGGGGAGGAGGGCTGGGAGGAGCTCCCGGAGGACAACGTCTAGGGGAGCGGGCCCGGTCGGGCGGAGGAGACACCCTCTTTCCCGGGGGAGATCGGCGGGAAGACGGTGAAGATCTTCGAAGGACCCTGCCGTGGAACACGTTCCAGCATATAAATCTACGTCGTCAAGGTGGCGCGGCTTTTCTATGAAAAGCACTCCAGAAAAAGAAGATCGCGCGGCTACGCCGCACCCCTATAAACCCCTCCCTGAAGGACCCTCGGCGTGTCGTGGCCCTTCGGGGCCATATCTAGAACGTGTTCAGGGGTGTGTTGGAGACCCCTGGAGGGGTGCTCTCCGGTGACGGCGTGGGTGCGTGTGACCGATCGCGGAGAGAAGGACTGAACGCCTCGTCTCCTCCCGGACTCGAAAGCGCACTCGGCGGTGCGGGTTCGAAGCGCCGTGGGGTGCGCGACATCGCGGTCGGTCCCGCCTTGGGTCATCGGTGTCTATGCTGGCCGGCGTGCTGAAGAAAGTGATCGCGACGCGGTACGTGGTGCCGTTGCGCGAAGGAGGTTCGCTCCCGGGGTTGGTCGAGGCCGACGACCTGGGAATGTACGTGGTCAAGTTCATCGGGGCCGGACAGGGGCGTAAGACCCTGATCGCGGAGGTCGTCGCCGGTGAGCTGGGTCGAGCCCTGGGATTGCCGGTGCCCGAGCTCGCGCTGGTGGAGTTCGACGCGGTCATCGGTCGCGGTGAGCCCGACCCGGAGGTCCAGGAGCTGCTCAAGGCCAGTGACGGGTTGAACCTGGGGATGGACTTCCTGCCGGGGTCGTTGGGCTTCGATCCGCTGGTCTTCGAGGTCGATCGGGACCTGGCGGGGCGGGTGCTGTGGTTCGACGCCCTGATCGGGAACGTGGACCGTTCCTGGCGCAACCCGAACATGTTGATGTGGCACGGTGCGCCCTACCTGATCGACCATGGCGCCTCGTTGATCTTCCATCACTCGTGGGCCAACGCCGACCGGTTCGTCTCCCGTCCCTATGACGCCTCCGATCACGTGTTGTCGGGGGTGCGGCCGGATGTGGCCGCGGCGGACGCCGTGCTGGCCCCGGTGGTGGACGAGGTCCTGTTGCGTCGTGTGGTGGCCGCGGTGCCCGAGGTGTGGCTGGTGGACGAGCCGGGGTTCGACTCGGCCGAGGAGGTCCGTGAGGCCTACGTGCGTCATCTGTCGGCTCGTATGGCCGATCGTTCCTGGCTTCCGGAGGTGTCCTCGTGAGTGAGCGTTACCCCAGTGGGACGGTGACCACCGGGCGTGTGGGTGTGGAACGCGATCGTGCCGTGTTCGAGTACGCCCTGTTGCGTGTGGTGCCGTGTGTGGAGCGTGGTGAGTGTGTCAACGCGGGGGTGATCGTCTACTGCCAGGAGAGGGCGTTCCTGGCGGCTCGTTCGGCGTTGGACGAGGGTCGTCTGTTGGCGTTGGACGAGGGTGTGGACCTGGTGGGGGTGCGTCGGGCCCTGGAGGCGGTGGAGATGATGTGTCGCGGTGGTGATGAGGCGGGTGCGGCCGGTCGTGAGCGGCCGGGGCAGCGGTTCCGGTGGTTGACGGCTCCGCGGAGCACGATCGTGCGTGCGGGGGAGATCCACGGGGGGTTGACGGAGGATCCGGAGGCCGAGGTGGAGCGGTTGTTGGATCGTCTGGTGCGTTGATCCGGGGGGTGGACGTAAGAGAGGTCACAGGTTTCGGTTCGCGGGGGCGGGGAGCGATTCTCGTCGGCCTGGTGTTGGTATGGAGTGTTGTGCGCCTTCGGGTGTGCTTTCCCCTACCTCGTCCTCGTTCGATGAACTGGAGTCCCTGTGTCTTCCTCGTCCTCCCCCACCGCCGTTCCCGAAGGGGCGGCGGTTCTCAGGCCGCCACGTTCGCGTGGTGCGATCGCGTTGTTGGTGCTGGTCCTGGGTGTGTTGACGGCGACCGGTCCGTTGGCGACCGATATGTATCTGCCGGCCTTCCCTCAGATCACCGAGGAGTTGGGGGCCTCTGAGGCGCAGATCGGGTTGACGCTGACGGCGATCATGTTGGGGCTGGCGGTGGGCCAGTTGGTGATCGGGCCGATGAGCGATGCGTGGGGTCGTCGGCGTCCGTTGTTGGTGGGCGTCTCGTTGTTCACGGTGACGTCGGTGTTGTGCGTGTTCGTGCCGGACGTGACGGCGTTCATCGTGTTGCGGTTCGTTCAGGGTGTGGCGGGTGCCGCGGGTGCGGTGATCGCGCGGGCCGTGGTGCGGGACATGTTCCAGGGTGATGACGCGGTGCGGTTCTTCTCGCGTCTGGCGTTGGTGATGATGTTGGCGCCGTTGTTGGCTCCGCTGGTGGGTGCCCAGTTGTTGTTGGTGGGTCCCTGGCAGTTGAGTTTCTGGGTGTTGGCGGCGATGTCGGCGTTGAGCCTGGTGTTGGTGGCGTTGTGGTTGCCGGAGTCGTTGCCGGTGGAGGCTCGGCGGGCGCAGGGGCCGCGGGTGTTGTTGGCGACGGTGGGTTCTCTGGTGCGGGATCGGCGGTTCATGGGGCCGGTGTTGTCGCTGGGGTTGAGTTTCGGGATGTTGTTCACGTATGTGTCGGCGTTCTCGTTCGTTTCGCAGAACGAGTTCGGGGTGTCGCCGCAGACGTACGGGTGGTTGTTCGCGGTGAACGCTCTGGCGTCGATGTTGGGGACGCAGGGCAATGGTCTGTTGGTGGGTCGTGTGGATACGCGGCGGCGGTTGGCGGCCGGTTTGTCGGTGGCGTTGTTCTCGGTGGTGACGTTGTTGGTGGTGGCGTTGGCCGGGGTGGCGCAGTTGTGGTCGGTGTCGGCGTTGTTGGCGTTGATGATGTTCAGTGTCGGTTTCATCATGCCGAACGCGACGGTGACGGCGTTGGACGGTCAGCCGGCGTCGGTGGCGGGTACGGCTTCGGCGTTGATGGGGTCGTTGCAGTTCGCGTTGGGTGGTTCGGTGGCGGCTTTGGCGGGGTTGACTCCGTCGGGTGAGGCGTCGTTGGTGAGTATGGCGGTGGTGATGGCGTCGGTGGCGGTGTTGTCGTTGGGGGCGTTCGTGTGGGGTTCTCGGGTGAGGGTGGTGTGAGTGTGGTCGTTGTGGGTTGTGCTGGGGTTCTGAGGTTGCCGTTCGGTGGTGAAGTGGGCACAGTAGGGCTCTAATTCCCCGATTGAGGCGGGTTGGTTTCGTGTGGCCCGTCTTCTGATGTGGCAGAGGATGAGTGGGATATGGGCGAGACCCCCGGTTCGGTGGCTCGGGAGCAGTCCGGGCTGAGTGACCAGATCTATGACGTGGCGACCTCTGACGCGCATGCGCAGGTGTTCTCGGTGTTCCGGGAGGAGCGTTGGGAGCGGTTGACGGCGGGGGAGTTCGCGACCGAGGTGACGTCGTTGGCCAAGGGTTTGGTCGCGGCGGGTGTGGGTGAGGGCGACCGGGTCTTGTCGGTGTTGCCGCAGGGGCATGACTGGGTGCGTTTGGCGTACGCGGTGTGGTCGGTGCGTGCTGTGTTGGTGCCGGTTCCGGTGGTGGCGTCGTCGGAGCGGTTGGCGTATGTGGTGCGGCATACGCGTCCGGCGGCTGCTGTGGTGTCGGGTGAGCGTGCTCATCGTGTGGTGGTGGGGTTGCAGCGGGAGATGTCGGATCTGGGGAGGGTCTGGCGTTTTTCGGAGGGTTTGCCGGAGGTGGCGAGCCTGGGGGCGTATATGGACGCTTCGGCTGTGCGGTTCCGTCGTGATGCGGTGGTGGCGGAGGATCCGGCGGTGGTGCTGTATCCGATGAGTACGGTGTCGCGGACGATGCGGGGTGTGGTGCTCTCGCATGGTGCGTTGTTGTCGTCGGCGGCGGATGTGGTGGATCGGTTGTGGCCGCGGTTGTCGGAGTTGCCCGAGGGTAAGGCGAGTGCGGTGGTGGATATGCCGCTGTCGGAGTTCTCGGGTCTGGCGATGTTGGTGGCGTGTGTGGCCGGTCGGGTGCGGGCGGGTGTGGCTCGGCCTGGTGGGTTGCGTCGTGAGTTGTTGAGGTTCCGGCCGACGGTGTTGGTGGGGACGTCGGGGTTCTTCGAGCGTGTGCATGGTGCGGAGCGGTCGACCGCGCATGCGACGGACTGGAATTCGGTGGGGGCGTTCAACGCGGCGGTGGACGCGGCGGTGCAGTTCGATCAGAACAAGAAGAAGGGTGCTTGGGCCCGGTTGTCGCGGTCGATGCACGATTGGTCTTTCGCGAAGGTGCGGGAGGCGTTGGGTGGTCGTGTGCATGTGGCGGTGTGTTGGGGTGGGGGGTTGTCGGAGCGTCTGGATTCGTATTTCAACGGTTTGGGTGTTCCGTTGATGCAGGTGTACGGGGTCGCCGAGGCGGGTGGTGTGGTGGCCGCGAACGCTGTGGGTGATCGTGTGGCGGGTTCTGTGGGTCGTGTGGTGGAGGGCCGGGAGCCGTGGGTGTCGCGTGAGGGTGAGTTGTTCTTGCGTGGTGGTGCGGTGTTCTTGGGTTATTGGGCGGATGTGGAGGGGACGCGGGCGGCGTTTCGTGATGGGTGGTTGGCCACGGGTGTGGCGGCCGAGGTGGATGATGAGGGTTTTGTTCGGGTGTCGGGGCGTGTGAGGCCTCAGGCGTCGGCGTTGGAGGTTCCTGGGCGTTTTGTGGCGTCTTCGGGGGTTTCTGGGGTCGTTGAGGTGGAGGGTTCTGAGGGGTCTTCGGGGGGTCCGGTCGAGGGGCGGGGGGCCGAGGAGGCTCGTCGTGCGTTGGCGGTTCTGGGGGCGGTTGCCGAGGGTGAGGGTGCCGGGTCCGGGGTCGTGGAGTCGGGTGTGGAGGAGCCGGAGGAGGAGGGTTCTTCCGGTGTTTCGGGTGAGGACGCCGAGTTGGTGGCGGGGTTCGAGGCTCGGTTGCGGGCTCATCCGTTGATCAGTCAGGTGTTGGTGATCGTGGAGGGGCGGCCGTTCGCGAGTGCTCTGGTGACGTTGGTGCGTGATCAGTTGGAGTATTGGCGTTTGGTGAATGGTCGGCCGTTGTCGATGGCGCCGGAGGAGGTCGCGGGGGATCGTGATCTGCTTCGTGAGGTGCAGGGGTTGGTGTACGAGGCCAATCGGAGTGTGCCGCGGCATTTGGCGGTGCGGTCGTTCCATGTGTTGGCGGAGGAGTTCACGGTGCAGTCGGGGTTGGTGCGGCCTTCGGGTGAGTTGCGGCGTGAGGCTGTGTTGAGGGCGTTCTCCGAGGAGATCGATGGTCTGTATCGGGTGCGTCGGGAGTAGGTGGGGGTGTGCGTGCGGCCGTGGTCCTTGGGGGCCACGGCCGTTTTGTGTGCGGGGGGTGGGTCGTTGTTGTTCGTGGTGGGTGCTCTAGCGGCCGTTGAGGTAGGCGAGGACGGCGAGGACGCGGCGGCTGTCGTCGGAGGAGGGGGGTAGGTCGAGTTTGGTGAAGATGTTGTTGATGTGTTTGCTGATGGCTTTTTCGGTGATGTAGAGGCGTCCTGCGATGGCGGAGTTGGAGCGTCCTTCGGCCATTTCGGCGAGGACCTGGCGTTCGCGGGGGGTGAGTTGGGCGAGGGGGCCTTGGTTGTCCTGGCGGGCGAGGAGTTGGGAGATGACGGCGGGGTCCATGGCGGTGCCGCCGGCGGCGACGCGGCGGACGGCTTCGATGAATTGGCCGATGTCGAAGACGCGGTCTTTGAGGAGGTAGCCGACGCCGCCGGTGTGGTCGGAGAGGAGTTCGCGGGCGTAGAGCTGTTCGACGTGTTGTGAGAGGACGAGGATGGGCAGACCGGGGAGGTGGGTGCGGGCGTCTATGGCGGCTTGGAGGCCTTCGTCGGTGAAGGTGGGGGGTAGGCGGACGTCGACGACCGCGACGTCGGGTTTGTGTTGGGTGAGGGCGGTGTGGAGGTCGGGGCCGTTGTCGACGGCGGCGACGACGGTGAAGTCGTGGGCTTGGAGGAGTCTTATGAGGCCGTCGCGGAGGAGGGCGAGGTCTTCGGCGATGACAACGCGCATGGGATCTCCAGGGTGATGATGGTGGGTCCGCCGGGTGGGCTGGTGATGTTCATGGTGCCATCGAAGGCGTCGAGGCGGCGTGCGATGCCGTTGAGGCCGCTTTCGGGGGTGGGGTGGGCTCCGCCGTGGCCGTTGTCGGTGACGGTGGTGATGAGGCGTTGGCGGCCGTGGTTGATGTGGATTCGGGCGTGGGTGGCGCCTGAGTGTTTGGCGGTGTTGGTGAGGAGTTCGGCGATGGCGAAGTAGGTGGCGGATTCGACGGGGTCGGCGGGGCGGCCGGGGAGGTGGGTGGTGACGGTGATGGGGAGGGGGTGGGTGAGGGCGAGGGCTTGGACGGCTCCGTCGAGTCCGCGTTCGACGAGGACGGGTGGGTGGATGCCGCGGACGAGGTCGCGGAGTTCGGTGAGGGCGTGGCGGGTGGTTTCGCGGGCTTCGGCGAGCATGGTGCGGGCGGTGGTGGGGTCGGTTTCGATGATCTGTTCGGTCATGGCGAGGTGCATGCCGAGGGCGACGAGGCGGGCTTGGGCTCCGTCGTGGAGGTCGCGTTCGATGCGGCGGATTTCGGCGGCTTGGGTGTCGATGGTGTCGGCGCGGCTGGTGGCGAGGTGGGCGACGCGTGCGGTGAGTCGGGCTTTTTCGGAGGGGGCGAGGATGAGTTGGGATAGGTGTGTGTAGGCGTGGGTGGTGTGGGGTGTGAGGAGGGTGGCGGTGATGGTGAGGAGGGTGGCGGGGATGAGGGCGGTGAGGGCTTGGGTTTGGGTGGTGGCGGTGAAGGTGTCGTAGAGGGGGTGGGTGTGCCAGAGGAGGAGGGCGTAGAGGGTTTGGTAGGTGGCGTGGGCGAGGAGGAGGGTGGGGATGAGGGCGAGGGTGATGAGGAGGGGTGAGGTGGTGAGCCAGAGGAGGTCTCGCCAGGTGGCGGGGTCGGTGAGGATGATGCGGACGCGGGGGATGATGCCGGTGGGTGGGAGGGGTCGGTAGGGGGGTGGGAGGGGTTTGTGGAGGAGGTGGGTGAGGGTGGTGCGTTGGGCGTTGGCGATGGTGCGGAGGGTGAGTGCGGTGAGGATGATGAAGGGGAGGCCGATCCAGAGGAGGGTGAGGAGGCCTGAGGCGATGACGAGGGGGGTGAGGGTGAGTGCTGCGGTGTTGTGGGAGATGAGGAGGAAGAGGTAGGCCGTGGTGGTGTGGTGGGGGGTTCGTGGTGGTCGGGTGGTGGCCATGATGGTCTCTTCCAGGGGTGGGTGTGGGTGGTGTTGTTCTATTGTGCGTTGTGGTGGTGGGGGTGGTGTGTGGGTTCGTGGTGTGGGTGGGGTGTGGGGTGGTTGGTGACTTTTTGTAGTGGGTTGGTGGTTTCGGGTGTTGGTTTTGGTGGGTGGGGTGGCCTCCGGGGCTGGGGGTTTTGTGGGGGTTTGGGGTGTTCGTGGTGATCCGGGTGGGTGGTGGGGTGGATTTTCGGCGCAACTCGCCGACCACGATTTCCCGTGTCTTGCCATGACCTGTGATGATCGGTGGTGTGTGGCGTGAACTGATCCTGGAGATGTATCCGGAGGCCGATCTGAGTGATCCGGCCGATGAGGTGATGCTGGCCGAGGTGGAGAAGCACTTGATGCTGCCTTTGCCGTTCGAGTTGGCGTCGTTGTTGCGTGAGACCGATGGGGTGACCAACGAGTACGGGGACGCGGTGGTGTGGGGTGCGCGCCGGTTGGTGGAGGACAATCTGGCGATGCGGTGTGAGCCGGATTACGAGGAGTTGTACGCGCCCTTCGACGAGATGATCTTCTTCGGTGATTCGGACATGGGTCCGCAGTTCGCGTATGTGCACACGGACTACGGGCCGGGGATCGTGGTGTGGGATCATGAGAGTGACCGGCGGCGCCTGGTGGTGGTGTCGTTGCGCGACTATCTGGCGCGGTGTTTCATTCAGGGCAACGCCTGGTTCCGTTAGGGGCCGGGGTGGGCCGTCGGTCGGTGTTCGTTTTCATCGGCCGTGGCGGTGTGTCGCCGTCGGTGGCCGTTTCCCCGGAGAGAAGGACCATGTCGGAGCAGTCCACGCCCGTGCCCGCCGTCTTCGTTCAGGGGCGGGAGGTGTCGGACTATCCGGATATGGCGCCGGAAGCGGCTCGTGGTCGTGTGCTGCGGGTGACGGTGACGGGTGAGGAGGTCCTGCACCGGGTGAACGCCGATGTGCCCGAGGAGATGTTGGGCGGCGCGGAGTTGTCGCGTCTGGTCGATGACATGTTCTTGACGATGTACGCGGCCGAGGGTGTGGGGTTGGCGGGCAACCAGGTGGGTGTGGATCTGCGGTTGTTCGTCTATGACTGCCCCGATGATGATGGTGTGCGGCATGTGGGGCATGTGATCAATCCGGTGTTGGACGAGCGTGATGTGTCCGACGCGGTGGTGGTGGAGAACGAGGGTTGTCTGTCGGTTCCGGGTCCGCACGCGGAGTTGGGGCGGGCCGAGCACGCGACGGTGCGTGGGGTGGACAAGGACGGCAACGCGGTGGTGGTGAGCGGGAGCGGGTATTTCGCGCGTTGTCTTCAGCACGAGACCGATCACACGTTCGGGCGTTTGTACGTGGATCGGTTGTCCAAGCGTGAGCGTAAGCGGGTGTTGAAGAAGATGAACGAGATGTCGGACAGTGTGTTCGCTCGTCGTGTGGAGCGGGCGCGTGAGTTGGGGGTGGAGCCGGCCTGAGGTGGTCGGTTCCGTCGGTGGCGGGGGTGTTCCGGTGTGGCCGGGGCGCCCTCGTTTTTTGTGTCGGGTGGTCGGTGGTGGTGGGGTGTGGGGGTGCCTTTGGTTGTTCAGGTGGTTTGAAATGGCCGTTTTGGGGGCTCCATTGGTCACGATTGGCTCTGAAAGTGGCACTTTGTTCGGGGGTTGTGGCCTTTTTGTGACCTGTGGGGGCGGTAGATTGCCCGGCATGCACAACGGGGACGAGGTCGACCAGGGGTCGACGCGACGTGTGGTCATCTACACCGACGGGGCGTGCAGCGGCAACCCCGGCCCGGGCGGGTGGGGTGTGTGGCTGCGCTATGGCGAGCATGAGCGGGAACTGTACGGAGGCGAGGCGCAGACCACCAACAACCGGATGGAGCTGATGGCGGCCATCAAGGCGTTGGAGAGCCTGACGCGGCGGGTGCCGGTGGTGTTGCACACCGATTCCTCCTACGTGCGCAACGGCATCACCTCGTGGGTGCACGGGTGGAAGAGGCGCGGGTGGAGGACGGCGGACAAGAAGCCGGTCAAGAACGTGGATCTGTGGCAGCGGCTGGAGGCGTTGGCCGCCGAGCACGAGGTGGAGTGGAAGTGGGTGCGCGGCCACAGCGGTGATGAGGGCAACGAGCACGCCGACGAGTTGGCGCGGCGTGGTCGGGATGAGGCCGCGGCCGCCTGAGGCGGCCGGCGCGGTGGTGTGCGGGCGGTCCCGTTCCCTGGTGGGGGGCGGGGCCGCTTTCGTCGTCTCAGGTGGTCTCGTCCTTGAAGGGGTCGACCATGAGGCGGCGGGCGCCGGGGCCGGTGGCGGCGAGTTCGTCGTCGGGGTTGGACAGGGTGCACGAGCTCAGGGACAGGCAGCCGCAGCCGATGCATCCGGTCAGGTCGTCGCGGAGGCGGATGAGTTGGGTGATGCGGGCGTCGAGTTCGGTGCGCCATTGGGCCGAGACCGATGCCCAGTCGGCGCGGGTGGGGGTGCGGTTCTCGGGGAGGCGTTCGAGGGCCTGGCGGATGCGGGCCAGGGGGATGCCCACGCGTTGGGAGATGCGGATGAAGGCGACGCGGCGCAGGGTGTCGCGGTGGTAGCGGCGTTGGTTGCCTGAGGTGCGTCGGCTGTGGATGAGGCCTTGGCGTTCGTAGAAGTGCAGGGCGGAGACGGCCACTCCGGAGCGTTGGGAGACCTGGCCGACGGTGAGTTCCTTGGTTACGGGTGCCACGGGCTCAGTGTAGGTGGGTGCGGGTGCTTTGGAGGGCGTACAGGCGTGCGTAGGCGCCGCCGCGGATGAGGAGTTGGTGGTGGGTTCCGGTTTCGGTGACGTGTCCGTGGTGGAGGTGGAGGATGCGGTCGGCGTTGCGGGCCAGGGTGGGGTGGTCGGTGAGGGGCAGGTGTGCGGTGGTGGGTGTGGGCGGGGGTGTGGGGGTGGTGGGTTGTTCGATGAGGAGGAGGTGGGCGTGGGTGTGGTGGGCGTAGAGGGTGCGGGCGTGGTGCAGGTGTGAGGCCAGGTGGGGTTGGAGGTGTTTCAGGGGTGTGGTGTGGGGGTGGTGGTGGAGGCCGGTCGCGGTCAGTGCGTGGTGTAGGTGGGGGTCGTCGGGGTGGGGGTGGGTGTGTCCGGTGATGGCCTGGGCGAGGGTGGGGTGGGGTCGTGTGTGGTGTAGGGCGGTGGTGGTGTGCAGGTCGCCGTGGGTGGGGTGGAGGTGGCCGTGGAGGAGTCGGGTGAGGGTGGTGCGGGCGGGGGTGGTCAGGCCGACCAGGGCGACGTGTTCTGAGGGGCGCAGGGTCAGGTCGAGGTGGTGCAGGTGGGTGTGGGTGAGGTCGCGTATCCGGAGCAGGGGTGGTGGGGGTGGGGTGGGTGCGGTGGTGGTGTGGTGCAGGTGGCCGCGGTCGATGAGTCTCACGGGTGGTCCGTTCGTGTGGGTGGGTTCTTCGGCGGGTGGGACTGACGTGGGCGGGTGAGGGTTCTGGCGGGTTTTTCGCACGGGGGCGGGCGGGGTGGTGTGGGGGTGGGTGTGTAGGGTCGGCGCACGTTTTCGTCTGTTGCGAAGGGGTGTGTCGTGGTGGAGGGCGCGGGTCGGGTGGCCGAGAGGTTCGAGCGGATGGCGGTCCATTTCGAGCGGGGTGGTTCGCCGGCCTACGCGCGGATCGCGCGGGGCCTGGCGCGGGATCGGGTGTTGCTGGAGTTGGTGATGTCGGTTCCGGAGGGTAATAAGCGTCAGCCGAACCTGTGGTTGGGGGCGGTGCGGTTTCTGGGTGGGCCGGTGGACTCGTTCGAGGCGTTTCGGGGGTGGGTGCTCGAGCGTTCGGAGGCGGTGGTGGAGGTGGTGCTGTCGCGTTCGACGCAGACCAACGAGGCACGTCGGTGTGCGACGTTGTTGCCGGTGTTGGCGGGTTTGGAGGGGCCGTTGGCGTTGATCGAGGTGGGGGCGTCGGCGGGGTTGTGTCTGTATCCGGACCGGTATCGGTATCGGTTCGATGGTGGTGGTGTGGTGGGGCCGGTGGAGAGTCCGGTGGTGTTGGAGTGTGCGACGTCGGGGGGTGTTCCGATACCCGAGAGGGTGCCGGAGGTGGTGTGGCGGGCGGGGATCGACATGAATCCGTTGGATCCGGCCGATGGGGGTGATGTGGACTGGTTGGCGGCGTTGGTGTGGCCGGGTGAGGGTGAGTTGGAGAGGGTGGCGCGGTTGCGGGCGGCGGCGTCGGTGGCGGCGCGGGAGCCGGCGTGGATGGTGGCGGGGGATCTGTTGGAGGAGTTGCCCGGGGTGGTGGAGCGGGTGCCGGCGGGGGTGCGGCCGGTGGTGTTGCACAGTGCGGTGTTGGCGTATCTGTCGCGGGTGGATCGGGTGCGGTTCGAGGGGTTGGTGCGGGGGTTGGACGTGACGTGGGTGTCGAATGAGAGTGGGGCGGTCTTCCCGGAGTGGGAGGGGGCCTTCGGTGGTGTGGATACGGATTTCGCGGTGGCGGTGGACGGCCGGGTGGTGGGGTACGCGGGTGAGCATGGGGGGTCGTTGGTCTGGCGGTGAGCGGTCCGGGGGCGGACATGGAGGAGGGGGACCACCGTGTGGGGTGGTCCCCCTCCTGTGTCGGTGTGGGGGGTCAGAAGGTGTGGGCGTCGACCTGGGCGATGAGGGCGTCGCGGCGTTCGGGTGTCAGGAAGGAGGCGGTGAAGGAGTTGCGGGCCAGGGTGCGGAGTTGTTCGTCGGTCAGGCCGAGGTGGTGTTGGAGGCCGAGGTAGTTGTCGTGGACGTAGCCGCCGAAGTAGGCGGGGTCGTCGGAGTTGACGGTGACCAGGAGGCCGGCGTCCATCATGGCGGGCAGGGGGTGTTGGTCCAGGGTGGGGACGGCGCGTAGGCGGACGTTGGAGAAGGGGCAGACGGTGAGGGGGGTCTGGGTGGTGGCCAGGTGGGTGATGAGTTCGGGGTCGTCCATGCAGCGGATGCCGTGGTCGATGCGTTCGGCGCCCAGGTGGTTCAGGGCGTTCCAGATGTAGGTGGCGGGGCCTTCTTCTCCGGCGTGGGCGACGCGGCGTAGGCCCAGGTCGGCGGCGGTTTGGAAGACCTCGGTGAATTTTTCGGGTGGGTTGCCGACTTCGGCGGAGTCCAGGCCTACGGCGGTGATGTGGTGCAGGTGGGGGCGGGCGGCGTCGAGGGTGTCCATGGCGTCCTGGGCGCTCTGGTCGCGTAGGAAGCACAGGATGAGGTGGGTGGAGATGCCGTGGTCTTGGAGGCTGGTGTCGAGGGCGGAGGTGAGGCCGTTGATGACGGTTTCGAGGGGGATGCCGCGTTGGGTGTGGGCTTGGGGGTCGAAGAAGATCTCTGCGTGGCGGACGCCTTGGGCGGCGGCGCGGGTGAGGTAGGCGGTGGCCAGGTCGTGGAAGTCGGCTTCGGTGCGTAGGACGTCCATGAGCCGGTAGTAGAGGTCGAGGAAGGATTGGAGGTCGGTGAAGGAGTAGGCGTCGCGCAGGGTTGGGACGTCGGGGTAGGGGAGGGTGATGTTGTTGCGGTGGGCGAGTTGGAAGGCGAGTTCGGGTTCGAGGGTGCCTTCGATGTGCAGGTGGAGTTCGGCTTTGGGGATGGGCATGGTGGTGTGTGGGGCCTTTCGGGGTTGTGTGGTGGTTGTTGGTCATTGTGGCTGATGGGGTGGGTGGGTTGTGCGTGTGGTGGGGGTCGTCGGGTGTGGGGCGGCCCTCTTTTTCGTGTTCAGAGGGTGCGCATGCGGTCGAGGGAGTCTTTGGCGGCTTGGCCGACGCCGTGGTGGTCGGAGGTGTGGCCGGCGTTGTCGACGATGACGAGGTGGGCGCCGGGCCAGGAGGCGGCGAGGTCGTGGGCGATGTCGCTGGGGCCGCTGATGTCGAGGCGGCCGTTGATGAGGGTGGCGGGTAGGTGGGTGATGCGGTGGAGGTCGCGGGTGAGTTGGTCGGGTTCGAGGAAGCAGTCGTTGGCCCAGTAGTGGGTGACCAGGCGGGCGAAGGTGGCGCGGAAGGCGGGGTCGTCGAAGCGGGGGTTGGGGGTGTGGCCGGGGGTGGTGGCGACGTGGGTGTCCTCCCAGCGGCACCAGGCCAGGGCTGCGTCGTGGCGGATGGTGGGGTCGGGGTGGGCGAGGAGTCGGCTGTAGGCGGCGGGGAGCCTGCGGGGGTCGGCGTCGGGTCCGGCGGCGGCGCGGAATTCTTCCCATTGGTGGGGGAAGACGCGGCGCATGTCGTGGGTGATCCATTCGATTTCGCGTCGGGTGCCGGTGTTGACGGCCAGGAGGGTGAGGGAGTGGATGTGGTGGGGGTGGGTTTGTGCGTAGGCCAGGGCCAGGCAGGTGCCCCAGGAGGCGCCGAGGAGGTGCCATCGGTCGATGTTCAGGTGGGTGCGTAGGGCTTCGAAGTCGGCGATGAGGTGGCCGGTGGTGTTGTGGGTGAGGTCGGTGTGGGGGTGTGCGGCGTTGGGGGTGCTGGCGCCGGTGCCGCGTTGGTCGATGAGGATGAGTCGGTAGTGGTGGGGGTCGGCGAGTTGGGACCAGCGGGGGTTGGAGTGGGCGCCGGGGCCGCCGTGGATGCCCAGGAGGGGTGTTCCGTGGGGGTTGCCGTGTTCTTGCCAGTGCAGGTGTTGGCCGTGGGGGCGGGTGAGGGTGCCGGTGGTGTGGGGTGTGGTGATGGGGTGCATTCGGGGCTCTTTTCTTTGTGGGGACCGGTGATGGTAGCGGGTGTGGTGGGGGTGTGGGCGGGTTTTTTCTAGGCGGGGGAGGTAGTGGGGTGTTTCGGGCGTTTGGGTGGTTTCCGGGATGTTGGTGTGTTAGTGGGGTGTTTGACCTGGGGTCTTTCGGTGAGGGGTGGCCGGCCGGCATGATCGTGTGATCGGTTCGTCGCGTTTCGTGATGGCGTTCGGGGTTCTCGGGCCCTGGGGGTCGTTCGCGTTGGTGGCGTCGTCCTCCCTCCTGCGGCCCGTGTGAAGGAGAGTGCTCCGTTGTTCGGTTCGTCCCCTGGCTGTCGGGGTGGTCTTTACCGGTGTCCTGGTCGAAGACCTTTCCGGGGTGCGTCCTCCGTCGGGGTGTAGGGCGCCGGTCCGGTTCCGTGGTGGTGCCGGTTTCGTCGGGCGTGGTCGTTCTCGTGTTCGTCGAGGAGCGCTCGTCCGGGTCTGTTCGATGGTTGTTCGAATGCGCGGTGGCCCTGGTGTCGCCGTTCCCTCTGGAGAAAAGGAGTCACCCCTGATGAGCGGTACCGTCGTCGATGTCACCGACGCTGATTTCGAGGCGAAGGTCGTCCGGGTCGCGGGGCCGGTGCTCGCGGTCTTTCGCGCGGAGTGGAGTGCGGTGTGCCGGGCGTTGGATCCGGTGTTGGTCGAGGTCGCCAAGGAGTACGACGGTCGGTTGACGGTCGCGCGGTTAGACATCGACCGTAGCCCCGAGACGCCGCCCGAGTACGACGTGACGGCGATTCCCACGCTGTATGTGTTCAAGGGCGGGAGCATCGTGGCCACGCGTATCGGCCCGGCGAGCAAGGGCAACGTGGTCGATCTGGTCACGCCGCACCTGTGAGGGGTGCGCGCCCCGGTCTGGAGAGATGACCGGGGTGAAGAGGGGGCGTCTGTCGGGACGGGTGGTTCCGGTGGGCGTCCCTTGTCGTGCGCGGGGTGGTCCGCCGCTCTCTTTTCCTCGTCGCCCGTATCCGGGGGCGGCCTTCGGTGTGCGTTCCCCGGCCGCCGTCGAGCCCACGGGTGTGCGGTGTCCCGGTGGTGGCCCGCGGGTGGCGTTCGCGTCTTCGGTCGTGGGAGGAGGGCGGGGGTCCGCCGTAGGGGGCCACGGGGCGGTGTGCGCTCTCGGGGGTGTTCGAAGGGGTTCGAACATGTGGGTGGGCGGGGGTCGGTGAGGGTGGTGCGGGGGCGCTGGGATGCTGGTGGTGGGGGTGTTCCCCGTGGTTTCGATGGTGGGAGGTCGTGTGTCCGAGGTGGTGTCGGAGGTGGAAGGGTCCGGTGTGGAGGATCCCTTCCTGGTGTTCTGGGGCGAGTACCGGTTGTGCATGTTGGCGTCGCCGCGTCCGGACGGGAGTATCCATCAGGTGCCGGTGGGGGTGACCTATGACCCGGAGCGGCATCTGGCGCGGGTGATCTGTTCGGGGGCCAGTTATAAGGCGCGGAATCTGGCGGCGCGTCCGGGGGCGCGGGTGTCGGTGTCGCAGGTGGAGGGTGCGCGGTGGTCGACGTTGGAGGGTCGTGCGCGGGTGGTGCGTGATCGTGGGGCGGTGGCCGAGGCCGAGCGTCGGTATGAGGAGCGGTATCGGCGGCCGCGGGAGAATCCGGAGCGGGTGGTGATCGAGATCGCGGTGGAGCGGGTGTTGGGTACGGTGCGGCCCGAGCGTGCGGGGTTGGTGCCCTGAGCGGGGTGTTCGAAGGGGTTCGAACACGTGGAGGGGGCGGGGTCTTGGGGCCCGCCCCCTCCTTTTTCGTGTCCTGGGGAGGGCGCGGTCCCCGGTCGGGGGTCAGCGGGTGAGGGTGTGGGCGGCCAGGTCGGCGTCGGCTTCGGTGTTGTAGAGGTGGAAGGCCAGGCGGGTGTGGCCGCCGCGTTCGGTGGCGATGATGCCGGCTTCGCGCAGGGTCTGGAGGGCGCCGGGGGTGGTGACGGTGGTGATGGCCGAGTGGGCGGGTGGTTGGTCCAGGTGGGCGCGGAAGCGGTCGGCCAGGTGGGTGTTGTGGGTGTGGATCTTGTCGATGCCGGTGTCGAGGAGGGTTTGGAGGGCGGGGGCGGCGGCCAGGGTGGCGAACCAGTTGGGGGACAGGTCGAGGCCGCGGGCGTGGGGGCTGGTGTCGGGGTGGGGTGCGTAGAAGGCGTGGGCGGGGTGGCGGTCGGCGCTGGGGCCGGCGTTGATGGGGCGTAGGCGTTCGCGGAGGGTGGGGGCGATGTAGGCCAGGGCGAGGCCGCGGGGTGCCATGAGCCATTTGTAGGCGGAGCAGACGAGGGCGTCGAAGTGGGTGGCGTTCAGGGGGTGCCAGCCGGCTGCCTGGGTGGCGTCGGCGATGACGAGGGTGTCGTGTTCGCGGGCGGCGGTGAGGATCTGTTCGGTGGGGGCGGGCTTCGGGCGCCTGGGTGGTGCGTGTGGCGGTGGCGTCGGTGGTGGCCGGTGGTGTGGCGTGGCTGTGGGGGCTGGGCCATGGGTATTGGGCGACGGTGTCGGCGGCGTCGGTGTTGCAGGTCGCCGGTGTGTCGGCGACCTGGCATCGGACGGTGCAGCGCGGGGTGGGGACCGTGGTGGGCGCGGTGGTGGCGGTGGGGGTGTTCGCGCTGGTGGACATCTCGTCGGTGTGGGTGGTGATCGCTTTGGTGGTGGCCTGCCAGGTGGGGGCGGAGTTGGTGGTGATGACCAACTACGCGTACGCGATCGTGTGCGTGACGCCGTTGACGTTGGCGTTGTCGGCGTTGGCCCGGCCGGGTGAGGGCACGTTCGATCTGGTGGTGGAGCGTACGGCGGCCACGGTGTTGGGCGCTGTGGTGGGGTTGGTGGTCTGTGTGGTGGTGGCCGATCGTGGTGCGCGGGCCCGGTTGGAGGGGGCGTTGGTCGAGTGCGAGCGGGCCTGTGCGCGGGTGTCGGCTTGTGGTGGGGCGGGGTGTCGGCACCGTCTGGTGGAGGCGTTGGGCGATGTGGAGGCCGCTGTGGCCGTGGCCGTGGGCGAGCCCGCGGTTTCGGTGCCGGGTGAGCGGGTGGAGCGGGTGCGTGGGCGGGCGCGGGCGTTGTTGGATCGGGAGCCGGAGCCGGTGTGAGGGGTCGGGTGTCCGGGCGCTTCGCCCGGGCACCCGACGTGCGGGGGGTTAGAGACGGTCGGTGACCGTCTTGCCCTGGTCGTCCTTGACGATGGTGAAGGCGTCGATGATCTGGCCGTCGATGGTGCGGGCCTGGTATTCCAGGGTGGTGCCGTCGACCTCGATGGACTGGTAGGTCTGGGTGTCGGTGGCGTGGGCGCGGACGCGGGCGCCGTTGTCGGTCCAGTTGCCTTCGTGGGCGTCGTACATCTTGGGGCCGGTGACGGCGACGGTGTAGACGGGGCCGGTCTGGACGGTGGGGTCGTCGGTGTCGTTGGTGGTGAGGTTGCCGCGGCTGTAGGAGTGGTCGTGGCCTTGGAGGACGAGGTCGATGTCGTTGTCCTCGAAGACGGGCATCCAGGCGTTGCGCAGTTCGGGGTTGTCGCGGCCGGGGGTGTTGGAGAAGACGGGGTGGTGGAAGGTGACCACGGACCAGCGGCCGGGGTTGTCGGTCAGGGCCTGGTCGAGCCATCGGGCCTGTTCCTGGAGCCAGGCGTTGCGGCTGATGGGTGCGGCGTTGCGGTAGTTGGAGTTGAGGACGATGAAGCGGACGCCCTGGTAGTCGGTGTAGTAGGTGGTTTCGGGGAGGTCGGCGCCGTTGGTGGGGCCGTTGCCGGAGCCGGGGAACTGGCCGGTCCATTGGGGGCTGAGGGTGGTGCCTGAGTATTCGTGGTTGCCGGGGGCGGCGAGCTGGTTCATCTTGACGGCGGCGGGCCCGTAGGCGTCGTACCACTCGGCCCATTGGGCGTCGTTGGTGGAGGTGTTGATGAGGTCGCCGGCGTGTAGGGCCAGGGCGGCGTCGGGTTGGGCCTGGAGGGCGGCGCGGACGACGGGGGCGGCCTCTTCGGTGATGTCGTTCTGGGTGTCGCCGAAGTAGAGGAAGTCGAAGGGTGTGTCGTCCGGGGCGGCGGTGGTGAAGGTGTGGGGGTCGCTGAGGGTGGTGTCGCCGTCGCCGACCCGGTAGTCGTAGGCGGTTGCGGGGGTCAGGCCTGTGAGGGTGGCGGTGTAGTAGGTGCCGGCGGCCTCGGTGCTGATGTGGGCTTGGACGTCGCGGGTCTGTTCGGGGTCGTCCGCGGGTGCGTAGCGGACCAGGGCGGTGTCGCCGTGGTCGCCTCGCCAGGTGATGGTCTGGGAGGTGGTGGGGTCGGCGGTGGGGGACAGGGTGATGCGTTCGGTCGGGCCTTGGACGGTGGGGGCGGGCTGGGCGTGGACGGCGGCGGGGGTCAGGGACAGGGCGGCGCCGCCGAGCAGGGCGAGGGCGAGGGCGAGGTGGACCGTGGAGCGGGGGAGCGCGGTCATGGGGGTTCGCTTTCGGTGTTCGGGTGTGGGACGGGTCGACGCTAGTCGGTGTGGTGTAACGGGGAGTGAACGCTCCGGGGCCGATCGTTGCGGTGGGGTGAACTCGCCTGGGGTGGGGGCGGTAGGTTCGGGCTTTCGTGTGGCCTCTTCTCGGTGTGGGGTGTTGTGGATGTGCGCTGTCGGTGGGCGGACCGATCCGGGGGCGATCGTCGCGGTGGCGGCTCGTGCTCTGGGTGGGCGGGGTCGAGCGGTGGGGGTGGAGCGGCTGCGCGGTGGGACGCGTAAGGGCGTCTATCGGGTGCGGGTCGAGGGTGGCCGTGATGTGGTCGTCTATGTGTGGGGGCGGGCGGAGCATCGGTGGCCCGAGGCGGCGGTGGAGCGGGAGGGGCCCTTCGCCGATCCCGATGGGTTGGATCTGTTCTTGGGTGCGGCGCGGGTGTTGGAGGGGGCGGGGGTGCGGGTGCCGGCGGTGGAGTGGGTCGAACGCGACCATCCGGGGCCGGGGGTGGACATGGCGGTGGTGGAGGATGTGCCCGGCCCCGACCTGGAGGGGTTGTTGGCGCGGGATCGGCGTGCGGGGATGAGGGTGGTGGAGCGGCTGGGGTCGGTGTTGGAGACGATGGCGTCCCTGCGCGGTTCCGGGTGGGGGCGGGTCTCGGGGGCGGTCCGGGGTGAGGGCGCCTGTGAGCGGCTGGTTCTGGAGCGGGCTCTGCGCGATCTGGCCGAGGGGGCGCGGCGGCGTCCGGATCTGGCGGCGGTGCGTGGGCGGGTGGAGCGCGAAGTGGTGGAGGCCGCGGCCCGGGTGGAGCCTCGTCGTCGTTACGGGTTGGTGCACGGCGAGTTGGGTCCGGACCATGTGCTGGTGGGCGCGGGTGGGGAGCCGGTGCTCATCGATGTGGAGGGGACGATGTTCTTCGACGTGGAGTGGGAGCACGTGTTCGTGCGGTTGCGGTTCGGTGACCTGTACCGGTCGTTGGAGGTGCCGGGGTTGGACGGGGCGCGTCTGGGTCTGTACGCGTGGGCGCAGCGGTTGTCGTTGGTGGCGGGGCCGTTACGTCTGTTGGAGGGGGGTTTCGCGGATCGGCGGGTGTTGGAGGGGATCGTGGAGGCGCAGATGGGGTGGATCGGCGCCCACGTGTGAGGGGTTTTCGCGGTGCCGCGCCCGTGGGGGCGAGGGTGCGGTGGTCAGCCGGGTGGGGTCAGGGCGCGCCAGGTGGGGTCGGGGTGGGTGGCGAACAGGCGCAGTAGCCCGAGGAGTCGGCTGTGGGGTGGGGCGCTCCAGTGGCGGGCGTCGGGGTGGGGGTGTGGGTCCTTCAGGCGGGCCAGGGCCCAGGTGAGCTGGTGGTGCAGGATACGGGCCCGCCAGGTGAGGGTGTCGTCTTCGAGGCTCAGGGTGGTCAGGTAGCCGTTGAGGACGGGGGTGAGTCGGTGGGGTGGGAGTTTGGCGAAGTCCACGGCCGGGTCGGCCAGGGCGGCGTCGCCCCAGTCCACGATGCCGGTGAGGGTGCCGTCGTGGCCGGTGAGGAGGTTGGCGGGGGTCAGGTCGCCGTGGATCAGGACGGTTTCGGGTGGGTGTGGGGGCAGGTGGGTTTCCAGGTGCCGGTACCAGGTGTGGAGCCAGTGGGCGGTGTCGGGGTCCAGGTGTCCGGTGTGGTGCAGGCGTCGGATGAGGGTGTGGGGGCGGGTGGTGTCGTCCTGGTGGGGGGTGCGGGTGAGTGTGCGGGTGGGGAGTCGGTGCAGGTGGGCGAGGTGGTGGCCCAGTTCGGTGAGGAGTCGGGTGGTGGGGTGGTGGCCGTGCAGGTCGTGGCCGGGTAGGCGGGTCTGGATCATGTGGGGCCGGGGTGTGGTGTGGTGTTCGATCGGGTGGGGGACGGGCAGTCCGGCGGCGTGGGCCAGGGGGAGGATTTCGGCTTCTTTGGCCAGGTCGTGGGCGTGTTCGGGGGTGCGGGGCACGCGCAGGAGCAGGTGTTCTCCCAGGGCGAGGACGTGGTTGGCCTCCCCCGCCGGCAGTGGGTGGATCCGGTCGGGGTGCAGGTGGTGGCGTCGGGCGGCGTCTTCGGCCAGGGCGAGGACGGGTTCGGGTGGGGTGTGCTCCATGGGGGTCGATCCTGGGTCATGGGGGTGGGTGGGCGCATCGTGTTTTTTCGAGTGCAGGACGGGGGGTGTCCTGGACGTTGGGGACCCTGGTGTGCGAGAAGCGCCCTTCGGGGTGGTGTGCGGGTGTTGGAGGGGGTCGGCCGGTGACGGTTCTGGGGGTTCGTGCGCTGAATCGGGCGATGTTGGCGCGGCAGTCGTTGTTGGAGCGTTCGCAGTGGTCGGTGCCGGAGGCGGTGGCGCGTCTGTGCGGGGTGCAGGCGCAGGAACCCCAGGAGCCGTTCGTGGGGTTGTGGTCGCGTCTGTCCGGTTTCGAGGTGGGGATGTCGGACGCCGCGTTGACCGGTCGGGCGGTGGTGCGCACCCATCTGATGCGGCGCACGGTCCATCTGGTGGCGGCGCGGGACGCGTTGGCGTGGCGTTCGCGTCATGAGGCGATGTTGCGGCAGAAGGTTCTGGGCGTCTATCGGAGTGAGTTGGCGGGTCTGGATCTGGAGGAGGTCGCGCGGGCCGGGCGTGAGGTGATGTCCGACGGGTGTGCGCGCACGATGCGTGAGTTGGCCGAGGCTTTGGAGGGGCGTTGGCCGGCGGTGTCGCGGCGGGCGTTGGGCGAGTTGGTGGTGGCGGCGCTGGTGCCGATGGCGCAGCTGCCGCCTCGGGGGTTGTGGAAGGTCAGGGCGGGGGTGCGCAATCTGCCGTTGGAGACGTGGCTGGGGTGTGAGGTCGATCCGCCGGCCGAGCGGGGCGATCCGGTGGGGCGGGAGTTGGTGCGGCGGTATCTGGCGGCGTTCGGGCCGGCCACCACGGCCGATGTGCGGGCCTGGTGCGGGTTGGCGGGGTTGCCGGCGGCGGTGCGGGAGTTGGAGCCGGAGTTGGTGTCGTTCCGGGATGAGCGGGGGCGCCGGTTGTGGGATCTGGAGCAGGCGCCGCGTCCGGATCCGGATACGCCGGCGCCGGTGCGGTTCCTGCCGGCGTTCGACAACGCGATCCTGGGTTATCGGGATCGGAGTCGGGTGATCGATGAGGCTCATCTGGGGTTGTCGGTGGCGGGACAGAGGGCGGTGTTGGTGGATGGGCGTGCGGCCGCGACCTGGACCTATGGTCGGGGGTGGTTGGAGGTGGCGCCGCTTCGGCCGTTGTCGAGGGCCGAGTGTGAGGAGGTGGAGGCCGAGGGGTGGGTGTTGGCGGGGTTCTTGGAGGAGGGTGTGGAGCGGGTGCGGATTCTGGAGGCCGGTTGACGGGTGTGGCCTGGTTTCGCGAACCACGCACATGATATTTGCGGGCGCGTTCTATATGTGCTGGCCGGTATTTTCAGCAGAGCTTATCCTGGGGGTGTCGGCACCCAGAAGGAGACAGGACCCATGACCGCCACCGATCCCGCGCTGACCGCCCTCGCCAACGGATGGGCGGCGCTCTACCTGCTCCACGGCAGGATCGAGACGCGTATCGAACGCGCCCTGCAGACCGAACACGATTTGAGCGTGCGCGAGTACTCCCTGCTCGACGTGCTCAGCCGCCAACACGACGGAGAGGGCGGCCACCTTCAGATGAAGCAGGTCGCCGACGCCGTGGTGCTCAGCCAGAGCGCCACCACCCGGCTGGTCACCCGGCTGGAGGAGCGCGGTCTGCTCTCGCGCTACCTGTGCCCGACCGACCGTCGCGGTATCTACACCGACGTCACCGAGGCCGGCCTCGAGCTTTTGGAGCAGGCGCGGCCGACCAACGACACCGCCTTCGCCCAGGCGTTGGAGGAGGCCGCCGAGAACCCCGGGCTGGCCCCTCTGGTCGCGGCGGTCGAGGCGATGAACGCCACCCACCCGCTTCCCGTCCCCGCCCAGGAGCCCTGACGGAGAACCCTTCGCGAGGGCTCGGTGCCCGGACGGTGTCCCCTGAGCGTCGCCGGTCTTTCACGGGGTCGGTGAGGGCGGACGATCTTCGCGTGAGGCGATACGAAAGACCGGATGACGGTGCGCGACGCGTTCGAACTCCGCCAGGGGCGCGCGTGGGTCCACCGGTATGTGGGGGCGGGCGCCCGGGGCGATGGCGAGGTAGTGGCGGATCACGGGTGCGCGTTCGTCGACGGGGATCTCGTGGAGCGTGACCGGTTCGGCTCCTCCGCTGCGCAGTACCGCGTGGCCGTGCGCCGCGCGGACGTTGCGCACCCGGTTCGTGTTCTCGCCCGGCATCGACACCGGATAGCGCTCGCCGGACAGGTGGGTGACGGCGACGGGCAGTGAAAGTCGACGTCCCGATCGCCTGCCGGTCACCTCCAGTGTCGCGGCCCGGCGTGGTGAGAGCAGGTTCGAGGCGTACAGCAGGGCGTCGAGGCGGTTGATCGCGCGCATGAGGGTGGTGGGGGAGGCCTGGTCTCCTCGGTAGAGCGCGCGTTCGAGTCGTGCGAGGAGGGTCGGGCGAGGGGTTCGGTGCGTCTTGGCCCGTGGCGGGTGGCAGGTCATGGACTCCTCCTTGTTGTACGTCGTACAACGGGTCAAGGGGAAGGGAGGATCCGTGGAGGCGGAGCGAAGCCGTGGACAGCACGCCGCCCTGTTGTGCGGCCTGGACGAGTGCGACGCCGACACCTACACCCTCCCCGGCCTGCCCGCGCTGCCACACCGGCTCGACGCGAACGACAACCCGGACGGCGGCGTCGGCCGGTCTCGCTGAGGGAGAGCGGCTCCAGCCACCGACCGCCTGCCCACCGCCCACTGGTGGAAGGCCGGCGCTAGGATCTTGGCATGGCGAAGGGCAAGGTGCGGCGGCGGGCGCGGAAGATCCTGGGCGAGGAACCCGTGGCCTTGGTCTGGTGCGAGATCCACAAACCCATCCCCGCGCCGCCCAAGGACGTTCACCGTGCCGCCGGCAAAGGACGCCTGAAATCGCGCCACCACTGGTTGTGGTACGTCGGAGCCGTGGTGTTCTTCTTCGTGGTCGTACCGATGATCTTGCTGGACGGCCTCGGCCGTAGACTCGACCGACGGTTGTCGGGACGGGGTCGTGACGGTCGGACCGGGCAGCCGTCTCCACCCGACACACAGCGTTCGGGCCGTGGCCGTTCTCGTGGGAGGGATCGCGGGCAGGACCCGACCAACGGGGTCTTCGACGGGGACTGGAACCTGACCGCGGGCCGGCTGCTGCTGCGTTGGTACGGGTACTCGCCCAGCCCTAAACGCCTGGTCATGCTGACCCGCGACCGCATCTGCGTGGCAGCGTCCCCGCGCCGCCGGCTGTCGCCGACCAAGGCCGACGATTTCCGGACCGTCACGGAGTTCACCCTCGACCAGGCCCGGATCGACGGTGAGGCGGGCCAGCCGCGCGGGTACGCCACCTTCCGGCTCGCGTTCGCGGACGGTTCCTGGCTGGAGTTGGGCCGACTCGGCGAGCCGGAAGACGCCGATCACTTTCTGCGCACGGTCAGCGGCTGATCACCCCTTCCGGCTTTCCCGGCCGCTCAGTCCTCTTCGCCCTCGAAACCCCCGTCCCCGTCGACGACCGGCGGGACCCTGCTCAAGCCGTGATCACGCTGTTCGTCATCGGTGTTCATCCGACCGGCCTTCCAGCCACCACCGACATCGATAGTGGTAGGCAGGTTCCGGTGGTACCTCTTATTAGGCCCAGTTCTCCCGAAGCTACGGTGAGCCACAAAGTAACCCGTGAGTAGCTTCGTGTGTCTGTCCTAACGGTGGGAGAACACGAGCTCAGGGTTCGCGAACTCAGGCTGCTCGGCACGTTGGTGTGGTGGAATCGGCTCATGAGCGATGAGCGTGGCTCCCTCTGAGGAATCCAGACACTGCCCCCTTACGCCTTCTGGCTCACGGGGCCCTACGCGGCCGAGTACCACCGGCGCGGTCCTGACCGGGTACAGGGCCGAGTTCGCATCTCTCGCGGGCCGAAGTTCCCTGAGACCTACTTCTTCGACCCCGTGCACGACAACGCCCAGGACCCCGTCATGACCACGTGCGGGGGCCATGGCGGCTTCATCGTGCACCAGAGCGAGATCCCCCCGATTCTGGCTGACCTACGATCCGATGCTCGCTCGAAGGTCGAACTTCGACGTCTTCCCACGGGGGAAGAATTGGTCACGAGCCGGCGTGTGGTGAACGAGTGCCGCCGTCCGGGGTGCTCACAAGATAAACCGGAAAGGGGCAACGGCCTGCGTTTACCCAGTTCAGGCGGCCCGCGCGAGATTCTGGCGCGGACGGGCTCCGGCCCGGCGCTCGGGGTGCGCGCCAAGTCCCCACGTGGAACCCGGGGGTCACGGGGGCGAGCCCCGGGTACTGCCGGTCGCCCGCCGAGCCCCGCCTGGGCGCGACATCAGTGACGCCGGTTCCTGGACCCCTCGCTCAGCCCGTCGTAGAACCGGCTCCTGGCTGTGCGCACCTGCTCGACGCCGCGCATCGCCCGGTCGATCTCGGCCGGCGTCAGCTGCCCCTGCGCGATCGCGGCCGCGGTCTGGGTCAGCAGGCGCTGGATCTCGCGCGGGCGCGGCAGGGAGACGGTCGGCAACGGAGTCAGGTCCGGCTCCTGCCAGGGGTCCGGCGACGCGTAGTCGTCCCGACCGGGCGCGAGGTGACCGCCTCGGGAGTGCGGTTCTCGAAGCCCCCGTAGCGCCGACCACCCGCTTCACGGCCGTGCTCCTCCAGGGCCCCGGGCGGTGAAGGCATCCCACCGTGCGATCGCACCCCCAACGGTCTATCCCTCGGCGTCTACTCGGAGAACTACCCGTCAGGACCGCCGCCGTCCTGGTCCAGCTACGTGCACGACCGGACAGGACCTTCGCCCCGAATTCGCCGGACACGCCTCAGCGGCGTTCCGGCAACAGCGCGAGCACCCGGGCACTGACGGATTCCAGAGGCCCCCGGGCGAACCGGCGCGACCACATCCTGGCGGCGGTGACCAGGATCAGAACGATCGTGCAGTAAGCGGCCGCGACCGTCGCCGCGACCACGGTCGGACCGGCCCCCACCAGGATCCCCGCCAAGCCCAGCCCCCAGCCGTAGAAGACCACCGACCCCAGCAGGTTCTGTAGGACGTAGCAGGTCAGGGCGGTGCGTCCCACCGCGCGCAGGGAGCGGACCACCTGCCCGTTCCCACGCACCCGGTCCAGCAGCCATCCCGTCAGACCCACGTATCCGAGCATCAACAGGCTGGAGAGGGCGTACCGGTGGGCCGTGCCGAGTTCGGGTACCACCGAACCCAGAACGCACAGCGGCAGCCCCAGTCCCAGCCCCCAGGCCAGCAGCCGCCCGCGGACCAGCCGTCCTTGCGCGGTGTCGTCGAAAGCGCCCGACCGGTAGAGCCGTACCCCCAGCAGGAACAGGAAGAGGCACATGGGGAGGGCCACGAGGATCTCCGCCCGGGTGCCGAAGAACCCCGCCCACCGTTGGGCCACTTGCTCGGGGTAGGCGCCCTCGATGAAGAGGAGTTCCTGCGCCCCGACCGTAGCGGGGTCGGGATCACCGGCCGGGAACAGGGTGAACAGCAGGGTGAACGCACTCATGAGAACGAGGTTCGTCCCCAGCGCGGTCCACATCACCACCGTTCTGGCCTTCCCCGAGCGCCTCAGCAGCCACACGACCAACAGCGCGGTGATGGCGTAGCCCATCAGGACGTCCCAGGCGAACAGCAGCACGGTGTGCAACGCGCCCTCGACCAGTAGTAGGAGCTGGCGCCACCCGTGACGGCCGGGCCAGGGTCGGCCGTGCGCGGCCGCGGACCGGTGCTGCACGGCCAGACCGATGCCGAACATCATCGCGAGCAACGCGTAGGACTTGCCGTTGAGCAGCGGATCCAGCACCGCTCTGAAGGCACCCGCCGACTCGGCGACGCCGGGCAGGAAGAGCCAGATATTGGTGGCGAGGGTGCCCAGGATGGCGATTCCCCGCAGCACGTCGAGGAGCAGCAGCCTGGGCGGGGGTGCGGGGCGGCCCTCGGCGTGGGCCCGTGGGGCTCCGGATTCGGTGTCCATGCCCGGCAGCCTGCCGGTACGGGCCCCGGAGCGCGTCCGCCGAACGGCAGAGGCGCACCCTTATACCGTTCGGCATACGACGGAGGGCGTTCCATGATCCACCATGAGGGGATGAAGACGACCTGGACCCGAACGGGCGCACTGGGCACTTTGGTGCCCCAGGGGCCGCACGGCCGACGGCTCCGACTGCCGGACACCGCTCGGGACCCCCTGATCGCCGCGGGCTGGGCGGTGCCACTCGTCTGGGCGGGGATCTCGGGCGCCGCAGAGGCATCGTGGTGGGGACTGCCCGTGCTGGTGGTCTGCGCCTGCCTGCCGCTGGTGTGGCGGCGCCGGTACCCGGTGGCGGTGGCCACCGCCACCGCCGCCGCGGCGCTCGCGCTGGCAGTCGTCCTGGGGGTGGAGGCCCCGTTACCGGAGGCGCTGGCCGCCTTCGCCGCCGGGTCAGCGGTCCTGTACCGGGCTCCGGCAGTCCTGGTCGGCGCGCTCTCGGTGTCGTGGATCCTGGCCCTGTTCACCCTGAGCGCGGAGCAGCCGGGCCTGTTGTGGGGGAACCCGCCGCAGATCGTGATGATCGCGCTGACCGGGGTCCTGCCGATGCTCGTGGGACTGCTCCTGCGCATGCGCACCGAGCGGGCGGGGCAGCGGCGTAGCGCCGAACGCTCCCGAATCCAGCGGGAGCGCGCTCGGGAACGGGCCCGGATCGCTCGGGATGTGCACGACATCGCCGGGCACCACCTGAGCGCGATCCGACTGTTGGCCGTGGGCGGACGCGAGTCGCTTCGCGGGCCGCAGGCCGACCCGGACCGGGTACTGTCGGCGATCGCCGACGCCGCTGGGAGGGCGGTGGGCGAGTTGCGGGAACTGCTGGAGCCCCTGCGTGAGGAGCGCTGGGACGAGCCCCCGCCGCCGGAGGTGCGGTTGGCGGATCTGCCGCGGTTGGTGGAGGCGGTGGAGGGGATCGGCATGGCCGTGGACCTGGTGCTGCCGCCGGGTCTGGACGAACAGGTCCACCCGCAGGTGGCGGAGGGCGTCTACCGGATCGTGCAGGAGGCCCTGGGCAACGCGCTGCGGCATTCGTCGGCCCGGCGCGTGACCGTGTGCCTGGCCAGACAGGGCGTCGCCGGGCTGCTGGTGAACGTGGTCGACGACGGCACCCCTCCGCCCGGGGCCGCCACCGGTCGGGGGATCGCGGCGACCGGGCTGGGACTGCGGGGGATACGCGAACGCGCCGAGGAGTTGGGCGGTCGAGTCGAGGCCGGGTTCGGGTCGGGGGGAGGTTGGCGGGTGCGGGCCGTGCTCCCCGTGGCGCCCGCCGGGAACGGAAGGGACGCGTGGACGTGATCCGGCTCCTGGTCGCCGACGACCAACCCGCCGCGCGGGAGGGGCTGCGACTACTCTTCGGGGCGGCTCCGGACGTGACCGTGGTGGGCGCCGCCGCCCATGGGGTCGAACTGGTCGCCATGACACGACGGTTGCGGCCGGACGTGGTCCTCACCGACATCCGCATGCCTGGCATGGACGGGGTGGCGGCGGCCCGGGAACTGGCCCGGCTGGTCCCGGCACCGCCCACGATCATGCTGACCACCTTCGATCTGGACGAGTACCTGTTCGGAGCGCTCCAGTCGGGGGCGGTGGGGTTCCTATTGAAGGAGAGCGAACCGGAGCTGTACGTGACGGCGGTGCGGGCGGCGGCGCGCGGCGAGGGGGTGATCGACCCGCGTGTGACGCCTCGGTTGATCAACCGGTTCGCGCGGACCTCGCCGCGGACCCCGCCGCGTCGGGCACAGGACCTCACCGACCGGGAGCGCGAGGTGCTGCGCCTGGTCGCACGGGGGCACGGGAACGCGCTCATAGGCCATGAGCTGGGAATCACGCCGGGCACCGCCAAGGTGCACGTGGCCCGCATCCTGACCAAGCTCGGGGTGGCGAGTCGGGTGCAGGCCGCCGTGTTCGCCTACCGGTACGGGCTGGTGACCTGGTCCGACGCCGTTGAGGAGCCCTGATACCCGCACGCGGTCCGGGCCGGTGCAGGCACGCAAAACCCGGTGATGGGGGGCGAGGGCGACCACAACGGCTTTCTGTTCCGACACACCTCCGAACGGCTCATCGGGGAGCCCCGGGGCCTGCACGGTCTTGAGCTTGTCGATCTCGGTGAGCAGGGTTTCCAGACCCAACGGTCCGGGGTCGGACTTCACGGCCAACAGCACGCCTTCGGTGCCCAGCACTCGACTCTGGAGCCGGTCGCAGATGCCCGGGCCCAGAGGCGGGTCATCACGCTGGTGGTGAAGGCCTCCTCGAACCGACGCACCCCCGAGGCGACGACCCGCTCGATCTGCCCAGGTGAAGGAGGTTCGACCCTCAGGGTGCGGCACCGGCGCTCCACGGCCTGGGCGAGCTCGTCGCGGTCGACCTCCACCGGGCACACCTGGTCCGCGAGCCAGTCGGCGAGCTGGTCCTCTTCGTCCTCGGTCGCCGGGTGTGTGCCGTACTTGTCGCGGATCTGGTGGCGGTGGTATTCGATCGTCCGGCCGGTCCAGGCGTACTTGGTGCACAGGGCCCTGTCCACGTTCACCTGGTCGGCGACGAACTCCACTGCGGCCGCCGGGATCTCCTCGGCGTAGGTGGGGATGCGGCCCTCGATCTGGAAGAACTTCAGCAGCAGTGCGAAGCCGAGCCGGGTGGCGCCGCTCTTGTCACCGAGTAGCTTGCGGTCGCCTTCTTCCAGGTTCCACTCCTCGACGAGCTGTTCGAGAGTCCAGTCCTGGCGCATGAGGAGGCGCTCCCAGATCGTGACGGTCGGTAGTCGACAGCGCACACGATCGCGGGCCCGGCTGTGGACGCGTTCCTGTGGTCGGCGCGCCGCGTCCTCGTCGAAGGGCGGCCCGGTTCCGTGCAGCACGCGTTGCTCGGCGATCATGCTGTTGATCAGCGTGGGGCGGTCCCGAGTGGGCGGGGCGGCCATCAGTGCGCGCAAGGATTCCACGAACTCCCGCTCCGGCAGGCTGCCTCTGGGTTACGGCCGGCCCGTCAGGGCCCGCAGGAGCACCCGGCCCTCGCCGCGACCGAGCGGCGAGGAGGTGATGACGGTCAGCGAGCGCACCCGCTCCGGGGCCTCCACGGCGATGAGCCGGCTGAGCAGCCCGCCCGCCGAGTGGCCCACCAGGTGGGCGCTGTCCAGGCCGTGGGCCGCCCGTACGCGGTAGACGTCGTTCTTGAGGTCGGCTCAGGTGTACGGATCGGTCGCGAAGTCGACGGTGTCCGACCTGCCGGTGTCACGGTGGTCGTACCGGATCACCCGGCGGCCTCCGGCGGCCAGGCGGCCGACGAACTCGTCCGGCCACAGGATGCCCTGCGACATCGAGCCCATGATCAACAGGATCGGTGTGTCCGTCTGGGCGCCGAACTCTTCACTCCAGATGTTCACGTTTCGCATGCCTCACAGCATGTCGTCCGCGGCTACGGGTGCCTTCCGTGGAACTACCGGCCTGACGCGTTCACCGGGCAGGTCCGGATCTCGATGTCGGAACGCAGAAGTGCTCCCTGGGCTGTGATGATCCGACTTGCCGAAGATCAAGGCACCACAGCTGGGAGCACTTGCCACGTGACCTCCACGACGTCTCGTTGGAGGCTGTCCAATGCCCTCGGGGTTCGACGGAGCCGGGACGCCGGACACTCGTCGGTCCACAACCTTGGAGGGCTCCGTGTCACGCGGCTATCCGCCTGAGTTCCGTCGCGAGGTTCCTCGACCTCGTTGCTAGAGACGCCTGGCCGGCACGTTGTCCATCCCGGGACCGGCTACCGCCGGAGGAGACCGTCAGTGGGTGGCGAAAAGGTGCTCCAGCCAGTTGTGGCGTGCAGCGACAGCGGCCTTGCTGATCCGCGCCTCGGGGGCTTTCCGGTCGAAGCCGTGGATTCCGCCGGGCCACACGTGCAGCTCGGCTTCGCCACCGGCCTGCCAGATCCGGTCGGCGTAGGCGAGGATCTCATCGCGCAGGCATTCGGCGGAGCCGACGTCGAGGAATGTGGGCGGCAGATCGGCCAGGTCGGTGGCGCGGGCGGGCGCAGCGTACTGCGGCACGTCAGGTCCGCCCTGGATGTCGCCGAGCAGCGAGCTCCAGGCGAACCTGTTTCGGCTGCGGTCGAAGAGTTCGACGTCGTCCATCTGCAGGGCCGAGGCGCTGTCGTTGCGGTCGTCGAGCAGCGGGGCGATCAGCAGCTGGCCGAGCAGGTGGGGGCCGCCCTTGTCGCGCACGGTCAAAGCCAGCGCGGCGCTGAGGGTGCCGCCGGCGCTGAAGCCCGTGACGACGATGCGCTCCGAGTCGATGCCGAGTTCGTCCGCGTGGTCGGCGACCCACAATAGACCGGCGTGAGCGTCGTTAATCTGGGCGGGGTAGGGGTGCTCGGGCGCGAGCCGGTAGCCGACCGAGATCAGCGTGGCCCCGAGCCGCTCGGCCGTCTCGAGTATCTGGTCGAGCTCGGTGCGGTGATCGCCGCAGTAGAAGCCGCCGCCGTGTATGAAGTAGAGCGCCGGCCGTGATGCGGGCGCGCCGGAGGGTGTGCACACCAACAGCGGGATCTCGGGGGCGCCGTCCAGGCCGGGCACCGAAGGCTGGAAGACGGTGAAGCGCCCGCCATGGCCGAGGTCCTCGAGCGCCGCCACTTCGGCGTCGATCTCCGCGCGGATCACCGACAGCTTCTCGAGGCTCATCGGCGCCGGGTCCGGTTCCTCCGCCAGGTAGGCGTCATAAGCGATCCGAAGTTCGGCATCGAGAGGAACGGGAACGGCGGGAACGGTCTTTCCAGGTTCGAGATTCATACGCGCACGCTAGCGCTGCCGCTCCTTTCGCACCATCCGGATTTCAACACCTTGTCGATCGCGTGGCAGGGCCGGGTGGATCGGCGGCGTGGGTCAGGCGTGGGCCTGCTCGATCTCGACCAGTCTCACCGAGTAGGTCCGGACCTTGATAGCGGTACGCAGAAGTACGCTCTGAGCTGTGATGATCCGATTTGTCGGGGACAAAGCGCCACAGCCTGGAGCGGTTTCACGTGAGCTCGACAACGTCTCGTTCGAGGCTGTCCGTAACGTCCGACGGGCGAGGTGTCGTCTCGCATGCCGGGGCTCGGCTGCCGGCCGATCCGGCGGAGGCGACCGTGCTGACCGGTGCCTTCGGTGAAGCGCCGGCCGGAGGACGACAGCGCACCGGCGGCCACGACCCGGGCCGGGTGATCACGGACATGGTGGCGACACCATCTCGTATCTCGCCGTGCTGCGGGGCCGGGCCGAGCCCAAGTGACCGCGCTACCGACGGTGGCACACCGCCGCTCGCCTCACTCGCGGCGGCAGACGGACCTGGGCACGAGTTCGCTCGGGAGTCGCTGCTCTCCGGTTTCGCCGAGGCGGGTGAACGCCGGCCTTCGCCGTGGGGCGGTTGCGCTCGGATGTGCCCGTCGACGTGATGGTCGGTCTCTTCTACGCGCCGATCTGGTCCAGGATGTGCTGTCGGACCTGAGCTCCCGCTCTTAGAGGGGTCGGGCCGGCCACATTCGAGAAAGAGGTACCTCCTCATGGGGATCGTCGAGACGCACCGTGATCTGCTGGGTCGGCTTCTGCCCGGGGATCGTGTGAGGGACCTGGTCGTGCATGAGGGACAGTTCCACCATGTGGTGGTCGGCTCGGATCGGGTGGTGCGTCTGGCCCGCACGGCCGCGGCCGCCGATCGGCTGCCCGCCACGGCTGTGGCGCTGCGTGCCCTGGCCGGGATCGATCTCGACTTCGGGGTTCCCCGTGTGCTCCTGGTCGGGGATGGGACGAGTCCGGGCGAGCCGTCCTATCTGGTGATGAGCCGTATCCCCGGAGCTCCGCTGGCGGGGGAGACGCTCACCCGCCCCGAGGTGCTGGAGGCGGTGGCCGAGCAGTACGCGGCTCTGCTGAGCGGGCTCGCGACGGCGGGCTTCGGGCACGCCGTGTTGCCGGAGGTGTCCGCCGACCGGTGGCGGGAGTTCGCCGCGCGGGTGCGCGCCGAGCTGTTCCCACTGATGTCGCCCACCGGTCGAGAACGTGCCGAGCGTGAGCTCGGCGCGCTCGACGTCCTGCCCTATCTCACCACCGCCGTGGTCCACGGTGATCTGGGGGCTGAGAACGTCCTGTGGGAGTGGGTGCGGGGTGTGCCGCGTTTGAGCGGTGTCGTCGATTGGGACGAGGTCGCTCTGGGGGATCCGGCCGAGGATCTGGCGGCTATCGGCGCGAGTTATGGAGAGGGGCTGTTGGGGCGGGTGCTCGCGTTGAGTGGCCTGTCCGGGGGTGGGGTGGTCGAGCGTATCTCGGCGATCCGCGCCACCTTCGCTCTTCAGCAGGCTCTCTATGCGTGGCATGACGGTGACGAGGGGGAGTTGGCCGACGGTCTGGCCGGCTATCGGTAGGGGCGGGGGTGAGGGGTGAGGGCGGGTCCTCGCCGGCGGGGGTGACGGAAGGGCCCTTCGAGGTCTTTTCGTCCACCCCGAGGTCTGTACAGCGGTGGCTGTATCCGTCGCGTTTCGCGAGGTCGTCGACGGGCCCTGAATAACGTTGGCGGCCCCTGCGTGGGTGTGGATACGCGGGTCGACCCCTCTGAGCGCCTGACTTCCTAGAAGGTTGACTTATCGGTAGTCAGGATTCCGGTGGTTTCCGGGTTCCGTTTCGTCGCGGAAACCTAATAACGTTTCTTGAGTAACGTTAAAAACAAAACGATATTGCGTGGAGTGGAGACGGCCCCTCTCCGGCCTCCGGGGGCGGAAAGGGGCCATGGGGCGGGGTGGCGCCCGAGCACCACCCCGCGCCTTCGCCCCCGAGTTCAGGCGCGGGTCATGGTGGAGGCGTAGCCACCGCCTCCGGGGTAGGTCCAGGCCCCGGAGAGCGTGGAACCGGCGGCGTCGAAGGTCCCCTGGAAGTAGGCCGGGCTCCCCTTGGTCCCGCCCCAGATGGTGAGCCGGTCGCCGGTGAGCTCGTGCACGTAGTCCAAGGTGTTGCCGAGCGAGTCGTAGAAGCGCGAGACCACGTCCGGTCCGGCGGGTCCTTCGTCGAACTCAAGGAGGTGCTGGCGAGCTTCGCCGTGATCGACGTCGCGGGCCATGAGCGCGCGGTCGAGATCCGGCCGAGGACGCGGTCCAGGAGGCTCTTTCGGCGGGCTACCGGAGTTGGACGGTCGATGGGGTTCCCGAGGATCCGCGGAGTTGGTCGATCAGGGTCGGTTATCGCAGGATGGTCGATCTGTTGCGGGCCGAGCGGGCGCGGGCCCGGCGTGAGCGGGAGGTCGTGGTCGCCGATCCGGCGCTGCGCGGCCCTGGGGCTTCGGTGTCGGAGGTCGACGATGGTCTGGCGTTGTCGTTCCTGTGCTGTCATCCGTCGTTGAGCGTCACCTCGCAGGTGGCGTTGACGTTGCGTGCGGTGGGTGGTCTGACGACGGCGCAGATCGCGCACGCCCATGGGGTGGACGAGGCGACGATGGGGACGCGGATCGGTCGGCCGAGGCCGGTGCCCGCTTCACGCTCCCGGTGGGGGATCGGGATCGTGCCGCTCGCGCGGTCGCGGTCATGCGGGTCCTCTATCTGGTCTTCAACGAGGGTTGCACCGCTTCGGCGGGTGAGGAGCTCTCGCGTGTGGATCTGATGGCGGAGGCGATCCGGTCGGCGCGCATGTTGCGGGCGGCTCTGCCCGAGGAGGCCGAGGCCGCCGGTCTGCTCGCGATGATGCTGCTGTTGTGGTCGCGGCGCGCGGCTCGTACCGGGGCCGATGGTGTTCTGGTGCCGTTGGAGGAGCAGGATCGGTCGTTGTGGGATGTGGAGGCGATCGAGGAGGGGCGCTATCTGTTGGAGCGTGCCGATCGTCTGCGGTGAGGCGGAAAGGGGGCGGCCCCGCGTTCGTGTGGAGCGCGGGGCCGAGGTCGTGTTCGGGTGGGGTGGTCACTCGTGCAGGTCGATGGAGTGGTCCAAGGCGACGTCTCCGGAGGCGCAGCTCGCGATGGAGGTGAAACCGGGGTCGACCCAGTCACCGAAGTGCCAGTTGTCTCCGGTGCACTTGACCGCGGCCCGGTGGGCCATGTCGAGGCATTTGGTGTGCGCGGCCGTGGAGGTGGCCCGGATCGTGCATCCGGGGGGAATGGGGGCGGCCGAAGCCGGGGCGGCCGTCAACGCTCCGCCGCCGAGCAGGGCGCCGGTCAACGCGAGCGCCGTGATCGCCCTGGTCCTGGTGTTCACCGTCATCGCTCTCCTCGAGTGAGCCTGTGGATCGTGCGCGGGTGGCCGCCGCCGGAGCCGTGGTCGGGTGGCGGTGGTGGTCTCTGCGGCGTCCATCCTCCACCCGGTGTCCGGTTTCGGAGGGAATCCTTGGTTTCTCGAGGTGGGCGTGAATGTCCCTGGGAGAGGGGCTTTCGAAAGGGCGCGGGGCCGGGCGCCTCCGACAGGGAGCCCGGCCCCGCGTTTTTTCGGGGGAGGTCGAGGTGGTCAGGCGGTGAAGTTCAGGACGAAGTCGAATTCGGCCCGTCGGCCGACGCCTTCGTTGGTGACGTTCATGAGCAGGCGGGGGTCGTAGAGCATGTCGGTGCCGTTGCGGGGTTCGCCCGGGAAGTAGAGCTGGGTGGTGAGCAGCGGCCGGTTGGGGGCCTGCACCTTGACGTGCAGGTGGCGGGTGCGGCCGGGGTAGAGGCCCGGGATGATGGTGTCGAGGTGGAAGGCGCCGTCGGTGCCGGTGAACTGGTGTCCGCGGTAGTTGTAACCGACGTTGTCGTAGTTGCCGGCGTCGTCGGCCTGCCAGAAGTCGACGAGGGCTCCGGAGACGGGGCGGCAGTCGCGGGAGAAGACGTAGCCGGAGACCACCAGCGCGGTGCCGGGGTGGCCGGGCACGACCAGGTCGGTACGTTGCGGGGAGTTGGGTTTGAAGTAGGGGCCTTCCATCTGCGGGGGCGTGGGGTCGTCGCCGTCGTCGCACTGGGGGGTGGGTTCCAGGGAGCGGCCGCCTTGGACCTGTTCTCTGGCCAGGGCGGGGGTGGCGGCGCCGGCGCCGGAGAGCAGTGCCGCGGCGGGGGCCGCGACGAAGGCGGCCTTGAGCAGGCTTTTGCGGGTGGGCCCGTGTTCGGTGCCGTCGGGTCGGTCGTCGCGCTCGGCCATGGGGGCTCCTCGTAGCGGGATGAGAAGTGGGGGAGGCGGGATCCGGCCGTTACTCCCTGTGGGTGAGGCCGAGATTACGTTCCGTTCGTGGGGTGGGCGATGGACGGATCTCGGTGGGCGTGGTGTTTTCCGGGGGGTTCCTTCGACTCGGCGGGTGTGGTGTGGGTGTGGTGGCGGAACGCGCCGGGGCTGGTGCCGGTCTCGCGTCGAAAGAAGCGGCAGAAGTAGGCGGGGTCGTTGAAGCCCACGGCGCGGGCGATGGCGGCGACGGTCAGGTCGGTGCCGGTCAGGAGGCGTTTGGCCTCCAGGGTGCGGGCGGCGCGTAGGAGTTCTCCGGGGGTGCGTCCGGTGCTCTTGCGTACGGATTCGGCCAGGTGGCCGGGGGTGAGGCCGAGTTCGGCGGCGGCTTGGGCGACGGTCATGCCGGTGGCGGTGGCGGGGTCGTCCAGTAGGCGTAGGAAGCGGGCGCCGGGGGTGTCGGTGGCCGGTGGGGCGGGGGCGGGTTCGCGGTCGAAGGAGCGGGCGGCGCGGGTGAGCAGGATGTGCAGGTAGGCGCGCAGGATGGAGGCCATGCCGGTGCGGCGGGCGTGGAATTCGCGCTGCATCTCGTCGAGGATGTCGCCGATCTGGGCGGCGGTGTCGGGGGTGGGGGTCTGCCAGGGGCGTTCTTCGGCCAGTCGGCGTAGGAGGTCGCGGTCGCCGGGGCGGTCCAGGAGGAAGGAGTCCTCCAGGAGGAGGACGCGGCCGTCGACTCCGTGGGCGCGGTCCCAGTGGTGGACCTGGCCGGCGGTGAGGATGCCCAGGTTGGGCGGGTCGATGGGGCGGCTGTGCAGGTCGATGACGTGTTCGCCGGTGCCGGCGGTGACGTAGACGATCTCGTGGAAGGTGTGGCGGTGGGGGAAGGGGGCGCGGGAGAGGGGGCCGATGGTGTCGAAGGTGCCGATGGAGAAGGGGAGGGTCTGTGGGGCGGGGACGTCCAGCCGGTGCAGTTCGAGGGGGGAGGCGGTGCGCATGGGCGCTCTCCTACCCGGGGGGTGGTGCCCTACTCCACCGGGGTGGTGCGGGGTCAGGGTGTGGTGAGGATGACCAGGCGTCGGGTGGCGCGGGTCATGGCGACGTAGCGGTCGACGGCGCCTTGGACGTCGTCGCCGAAGCGGTGCGGGTCGATGAGGACGACCAGGTCGAATTCGAGTCCTTTGACCAGTTCGGGTGGGAGGGAGCGGACACGGGGGGTGTCGGGCAGGGTGGGGTCGCCGATGACGCAGGCGGTGCCTTCGGTGTTGTGGGTCTTCCAGGTGTCCAGGAGTGGTTTCAGGTCGGTGGTGGGTCCGTGGGTGATGGGGATTCCGGCGGCGCGGATGGAGGTGGGGACGTTGGCGTCGGGCAGCGCTGCGCGGATGACGGGTTCGGCCTCGGTCATGACCTCTCGGGGTGTGCGGTAGTTGATGCTCAGGTGGGTGAGGTGGACGCGGTCCAGGCCGACGCGTCGGAGGCGTTCGTGCCAGGTCTCGGTGAAGCCGTGTCGGGCCTGGGCGCGGTCGCCGACGATGGTGAGGCTGCGTGAGGGGCAGCGTGCGAGGAGCATGCGCCATTGGGCGTCGGTGGGTTCTTGCGCCTCGTCCACGACGATGTGGGCGAAGGGGCCGGTGAGCCGGTCGGGGGTGTTGTGGGGTGGGGTGGTGTGGTCGACGAGGCTGTTGCGCAGGTCTTGGCCGTGCAGCATGGTCATGAGGCCTTCGCCGTCGTGGTCGGAGGCGATGAGGTCGTCGATGACCAGGGACATGCGTTCGCGTTCGGCGGCCTCTCGGGCTTTGTGGCGGCGGGTCTCTCGTGCGGATTCGGGGTCGCCCAGGCGTCGTCGGGCGGCGTCCAGTAGGGGCAGGTCCTGGGTGGTCCAGGGGTGGTCGGGGGCGCGTTGGAGGGTGTGGATCTGTTCGGTGGTGAGCCAGGGCGCGCACAGGCGTAGGTAGGCGGGGACCGTCCATAGGTCGTTGACGAGGTCGGTGGGTTCCAGGAGGGGCCAGGCGCGGGCGAGGATCTCCAGGGGTTCGGGGTTGGCGGGGAGTGCGGCCCGTAGGTGGGTGGTGGTGAGTTCGGGGTCGGGGTGGTGCTCGGTCAGGAGTCGGAGGAGGTGGTCGAGGATCTCCTCGCGTGCCTCGTTGTGGGGTGTGGCGGGGTCCAGGGCGGCGTAGGCGTGGGCCCAGTGGGAGGCGTCGATGGTGAGTTCGTGGTGGTCGGTGGTCAGGGTGGTGGTCTGTTCGGGGGGTCGTTCGTAGAAGCGGACGGCGGGTTCGATGGCCTCGATCATGCGGGCGGTGGATTTGAGGTGGGCGATGTTCGGGTCGGTTTCGGGGAGGGCGTCGGCGCCTTCGGGGACCAGGTCGTTCAGGGTGCAGGTCTGGACGCCCTCTTCGCCCAGGCCGGGGAGGACGTCGGCGATGTAGGCGAGGTAGGGGCGGTGGGGTCCGATGAAGAGGACGCCGCCGCGGTGGTGGCCCAGGCGCGGGTCGGAGTAGAGCAGGTGGGCGGTGCGGTGGAGTGCGACGACGGTCTTGCCGGTGCCGGGGCCGCCGTCGACGACGAGGGCGCCTTCGGATCCGGCGCGGATGATGGCGTCCTGGTCGGCCTGGATGGTGCTCAGGACGTCGCGCATGCGGGGTGAGCGGTGGGTGCCCAGTTCGGCGATGAAGGCGGATTGGTCGTCGAGGGCGGCGTGTCCTTGGATGGCGTCGTCGGTGAAGACCTCGTCCCAGTAGTCGGTGACGTGTCCGTGGTTCCAGCGGTAGCGGCGTCGGCTCTCGAGGCCCATGGGGGTGGCGTGGGTGGCGGCGAAGAAGGGTTCGGCGGCGGGGGAGCGCCAGTCGATGAGCAGGCGGTGTCCTTCTTCGTCGGTGAGGCCGAGGCGTCCGATGTAGAGGGGTTGTGGGTCGTGGGTGTGGACGATGTGTCCCAGGCACAGGTCCAGGCCGAAGCGGTTCAGGGTGCGCAGGCGTGTGGTCAGGCGGCGGATCTCTTGGTCGCGTTCGAGGACTTCGCGGCCGGTGCCTCCGGTGCGGGTGCGTGCGGTGTCCAGGCGGTGGGTCAGGTCGGTGATGGTGCGGCGCAGGGTGGTGGTGATGGCGTCGAAGTGTCGTTCGTCGGCGGCGATGAGTGCGGGGTCGGCTTTGGCGGCGAGGTGGTCGGGGAGGTCGAACGCGCTGGTCGTGGCTGGTTTCACGTCATCCCCCGGGCGGTGTGCGGTGTTCACGAGGGTCGATTGTGAGGCATGAGGGGGGTCTTGTGGCAAGGCCCGGGGTGCGCTATAGATTGAGAGTGGAGGGGAGCGTTCTGAATCGCTTCCGTCCGGTCGAGTCGTCCACCGCCGGTGGGCGATTTTCTTGTTTTTCGGGGGTGGTGTGCGCCTTTGGGTGGGCGTGGGCGTGGATGTCGAGGGTCGGGGCCTTGAAGGGTTCCGGCCCTTTCGTGTGTCCGGGGGCGGGTGGGGTGGGGGGCCTGGTCCTGTTCACCCGAGTTGATCTTTCGAGAATCTTCGAACTATTATCGTGCGGAAATCTTCGAACGATCATGGAGGTGGTGCCCATGTCCGCGGCACGGACCTATGTCCATCCCGACACCGAGGACATCTCGTTGCCGCGTGTGCTGTTCGCGTTGAGCGAGCCGCTGCGCCTGGAGATGGTCCGCAAACTCGCCGAACGGGGCGAGATGGACAGCCTCGACCTGGGGCCCGACCTGCCCCGATCGACCCTGACCCACCACACGAGCCTGCTGCGCGAATCCGGTGTCGTCTTCGTGCGGGCCGAGGGCCGCAAGTGCATGATCAGCCTGCGCGAACAGGACCTGGAGTCCCGTTTCTCCGGGCTGGTCGAGACCGTGCTCTCGGGTTATGAGTCCGACGCCGACCAGGGACACGACGACCGGGCCGGGGGCGAGCGTTGATCCGCCGTCTCTGGCCGTTGGTGGCCGCCACCGTCGCGCTGGGCATCGACGCCTACGTGCTGGCCGGGGTCCTGCCCCGTATCGCCGACTCCCTCTTGGTGTCGGTGGCCGCCGTCGGTCTGGGGGTGAGCGCCTTCACCGGCGCCTACGCCTTCTCCGGGCCGCTGCTGTCGGGGCCGCTCGTGGCCGGCTCCACCCGTCGCGCCCTGGCCGTGGCGCTGATCCTGTTCAACCTCGGCAACCTCGTCACCGCGCTGGCCCCGGGCATCGCGGTGTTCCTGGCCTCGCGCGTGGTGGCCGGTCTGGGCGCCGGTGCCCTGACGGCGGTGGCCACCGCCACGGCCGCGGCGATGGTCGCCGACCACGAACGCGGCCGCGCCATGGCGATGGTGACCTTCGGTCTTTCCACCGGGACCGTCGCGGGCGTGCCGGTGGGCATGCTCATCGGCCAGTGGGCGGGGTGGCGTTGGACCATGGGCCTGGTCGTGCTGATCGGGATCGTCAGCATGGTCGCGGTCCTGGCCCGCAGGGAACCCTACCCCGCGATCGCGGTGGTGCGGATCTCCGAGAACCTGCGGCTGCTGCGCACCTCCTCGATCGCCACCGGGGTGCTGTCGGCGTTCGTGCTCGGTGTGGCGAGCCTGGGCCTGTACACCTACCTGGTGCCGATGGCCCAGGATCGCGACCTGGGCGGTTGGGCGTTCGCGCTGGTGTGGGCCTGGGGCGTGGGCGGTGTCCTGGGTTCGGCCCTGATCGGCCGCCCTCTGGACCGGTGGGGTTCGCGCCGGCTGCTGCCCCTGGTGGTGGCGGTGCTGGTGGTGACGCTGGCGGCCCTGACCTGGACCGATCTGGTTCCGGTGTGGATCGTGGCGACCGCCCTGTGGGGCGCGGCCGGGTGGGCGAGCGTGCCCGTCCTCCAGCACCTGTTGGTGCGCGAGCGGGGCCGTCAGGCCATGGCGATCATCGCGTTCCAGATGGCCGCCATGTACCTGGGGTCGGCCGCGGGCGCGGCCCTGGGCGGGCGCCTGTTGGACACGGGGGTCTCGGCCGGAGCGCTGCCGGCCTGGGCGTTCGGTGTCGCGGTGGTCGGTCTGCTGTCGACCCTGGTCCTGGTACGGAGCGGCTCCTCCACCGTGGCCGTCGAGCCGGTGGAGGAGCGCTGCGAACAGCGGTGAGGCCGGCTCACCTTCCTTGGAGGACGAACCTGCTGTTGTCCCGTAGGAGGCGGACGACCTCCTCGGGGGCCTTGTCGGGCGATCCGGCGTCGTAGGGCGGCCGGGGGTCGTATTCGGTACCGAGTTGGATGCTCTGGGCGGTCGTGTCTCCGGCGATGCGGCCGACCAGGGTGAGCGCCATGTCGATACCGGACGAGACCCCGGCTGCCGTCACGTACTTGCCGTCGACGACGACGCGTTCACCGGTGGGTTCGACGCCGTGGGCGCTCAGCTGTTCCAGGGCCAGCCAGTGCGAGGTGGCGCGTCGGCCGCCGAGGAGGCCGGCGGCGGCCAGGATGAGCGATCCGGTGCACACCGAGGTCGTCCAGGTGCTGGTGGTGTCGGCGGTGCGCAGCCAGTCGTGGACCGGCCCGTCGTCCATGAGGGCGTTCTGTCCGGGGCCGCCGGGGACCAGGACGATGTCGGGGTCGGTGAGCTCGTCGAGTTCGGTGTCGACCATCAGTCCCAGTCCGCCCCGGTGGGCGCGGACCGGGCCGCGGCGTTCGCCGACCAGGTGGATCCGGGCTCCGGGCAGGAACGACAGGATCTCGTAGGGGCCCACGGCGTCGAGCGCGGTGAGGTCGTCGAAGAGCAGGATCGCGATGCGCATGTCGTCTCCTTCATGGTGACGGTCGATGGTGGTGTCGGTTCAGGTCGTGGTCCGGAAGCGGTTCCGGTATTCGGTGGGGGTGCATCCCAGGGAGCGGACGAAGGCGCGTCTCAGCGCCTCGTCGGTGCCGAGGCCGCAGGCGCGGGCGATGGCCGTGACACCGTCGTCGCTCTCCTCCAGAAGGCGGCGGGCGGTCTCCAGACGGACGCGTTCGACGTGTCGTCCGGGGGTGGTGCCGACCTCGGCGGTGAACAGGCGGCTGAACTGGCGTGGTGAGAAGCCGGCGCGTTCGGCCAGGGCCGGTACCGAGAGGTCGGCGGCCGGGTTGTCGGCGATCCAGTGTTGGAGGTCGCGCAGGGCGGGGCGGCGGGCGGTCCGTGTGGCCAGGTGGGTGCTGAACTGGGCCTGGCCCGAGGGGCGTCGTAGGAACATCACCAGGTGGCGGGCGATGAGCAGGGCGGCGTCGGCTCCCAGGTCGTCCTCGACCAGGGCCAGGGCCAGGTCGATGCCGGCGGTGACCCCGGCGGAGGTGGTGATGGGGCCGTCGCGCACGAAGATGGGGTCGGGGTCGACGGTGATGTCGGGGAAGCGGTGGGCCAGGGTGGCGCAGTGGTTCCAGTGGGTGGTGGCGCGTCGGCCGTGGAGGAGGCCGGCCTCGGCGAGGACGAACGCGCCGGTGCAGACCGAGGCGACGCGGCGGGCGTGGGGTGCGCGTTCGGCGACCCAGGTCACCAGGTGCGGGTCGGGGGTTCGGGTTCCGGGTCCGCCGGGGACGACGAGGGTGTCGATGGCGCCGACCCGGTCCAGGGCGGTGTCGGGGAGCAGGGTCAGTCCGCTGTCGGTGCGTACGGGGGCGCCGTCGGGGGAGGCGGTGACCACGCGTGGGGCGCGGTGGGCGTGGCCCGGGATCGAGGCGGCGCCGTGGAAGACCTCCAGGGGGCCGGTGACGTCGAGGCTCTGGACCCGGTCGAAGAGCGGGAAGAGCACGGTGGGACGGTCCATGTCTCGATCGTGGGACACCGATCGTGTGTCCGCAATGACGAGGTGCCCACCTTTCCTGCCATCGGCCCGGTCTGGACGATCGGCAGTGGACCCGGTCGGCCCGCGACTTCACGTACGCGCCGTGGATGGATCGTGACTCGGGGTCGCCACCGGTCTACGTCGTGAGCGCGGAGTCGTGTCCGGTGCGGGACGAGGGCATCGAATACGCGTCGCGGCTGCTCCGGGCGGGTGTGTCCGTGGAGTTGCACCAGTGGGCGGGGGCCTTCCACGGTTCGCAGGCGTTGTTGTCGGCGAGTGTGTCGCGGCGTCGGTTCGATGAGCTCTGCGCGGTGGTGGAGCGTGCTCTGTCCGATTGAGGTCTTCCTCCTTCGGGGTGTGAGGGGGCGGGCCGGCGCGCAGGGCGCCGGCCCGCCCCCTTTTTTTCTCTGGTGTTCGGGGATGGGTTGTGCCGGGTCGTGGGGTGGGCGTACCTTTAGTTGGGCAAGTGTCCAAGACGATCGCCCAAATTCTCTGGAGGCGACCTCATGTCCTCACCCCGCGGCGAACAGGTCCGACAACGCCTGTTGGCGGCCGCCACCGAACTCATCGGGGAACGGGGCTGGTCCGCGGTGAGCACCCGGGCCCTGGCCGAACGCGCCGAGCTGACCCCGGGGCTGGTCCACTACCACTTCTCCTCGCTGAACGCCCTGCTCGAGGAGGCGGCCCTGGCCACCGTCCGCGCCATGGTGGACCGGGCCGCCGCGCTCATGGAGCAGACCACCCCACGTCAGGGGGTGGAGGCGATGCTCCTCGAACTGGAGGGCTACCCTGGCGACGACCCCACCTCGCGGCTGTTCCTGGAGGCCTATCTGGCGGCCGGTCGCGACGCCGGTCTCCGGGAGGGGCTCGCCCGGCTGCTGGCGGACTTTCGGGAACGGACCGCCCGATGGCTGGAGCGGAGCGGGGTGCCCGAACCCGAGGCCACCGCGCGGGTGTTGGCCGCCACGGTCGACGGGCTCATGCTCCACCGGCCCTTGGATCCGGAGGCGACCCGCCGATCCCTGGCCCCGGTCCTGGACCGATTGATCCCCGAACAGGACAGAGGAGAGGAGCGACGATGAACGACCGACGACGACGTGACGTCCTCGTGGTGGGGGCCGGGATCGCCGGACTGGCGCTGGCCCACCGCCTGGCCCACCACGGCACGCGGGTCCGGGTGCTCGAACGCGCCCCGGCGCCCAGACCCCAGGGCTACATGATCGACTTCTTCGGGCCGGGCTATGACGCCATGCGCGCGATGGGACTGCTGTCCGAACTGCGCGACCGCGGCCACGACTTCGACGAGATGGAGCTCGTGGACGAGCGTGGTCGAAGGAGAGCGGCGATCTCCTTCACCGGGTTCGCCCGTTCGGTGGGCGGGGAGGTGGTCTCCATCATGCGCCCCGACCTGGAGGAGCTGTTGCGCAAGGCGCTGCCCGAGAGCGTGGAGGTCCTCTACGGCGCCCGTCCGGTCGAGATCGACGACCACGGTGAGGGGGTGCGCACACGTCTGGCCGATGGTCGGGTGTTGGAGGCCGATCTGCTGGTGGGGGCCGACGGTATCCACTCCACGGTGCGGCGTCTGTTGTGGGGTTCCGAGGAGCGCTACCTGCGCCATCTGGGCTTTCACACCGGTGCTTTCGCCTTCGACGACGCCGAGATCCACGCCGCGCTGCGAGGGCGGTTCGTGCTCACCGACAGTCTGGGCGCGCAGATGGGGCTCTACCCCTTGGCGGGGGAGCGGGTGGCGGCCTTCACCGTGTACCGGACCCTGGAGACCACCTTGCCCGAGGATGGCCGGGCGGCTCTGCGTGGGGCGCTCTCGGGTCTGGGCTGGGTGGTGCCCGGAGCTTTGGAGCGCTGCCCCGCCCCGGAGGAGGTCTACTACGATCACGTCGCCCAGGCGGTGGTGGATCGGTGGAGCCGGGGGCGGGTGGTCCTGGTGGGGGACGCCTGCCAGGCGGTGTCGTTGCTGGCCGGGCAGGGTGCCTCGCTCGGGGTGGGCGGCGCGTTCGTGCTGGCCGAGGAGCTGGCCCGGGGAGGTTCGGTCCAGGAGGCGTCGGCGCGTTATGAGCGGCGTTGGCGTCCGGTGGTGGAGGAGCGTCGACGGGCCGCGCTCACCGGTGCCTCCTGGTTCCTGCCTCAGAGTCCGGCCCGGCTGCGGATCCGGCGCGCGGTGCTGCGGCTGTCCGCTCTGCCGGGAATGGAGCGGTTCGTGGCCTCCTCGGTGTCGGGCAAGCCCTCCCGGGTGGTGAAGGATCTGGCCGAGGAGGTCGCGCCGGGCTGAAGGGGCGCGGGGCGCGGGTTCACTCCTCGGGTCGGCAGAATCGGATCACGTTGGCGAACGGGTCGACGATCGTCATCGTCGGCCCGCCGGGCGCTTCGAGGTCGATCTCCGGTGGTGTCCTCGTGTGGGGGCTTTGTGACAGTTCCTCATGGAGCCGGTGGACGTCGCCGACCTCGACCCACAGGACGGATCCCGGGGTGCCGTCGCCCTCGTGGCCTGACAGGTCGATGACGAGTTCATCGCGTCGCAGACGCGCGTACAGCGGCATTCCCGGCGCGAAACGGTGTTCCCACTCGATGGAGCATCCGAGATGGTCGACGTAGAACTCGCGTGCCGCCTCCTCGTCGTGGATCCGCAGGATGGGTACGGCACCGCGCATCCGGGGTTTCGAGAGGACGTCGAGGGCGGTGTCGGTGTCGCTGTCATGGTGGCCGAGCATTCGGGCCGCCGTCTCCAGGGCCCGTTCGTGGGTGATGTGCGTACCCGAACGGCCCAGGTTCTCCTGTAGGAGACGGGCGGCCCGCTCGACCTCGTCGACGTGTTCGGTCATATAGTCCGCCCGTGTGTTCCGGTGCCCCGTCCTTGGGCGGCCAGCCTACCGAAGCGGTCTCACCTCGCGGGCCGGGGTCGTGTCCGGCGGCGCGCGTTCGATGTCGCGCTGGAGCGGGTTGTAGGGCACCCGGGGCGCGGAGAAGGCGGTCCGCTCCTCGTAGCGGGCGATGGTCTCGGGCAGGCCCTCCCGGGTGGTGAAGGATCCGGCCGGGGAGCTCGCCGAACAGCTGGTCACCCTGGCCGACGGGGCGGCCGGTCGCGCCATGATCCTGAACCGCGTGGACTACGGCCGTCATGGGCGCGCGGCCGCCGACGCCCTCATCTCCCAGGCCCTGAAGGCCTGACCCCACTCCGGGGGTCGGCCGAAGGGGTTCTCTCGGTCGGGCGTGGCGGCGTCGAAGCCGTAGGGTCTCGTCCTCGAGGGTGAGCGGGGGCTCTACGCTGAGGGCTCCACCACCCCCCAAGGAGGTCGAGGGCATGGGCCCTGTCGTCACGGCGGTCAGTAGCAGTCCCACGCACAGGTTCGGCAAGGTCAACCGGGCGCGGATCCGGTTGTTGGCCGGTCTGGGGGTGGAGGGGGACGCCCACATGGGCAGGACGGTCAAGCACCGTTCCCGTGTGGCCGCGGACCCCTCTCAGCCCAATCTGCGTCAGGTCCATCTGATCCACGAGGAGTTGTTCGACGAGGTCGCCGAGGCGGGGTTCGTGGTGAAGCCGGGGCAGATGGGCGAGAACATCACCACTCGCGGGGTGGATCTGCTCGCGTTGGGGCGGGGCACCGTCCTGGAGTTGGGGCGGGCCCGGGTGGAGATCACCGGGTTGCGCAACCCGTGCGCGCAGATCGACGGGTTCTCGCCCGGCCTGCTCAAGCGGATGGTGTACCGGGACGAGCGGGGCGAGCTGGTGCGCAAGGCCGGGGTGATGGGCGTGGTGCTCACCGAGGGCGAGGTCGAACCGGGGACGCCGGTGGGGGTGTGTTTTCCCGCGGGTGAGCACGTCCGGCTCGAACGGGTCTGAGGACCGCGACGGGCCGCCCTCCCACGGGAGACCGGAGGGCGGCCCGTCGTGTCAGTGGGCGGTCTGGCCGCCGTCGACGGTGTGGACGCCGCCGGTGGCGAACGAGGCCAGGGGCGAGGCGAGGTAGAGGACCATGCCGGCGATCTCCTCGGGTTGGGCGGCCCTTCCCATACGAGAGCCGGCCAGGACTTCGGCCGCCATGATCGGGTCGTCCAGCCAGCCCTTGGTCATTCCGGTGGCGACCAGGCCGGGTGCGACCGCGTTGACCCGGATCCCGGATTCGGCGTAGTCGATGGCCGCGGCGCGGGTCAGGCCGACCACGCCGTGTTTGGCGGCGACGTAGGGCGCCATTCCGGGGTCGGCGATCAGTCCGGCGACCGAGGCGGTGTTGACGATGGATCCGCCGCCGTGGTCGACCATGTAGGCGATCTCGTGTTTGAGGGAGAGGAAGACGCCCTTGAGGTCGACGGCGATGGTGCGGTCCCAGTCCTGCTCGGTCTGGTCGAGCAGGGCTCCGGTGGGCGGTAGGACGCCGGCGTTGTTGAAGGCCACGTCGAGTCCGCCGTAGGTCGTGGCGGCGGTGTTCACGAGGTTCTCGACCTCGTCGGAGCGGGTGACGTCGGTGCGTACGAAGGTGGCCGATCCGCCGTCGCGTTCGATGAGCGCGACGGTCTCGGCCGCGTGCGGGTCGACGTCTCCGATGACGACCTTGGCGCCCTGTCGGGCGAAGGCCCGCGCGGTCGCCCGTCCGATGCCGGTGGCACCACCGGTGACGAGGACGACCTTGTCGGTGAAGTCCAAGAGCCGGTCGGTTATGGTCGACACTCCTTTGTCCCTTCCGATCCCGTCCCGGGATCGGAACCGTCGAGGCGGCCCGCGGCCGGGCCGGATCGGAGGAGACCCCCTCCGACCTTCGACTATTCCATACGCGTGATCGTTTCGTTATGAGGCGGTGGGTGGGGGACGCGTCGCGAACGGGCTCCTCGGGCGGTGGTATCGGCGCTGTTCGCGGCCCTGCGGCGAGGGCACGGTAGTGCGAGCACCACCGGAGCGGGTGGGCCGTGGTGGAGCGGGATCCGGGTGTCTGCGTCATCGTCCGCGCGGGGCGGCGATCCTAGCGTTGAAGGGTCGGATCAGCCCGTTGTCCCGGTGCCGTCGAGGAGAGTCATGATCGTGGCGAGCCCCCCTTCCCCTTCCCGCTACGAGGGCCCTTTGCGTTATGGGCGCGACGTGCGACTCGGTGTGCGCGTACTGGCCTATGACGAGCGGGGCGCGGGCCGGATCGTGGAGGAGCTCGGTGACGCCGCCGAGGCCGACCACGTGGCGGTGGTGGTGCCGGGCAACGACAACTATCTGGCCAACTACTTCGACCAGAGGCGTTCGACCCGTCCTCGTGCCAACGCGGCGATCCTGTTGGAGGAGATGCGCAGGCAGGCTCCGGGGGAGCGTGTGGCGGTGGTGGTGTGGGTGGGTTATCGGACCCCTCGTGGGTTCGGTGAGGCGGTGATGCGCGGTCCGGCGCTGCGGGGCGCCGAGGACCTGGCGCGGTTGACGCGTTTCCTGCCCTCGTCGGCGAGGGTGACGTTGGTGGGGCACAGCTACGGCACGGTGGTGTGCGGTCTGGCGTTGGCGCGGGCCCGGGTGGCGGACTGTGTGGCGTTGGGCAGTCCCGGGATGGGGGTGCGTACCCGCGAGGATCTGCGTTTCGAGGGCAACCTGTGGGCTGGGCTGGGCCCCGGGGACTGGATCCGGTTCTTTCCCCGGGGACACGTGGGGACGATGGGGCACGGCCCCTCGCCGTTGCGCAGGTCGTTCGGCGCGCGGGTGTTCGAGACCGGGGACATCGACGGGCACTGCTCCTACTACCGCAGGGGCAGCGAGTCGGTGCGCAACATCGCGCGGATCGCGGTGGGGCGTTATGAACGGGTCACGATGGCCGGGGGCGGCGCGAAGGTCCCGGCGCCGGTGGGCGGTCGGGGGTCGGTGGTGGTCCGATGAGCGGGCGGGCGGCGATCCTGGCGCGGGGGTTGCGCAAGGGCTATCGGGGTGGCGGCATGGCCTTGGACGGGGTGGATCTGGAGGTCGAGGCGGGGACGGTGCACGGGCTGTTGGGGCCCAACGGTGCCGGTAAGACGACCACGGTGCGGGTGTTGGCGACCCTGACCGGTTTCGACGAGGGCGAGGCGTGGGTGGCGGGGGTCGACGTGGCGGCTCGGCCGCGTCGGGTGCGCGAGCGGATCGGGTTCGTGGGCCAGTACGCGGCGGTGGACGAGGTGTTGAGCGGTCGCCGCAACCTGGAGATGTTCGGCCGGCTCTACCACCTGGGGCGTCGGCGCGCGCGGGCTCGGGCGCAGGAGTTGTTGGAGCGTTTCGACCTGGTGGAGGCGGCCGAGCGGCCGGCGCGGACCTATTCGGGAGGGATGCGTCGTCGTCTGGATCTGGCGGCGGGGATGGTGCTCGACCCTCGGGTGTTGTTCCTGGACGAGCCCACGACCGGGTTGGATCCGCGGAGTCGTAGCGAGGTGTGGGCGGCGGTGCGGACGATGGTGGCGGGCGGTACCACGGTGCTGTTGACCACCCAGTACCTGGAGGAGGCCGACCGGTTGGCGGATCGGATCTCGGTGCTGGACGCGGGTCGGGTGATCGCCGAGGGCGACCCGGAGGGGTTGAAGGCCCGTGTGGGCGGTGGTCGGGTGGAGGTCGTGGTGGCCGACGTGGAGGGGTTGGCGCCGGTCGCCGAGGTGATGGAACGTGTGTCGGGCGTGCCGGCCCGGGTGGAGGTCGACGCGTTGCGGGTGGGCGTGGCGTTCGAGGGCGGGGGCGCGGCGCTGACCCGGATGGTGCGGGCGTTGGACGAGGCCGGTCTGGAGGTGGAGGACATCGCGTTGCGGCGGCCGACGTTGGACGACGTCTTCCTGGGGTTGACCGGGTCCCGTGAGGGTGGGAGGGAGCGGACGTGAGGACGTTGGAGGGGAGGGCACCGGAGCGGGTCGTGGAGGCCGTGGAGGTCGAACGGTCCGGTTCGTGGACGCGGGAGGTCGTGGTCGGTCTGGGTTGGGCGGTGGCCGACGCGGTGGTGGTGGCCCGGCGTTATCTGACGCATCTGGTGCGTCGTCCCGGGGAGATCGTCGGCACGTTGATGATCCCGGTGATGGCGGTGCTGTTGTTCGGGTTCGTGTTCGGCGAGGCCATGGGCGCGGCGATGGGGGTGGATTCCGTCGACTATCGGGACTTCCTCATGCCGGGGTTGTTCGCGTTGACGATGGCGTTCGGGATCGGCAACACCACGATCGCGGTGGTCACCGATGTGGGGCGTGGGGTGGTGGATCGGTTCCGGACGCTGCCGATGGCGCCGTCGGCGTTGTTGGTGGGGCGCGGTATGGCCGATGTGGTCGCGGCCCTGGTGGATCTGTCGGTCCTGGTGGTGATGGGGCTGTTGATCGGGTGGCGTTGGCATCTGGGCCCGTGGGCGGCGCTGGCGGGGTTGGGGTTGTTGCTGCTGTTGCGGATGGCGTTCACCTGGATCGGGATCTTCCTGGGGTTGTTGGTGCGCGGTCCCGAGGCGGCGATGAAGTTCTTCTCGTTGGTGTTCCCGTTGGCGATGGTGGCCGAGACGTTCGTTCCGGCGCGGATGGTGCCGGGCTGGTTGGCGCCGGTGGTGGAGTGGAATCCGTTGTCGGCGACGGTGCTGGCGTGTCGGGAGCTGTTCGGTAACAGCGTCGCGTCGGGTGATTCGTGGGTGGCGCAGCACGCGATACCGATGGCCGTGGTGTGGCCGGTGGTGTTGTTGGCGGTGTTCGTGCCGTTGTCGTTGTGGCGGTATCGGCGGGCGGGCCGTTGAGCCCGGCGGGAGAGGTCCGCGGGGGGGGGGCTCTCCCGCCGGGGGTGGGGCGGCCGACCGGGGCCGGCCGCCCCGAGGGTCAGACGTGGCGGAGCAGACGTGCGGAGGCGATCGCGAGTAGGGCCGCGATGACGGCTCCGGTGAGGGCGACCGTTTGGAGTCCGGCCGCGAACGCCGTCGCGGCGGCCTCTCGGACGGCGTCCGCCTCGGCCCGGTCCAGGTCGGCCAGGACGGACACGGCCCCTGAGAGCGATGCGCCGGCCGTGACGGCCACGTCCTCGGGCAGGTCGGCGGGCAGGGTGTGGGCGGCCCGGTTCTGGTAGATCGCGGTGCCCAGGGTGCCGAGCAGGGCGATGCCCAGGCCCGTGCCGAGTTCGGTGGCGGTCTCGCTCGCCGCTCCGGCCGAGCCGGCCCCGCCCTTGGGGGCGGCTCCCACGACCAGGTCGGTGCCCAACGCGTCGAAGGGGCCGCTGCCCAGGTAGACCACGATCAGTCCGACGATCACCCAGGCGGGTCCGGCCGTGGTCCCGTGGGCCACCATGACGAGCCCGGCGCAGGAGAGCGCCAGTCCCGCGGCGATGACCGTGCCCGCCGGCATGCGGCGGGCCGCGATCGGCGCGAGCAGTGCGCCCACGATCAGTCCCAGCGCTGCGGGGGCGACCATGGCTCCGGCGCGCAGTGCGCCCATGCCCTGGGTCGATTGCAGGTACTGCGGTACGAACAGGGTGAGTCCGCCGATGATCGCCGGCCCCAGCAGGAGGAGCGCGAGCGCGGTGGCCGAGGTGCGGTCGGTCAGCAGGCGAAGGTCCAGCAGCGGGTCGGTGAGTCGGCGTTGGCGCAGGACGAAGGCCACGAGGGCGGCCGCGCCCAGGGCGATCCAGGCCGCGGCGGCGAGGCTCGCCCCCTGGTGGGCGAGGTCCTTGAGTCCGTGGACCAGGGGCAGCAGGCCCACGAAGAACAGCGTCGCGCTCGGACCGTCGAACCGTCCGGGGTTCTCACGGCGGTGTTCGGGCAGCAGGGTGCGGCCGGTCAGTACCACGAGCACCATCACGGGGACGGCGAGCAGGAACACCGATCCCCACCAGAACGTCTCCAGCAGCGCGCCGCCGATGAGCGGTCCGGTGGCGAAGCCGGTCATGAAGGCGCTGCTCCAGACGGCGATCGCGGTTCGGCGATGGTGCGGGTCGGGGAACATCGCGTTGAGCAGCCCGAGGGTGGCGGGCATCAGGGGCGCTCCGGCCGCGCCCAGGGCGGCACGGGCGAGGATGAGCGTGTCGGCGTTGGGTGAGAACGCGGCGAGGGTCGAGACGGCGGCGAAGGCCGCGGACCCGTACAGCAGGAGCCGGCGTTGGCCGATGCGGTCGCCGAGGGCGCCCATCGGTACGAGCAGGCCCGCGATCAGCAGCGGGTAGATGTCCAGGATCCACAGTTCCCGGGTGGCGTCGGCGCCCAGGGCCGCGGAGATGTGCGGCAGTGTCAGGTACAGGACGCTCATGTCCAGGGCGAGTACCGCCGTGGGCAGGCAGAGCAGGGCCAGTCCCGCCCAGAAGCGTGCGGGTGTGGAAGGTGTGGCGTGTTCGTGAGACGGCGAATGCACCGATGTTCCTCGGAAGGGTTCGAAGCCGACCCGCCTCTGGGGAGTGTTCTTTCGGATGCTCTCGTTCGGTGTCGGCGGGGCCGATCCATGGCGAACGGCCGCCGGGCGACGCGAGCGCGTGATGATCCGAAGAACACGGCCTGGGCAGGCGGGACGACCGGGTGGAGGGCGTGTCACGCCCTATGGGGACCCGGTAGGGGCTTCGACACCGGAAGAAGGCGGCGCCGACGGTGATGTCAGGCGGCGGGGTTCCGGGACGAAGCGCCCTTCGAAACCGTGCCGGTGATCACGATGGCCAAGAGGTAGGGGGTTTCTTCCGCGGGAGGGATCGAACGGTACGAGGCTAGGGAAGGGGTCGTCGGGCCGTCAAATCGTCGCGGTGGTGGTGTCGCGGGCGAGGTATTCGGCGAAGGTCGTGCGGCCCACCCGGTGCTCGGGGGCCAGGTGTTCGCCGGCGCGGTAGGCGGCGAAGATCCGGCCCGGGGCGCGCAGTGGCCAGAGTCGACGTCGAAGGCCCCGGGAGTCCAGGTAGGCGCGGGCCAGGTCCTGGAAGGGTTCGACGAGGGGGCCGCCCATGTCGTCGACGCGGCCGGCGGGTTCCTCTCCGGCCAGGTGGGCCAGGCGTAGGGCGACCTCGGCGGGGTCGATGGGCTGGACGTCGATGTCGGGGTAGGGCATGGCGGGGATCCGGGCGAGCCGGTCGCACAGGCCGCGGACCAGGTCGTGGAACTGGGTGGCGCGCACGATGGTGACGCCCAGGTCGGAGGCGAGCAGGGCCTGTTCGATGGTGTGCTTGGTCTTGTAGTAGCCCAGGGGGACCCGGTCGACGCCGACGATGGAGATGTAGACCAGGTGGTGGACGTTCGCTGCGCGGGCGGCGTGGATCAGGTTGCCGGCGGCGGCCATGTCGCCACCGGCGGGGGTGCTGGCCAGGTGCTGGACGGTGTCGACGCCGTCCAGGGCGCGGTCGAGTCCGGTTCCTTCGCGCAGGTCGACGGCGTGGGCGTCGGGGTCGTCGGGGCGGGGGTGGCGGCTGAGGGTGCGTACGTGGTGTCCGTCCTCGCGCAGGCGTCGGACCACGTGGGTGCCCAGGGTGCCGGTGGCGCCGGTGACCAGGATCGTGCTCATGCTCCACCTCCGAGACCGGTAGACGATCACGCTAACACCGCATGTCCGCGAAGTCCCGTTCTGCCCTGGTCGGGTGTGTGCCGTTCCGGGGTGGGCGGTTAGGGTTCGGCCAGTGCCGACGTGACAGGTCGTCGGTCGCGCAGTCGGAAAGGAGCCGCCCATGTCGGGAGTGGTCGAGGAGTTGAGGGCCGCCCTGGGGGAGGGCCTGGTGGTCACCGATCCCGAGGTGATGGAGGGGTACGCCCACGACGAGGCCGAGTGGGCCCCCTATGAGGGTCCGGTCGCGGTGGTGCGACCTCGTGAGACCGCCGACGTGGCCGCGGTGGTGCGGATCTGCGCCGACCGTGGGGTGCCGGTGGTGGCACGGGGCGCCGGGACCGGGCTGTCGGGCGCGGCCAATTCCGGGCGGGGTTGGGTGGTGGTCTCCTTCGAGCGGATGAACCGGGTGCTGGCGGTCGATCCGGTCCAGCAGAGCGCGACGGTCCAGCCCGGGGTGGTCAACGACGATCTGCGCGCGCGGGTCTCCCGGGACGGGCTCTGGTATCCGCCGGATCCGGCGTCCTCGCCCTGGTCGACCATCGGTGGGAACGTGTCCACGAACGCGGGCGGGTTGTGCTGCGTCAAGTACGGGGTGACCCGCGACTACGTGTTGGGCATGGAGGTGGTCACCGGTACGGGGCGGGTGGTGCGGCTGGGCAAGACCACCGCCAAGGGGGTGACCGGGTACGACCTGGCCGGACTCATGGTGGGTTCGGAGGGCACGTTGGGGCTGGTCACCGAGGTGACGTTGCGTCTGGTGCCGTTGCGTACCGGGGTCGAGCACACCGTGGTGGGCTATTTCGATTCGTTGACCGACGCCGGTCGTGCGGTGGCGGCGGTGTCGGCGGCGGGGGTCGTGCCCTCGGCGCTGGAGCTGATCGACCGGTTCTGTCTTCAGGCGGTGGACGAGTGGAAGAACATGGGTCTGTCCGCCGAGGGCGAGGTGCTGCTGTTGGCCCGTAGTGACCTGCCCGGAGAGTCGGGTCGGGCCGAGGCCGAGCGGATCCTGGAGTGTTTCGAGAAGGAGCGGGCCGTGTACGCGGTGCGTTCCACCGACGAGGAGGAGGCGGAGGCGCTCTTCGCCGCGCGCCGGTTGGCCTATCCGGCGTTGGAGCGGTTGGGTCCGCTGTTGACCGAGGACGTGTGCGTGCCCAAGGCGTCGGTGCCGACGATGTTGGAGGCGATCGAGCGGATCGGGGAGAGGTTCCGGACCCGGATCGGGAACATCGCCCACGCCGGTGACGGCAACCTGCATCCGCTGTTCATCGTCCCGGCCGGGGACGAGGAGGCCAAGGAGCGTGCGCAGCGGGCCTTCGAGGAGATCGTGGACGAGGCCCTGGCCATGGGCGGCACCGTCACCGGTGAGCACGGGGTGGGGTTGTTGAAGATGCGCGGGGCCGCCGATGAGCTGGGCCCCGACGTGGTGGCCATGCACCGGGCGATCAAGGGCGCGCTGGACCCGAAGGGGATCCTCAACCCGGGCAAGGTGTTCGTCTAGGGGCGATGTGGTGTGGGGCCGGTGCGGGTGCGGGTCGGCTCCACCTCGATGGTCGGTGCGGGCTCTCTCCTTCGGGGGAGGGCCCGTGCTCGTTCAGGGGTGGTCGTGCAGGTGGGCGGCGGCGGTGAGCAGGGCTCGGGAGCGTCGGTCGAGGTCGTGGGCGCGCCGGTCCAGGGCCACGCGCAGGGAGCCGCTGTCGCCGGTGCGGCCCAGTTCTCGGAGGATCGGTCCGATGTCGGGCAGCGGGTAGTGGACCTGGCGTAGCAGGCGCACGATACGGGCCAGGCGCACGTCGGTGGGCGTGTAGAGGCGGTGGCCGGTGACGCGTTCGCGTGCGGGGTCCAGGAGTCCGGCCTGTTCCCATACGCGCAGGGTGGAGGTGCGCACCCCCAGGTGGGCGGCGACCTCGCCGATGCGCAGGTCGCCGGTGGGCGGTGCGGGCGCGCCGGTGTCCCGGTCGGCGATGGCGGTGAGCGCCTTGGCGGTCTCGTCCAGGGCCAGGCGTTGGTGGTGGAGTTCGGCGTGGGAGGAGTCGAGGAGGGCCAGTGCCGTGGGGAGGTCGTCGTCGTTGAGGGCGTGCATGATCCGGCGGGAGACGTCGCTTCCGCAGGCGGCGTAGAGGGCGCGGAAGGTCAGTAGGGCCCGTCGGTGGCGTGGGGTGAAGACGCGGTAGCCGGACTCGGTGCGTTCCGTGGGCGGCAGCAGGCCCTCGTCGGCGTGGTTGCGGACCTGTTGGGTGGAGATGCCGGCGGCGCGGGCCAGGTCGATGGGGCGTAGGCGGGGCGGTTCGTCCACGTCGGTTCCTCCCCGTCTCGGCCGTGGCGCGGCGGTGTCCAGGATAGGCCCGCCCCGCCCTTTCGCGGCCTTTCCGCGTCGAGGTGGGGAGGGGGTGTTCTCGGGCGTTCTCCGAGGGGTTGAGAACGGTCCGGTTTCCCTGTGGGGTACGGGAACCGGAAGGATGTGCCGTACGTCTCTCCGTTAGAGACGGAACGAGAGGGGAGGGCCCCTATGTCCGGTGGCGTGATCGCCCTTTTGCTCATCGCGGCCCTGGTCATCGTGGCCATCACGGTGATGCAGTCGGCGGCCGATCGGGAGCGTTCCCAGGCCTTGGAGGATTGGGCCCGCGGCCGAGGCTGGCGCTATGACCGGGAACGTCCGGAGATGGTGGGGCTCTTTCGGGGATCGCCCTTCAAGGACGGCAGCTCCGACGCCAGGGTCCGTCACGTGATCTCCGGTGAGCATCGAGGCCATCGTTTCCTGGCCTATGAGTACTCCTACACCTCTACCCTGACCACCGCGCAGGGTTCCCTCACCGCCAATGAGCGTTATGGGGTCGTGGTGGTCGGGACCCGTGCCACCCCGATCCTGGAGGTGCGTCGGACCCACCCGGGGTACGCCCTCTCGGCGGCGGCCGGGGTGCGCGACATCGAGGTGGGCGATCAGGACTTCGACGCCGCCTTCCACGTGGCGGGCGACGACGAGGCGTTCGCCGCGCGCACGCTGACCCCGCGGGTGCGTGAGCACCTGTTGGAGCGTCCCTCTCTCCGTTCCCCCTTCCGGCTGACCGGCGATCACCTGTTGTCGTGGCGTCGGGGGAGGTTGGGGGCCACGATGGCGTTGGAGACCATCGAGGCCTCCATCGACCTGTTGGAGCTCCTTCCGGATCGGCTCCGGGAGGAGAGCCGGGACTGAGGTCTCCGGTGTGGGAAACGGTCGTGGGTGTGATCGGCTCCGGTCACGCCCACGACCGTCTCATGGCCTCGGATGTGACAGGAGGGGCCGGCGTGGGTAGGGCGGTGAACGTGGCACGGGACTCGACCGAACGCGACGTACGACGCAGGAGGACGCCATGGCAGGGGAACTCTCCGGAAGAAGGGTGGCCGTGCTGGCCGCCGACGGGGTCGAGCAGGTGGAGCTGGTCCGCCCCCGTGAGGCTCTGACCGAGGCCGGGGCCCGGGTGGATCTGGTCTCTTTGTCCACGGATCCGATCCAGGCCATGAACGGCGACATCGAGCCCGCCGACCGCTTCGCCGTGGACCGTGAGGTCTCGAAGGTGAGCGTGGACGACTACGACGCTCTGGTGGTGCCCGGTGGGACCATCAACCCGGACCATCTGCGCACGAACGCGGACGCGGTGGGTTTCGTGCGCGACTTCGTGAACCGGGGCGGTCCGGTGGCGGCGATCTGCCACGGGCCGTGGATCCTGGTGGAGGCCGACGTGGTGCGTGGTCGCACCCTGACCTCCTACCCCAGTATCCGCACCGACATCCGTAACGCGGGCGGCACGGTGGTGGAGGAGCCGGTGGTCACCGACCAGGGTGTCACCACCAGCCGTGATCCCGGCGATCTGGACGCGTTCTGCGAACGGATCGTGTCCGAGTTCGCGGGCTGAGGACGCGAGGAGGGGCCGCCGACACCGTCACGGTGTCGGCGGCCCCTCGTCATGCCGGTCGTGTCGGCCGGAGGGCTAGGCCTCGGGCTCGTCGGGGTGACGGCGCAGGTGCAGCACGGCGCCGAGCAGGCCGCCCCACAGGACGACGATGGAGATGACCATCATCACGATCGCGCTGGCGGACATCAGCGGTCCCCTTCCTTGGTGTTGTCACCGGCTTCGGCGTCGGTGGCGGTGATCCGGTCGGGGGCGTCCAGCTCCGGCGGGACCTCGGCGTCCTCGGCCCCGGCCAGACGCTCGGCGTCGGCGCGGGCGATGGCGTCGGCGCGCTTCCAGGGGAAGCAGGCGACGATGATGCCGAAGACGATGGCGCCGATGGCCACACCCCAACCGGCGACCAGCAGGAACTGGTCGGGGTAGTCCTCGTAGTTGGAGGTGAGCTCGCTGCGAAGGCTGTCCCACATCATGAAGCCGAGCAGGATCGGGGTGATGCCGCCCAGGGCGACCTTCCACCACCGGTCCAGGCGGATCGTGGAGACGGCGTTGGCGTGCCGTTCGAACACCGGCAGGCGGCGCACGAGCCAACCGAAGACCAGGATCATCACCAGGCCGGCCATGGCGATGCCGTACTGGTTGATGAAGTGGTCGAAGGAGTCGAGGATGTACAGGCCCTCGTGGGTGGGGAAGAGCAGGATCGAGGCCACGGCGGTGGCGCCGCCCACGAGCAGCACGGTGGGAACGCGGGCCAGGCCGGTGCGGTCCTGGACGGCCGAGATGATCACCTGGACGATGCTGATCAGCGAGGTGATACCGGCGATCACCAGCGAGACGAAGAACAGCAGTCCGAACAGCGCTCCGCCGAAGGGCAGGGTGGAGATGATCTGCGGGAAGGCCACGAAGGCCAGGCCGATGCCGGAGGCGGCGACCTCGTCCACGCCGGTGCCGGCGGAGTGGGCCATGAAGCCCAGGGCGGCGAAGACGCCGATGCCGGCCAGGAGCTCGAAGGAGCTGTTGGCGAAGCCGGCCGTCAGGGCGGTGCCGGTCAGGTCGGTCTTGCGCTTGAGGTAGGAGGCGTAGGTGACCATGATCGCGAAGCCGATGGACAGGGAGAAGAAGATCTGTCCGTAGGCCGCGATCCACACCCCGCCGTCGAGCATGGCGCTCCAGTCGGGGGTGAAGAGGGCGTTGAGGCCCTCGGAGGCGCCTTCGAGGGTCAGTGACTGCGCGACCAGGAGGACGAACAGCACGACCAGCAGCGGAATGAAGACCTTGTTGGCCTTCTCGATGCCCTTGCGCACGCCCAGGGCCAGGATGCCCAGGACGACCACCCATACGGCGATCAGCGGCCAGGCCACACCGGAGACGAACCCGGAGACCATGCCCGGGGTGTCGCTGATCTGGAGGAACTCCTCGAAGAAGAAGCCGTTGGGGTCATCGCCCCACTGCTGTCCGATGGAGAAGCCCGCGTAGCGGATCGCCCAGGCGACGATCACGGCGTAGTAGACCGCGATGACGAAGCAGATGGCCACCTGCCACCAGCCGATGGCCTCGGCGGGCCGGTAGATGCGCCGGTAGGACAGCGGAGCCGAGGAGCGGTAACGGTGTCCGATGCTGTACTCGAGGATGAGCAGCGGGATACCGGCCGTCAAGAGCGCGATGAGGTACGGGATGAGGAAGGCCCCACCACCGTTGTCGTAGGCGACGTAGGGGAATCGCCAGATGTTGCCCAGTCCGATGGCCGATCCGATGGCGGCCATGAGGAAGCCCGCGCGAGTTCCCCATTGCTCGCGAGCCTGTTGACCCATGTTCAGGTCTCCTAAATCATCCCGTAGTTCGCGTTTCGCACGGTAGCAGGATTTGCCGCTTTGAGCATCGTCGATGCTGGTCCGTGCGCCGGATGTCGCCCGAACGAGAGCCTTTCGTTCTGAACTGTTCAGGCTCGTACGGAGGTGGGGGTGTCAAGTCGGACTTATCCGAGGGCTTCAGCGCCCCTGTGGATCCGGGGGGAGAGGCGGGAACGCGAACGGCCCGTCCGACCGAAAGACGACGGTGGGACGGGCCGTGGGAACGGATTCGGAACCGGGGTCAGCGACCTCGATGGGACGGGCGAGGACGGAGCCGGGCGTTGGGCAGTTCCGGGGCGGGAAGGGCCGCTCCGGGGTCGGTCGTGACCGGGGCGAAGCGCGCACGCTCCTCGGTGGAGGCCCCGTCGCGGTCCCGTTCCCAACCTTCGCGGGCCCGCACGATCTCGTCGTGGTCGCGGCCCACGAAGTTCCACCACATGACCAGGTCCTCGGTGAAGGGCTCACCACCGATCAGGAGCAGGTGGGCACGTTCTCCGGCGCGGACGCGGGTGGTCGTGCGTCCGGTCCCCAGGTAGATCATGGAGCCGGCCGGCGCGTGGTGGCCGTGGGACTCCACGGGGGCGTCCAATGGCAGGAGGCCGTGTTCGAAGGCGGGGTCGACGGGGAGTTCGACGTCCCGGTCGGCTTCGAGGACGATCTCGGCGCCCATGAGCGGCGTGTAGGTGCGGGCGGGGGACTCGTGGCCGTCCATACGACCGGCGATCACCGTGACCCGGGCCCCGGGCAGGGTGAAGACGGGAAGGTCGGCGTGGTGTTCGAAGTGGGGCGCGTCCTCACGGGAGTCGGCGGGCAGGGCCACCCACAGTTGGGCCCCGTGGAGCAGATCCGGCGCTCCGTCGGGGGTGCGTTCGGAGTGGGCGATGCCGTGTCCGGCGGTCATGAGGCTGAGCTGTCCGGGGCGCACGGTCTGGTCCGAGCCCAGACCGTCCCGGTGGTGGACGGTCCCCTCGATCAGCCAGCTCACGGTCTGTAGACCGATGTGCGGATGGGGCGGGACCTGCATACCGGCCTGCGCGGAGACGTCCACGGGCCCGTAGGCGTCGGCGAAGCACCAGGCTCCGACCATGCGCCGGTTCTTGCCGGGCAGGGCTCGAAGGACCGGCATGGCGCGCGGTCCTCCGAGGGGGACTCGGCGGGGTTCGAGGAGTTCGGTATCGGGCTCGGGGCCGGGGCGGTCGACCTCGCCGCCGCAGACCCGCTGCTCGGCGGGGTGGGGTTCGATGTTGCTCACGGCTCCGACGCTAGTCGAGGCGGTGAGGGGACGCACGGTCCGCCGAGCCCTCCGCGCCGTCCCGAGGCGGTGCGCCGCGGGCCGTGGGGCCCGTGACCTCGAGCGATGGCGCTTCCTCCGGCGTGGTGAGGGCGGGACTCGCGCCGGTGGTGGGTACAAGAGGAGGAGGGCCCGCCGGTCGAGTGGGGAGGTCGGGCCCGAGACGGGGCGGGAGGGATGATGACGCACACCTGTACCCAGGTCGCTCCCGGTGTGTACCGCCTCGGAGACCACGTGGTGAACTTCTATCTGGTGGACACCGATGACGGCCTGGTCATGGTGGACGCCGGGTTGCCCACGCACAGCGCTCAACTGTTGGACGCCGTGGCCTGGATCGGGGGCCGGTTGCGGGCGGTGGTGCTCACCCACGCCCACCCCGACCACACCGGGTTGGCCGAGCGGGCGCGCGACGACGGCGGGGCCCGGGTGTGGGTGCACGAGGCCGACGCTCCGATCCTGGACGACGGCCCCACCAGTTCGATGGTGCACGCGCCTCCCGAGCACGGTCTGTTGCACGGTCTGCTGCGTCACCCCGGGGCCGCGGGGTCCCTGCTCCATCTGGGGCAGCAGGGGGCGTTCACCTCGGCCCGGGTGCGTTCCTACTCCACGTTCGGCCATGACGAGGTGTTGGAGGAGGTTCCGGGGCGGCCGCGAGTGCTGTCGATCCCCGGGCATACGCCGGGCAGTTCGGTGGTGGTCTTCGAGGACCGGCGGGTGGCCTTCACCGGCGACGCCCTGGTCACGCACGACTTCACCACCGGTGTGGAGGGGCCCTGTGTGGTGGGCGGGATGTCCACCCACGACTATGAGCAGGCCGTGCGTTCCCTGGACCGGTTGTCCGGGTTGTCGGAGCGGACCGCGTTGTTGCCCGGGCACGGGGAGCCGGTCACCGACGATCTGGAGACGGCGTTGGAGCGGGCGCGTGAGCGTCGGACCCGTTGAGGTCGGCCGTTCCCTCTCGGCGCGGGAGGGCGCGGGGCTGCGGTGGGAGAATACGGCCCATGTCGGTACGCGAACTCGTGATCCTGGGTACCTCCAGCGCGGTGCCCACCCGTCGGCGTAACCACAACGGGTACTTTCTGCGCTGGGGCGATCAGGGTGTGCTGTTCGATCCCGGGGAGGGCACCCAGCGGCAGATGCGTCTGGCCGGTCTGGCCGCCACCGACGTCACCCGGATCTGTGTGACGCACTTCCACGGCGATCACAGTCTCGGGTTGCCCGGGGTGATGCAGCGCATCGCCCGCGATCGGGTGCCGCACACGGTGCGGGTGGCCTATCCGGGCGCCGGTGAGGAGTACTGGCGCCGGTTGCGGCACGCCACCTCCTTCCACGACACCGAGGTGATCCTTCCCCAGCCGGTGGGCGGTTCGGGCTGCTGCGCGATCGGGGAGGAGGAGCCCTTCACGGTCACCGCGCTGCCGTTGCGTCATTCGGTTCCCGCGTACGGCTACCGGTTGGTGGAGCCGGACGGGTGGCGGATGTCGCCCGAGAGGTTGGAGCGTCACGGGGTGCGCGGCCCGGACGTGTCCCGGTTGCTGCGCGAGGGGCGGATCGAGGTGGCGGGCCGGGAGGTGGCCCTGGCCGAGTGCGCCGATCCTCGTCCCGGGCAGGTGTTCGCGTTCGTGATGGACACCGGGGAGTGCGAGCAGGCGGTGGAGTTGGCGCGCGGCGCCGACATGCTGGTGATCGAGTCGACCTATCTGGACTCCGAGGAGCGCCTGGCCCGGGAGTATCGGCATCTGACCGCCCGGATGGCGGGGCGGATCGCGGCGCGCGCCGGGGTGCGGCTTCTGGTGCTCACGCATCTGTCGGAGCGCTACGAACAGGAACGTGAGGGGGAGTTCGTGGCCCAGGCGGCGCAGGAGTTCGACGGGCGGATCGTGTTGGCCGCCGATCTGGATCGGATCGCCATGCCCGCGCGTCGCCGGCCGGTGTGACCGCCGCCTCCGACCGCGTGGTCGGAGGCGGGTCGGGTGGGTCTCAGTGGTGTTCCGAGGGCGGTCGGACCTGCCGGGTGGCGGGTTCGGTCGCCTGGTCGGGGACGGTCTCGGGGGTGGAGGGGACGGCGATCTGGGCGATGAACGCGCCGGTCACGATCACCACGGCCCCCACCAGCTGGGTGGCGTTGAGGGATTCGCCCAACAGGATCCAGGCCATGACGATGGCGGTGACGACCTCCAGGTAGGCCACGCCGCCGGCCACCTGCGGGGACAGGCGTTTGATCGCCGAGACCCCGGCGAAGTAGGCGATGGCGGTGCACACCAGGGCCAGCCATAGGGCGAGCGCCCAGCCGGGGAGGATGAGGCCGCCCAGGTCGTGGGAGTGCGCCATCAGGTTCCAGGGCAGGTTCCAGGGGCGGGAGAGGATACCCAGGAGCACGGTGGCGATCAGGGCGCCGAAGGCGATCACGGCGAGGGGGTCGGCGTCCTCGCCCACGGCGTCGCCGAGCAGGAAGAACGCGGCCTGGGCGGCGGCCGCGCCCAGGGCCAGGCCCACCCCGATCGCGTCCAGACGCATGCCGGCCCATACCTCCAGCAGCAGTCCGAGGCCGGCCACGGCCAGGACCACGCCGATGATGGCGGCGGGGGAGACCCGGTCCTTGCGTACCACCCGCACCCACAGCAGCACCAGCACCGGGCCCAGGAACTCCAGGAGCAGGGCGATACCGACGGGGATGCGGGCGACGGCCGCGAAGTAGAGCGCCTGGACCCCGGCCATGGGGAAGACCCCGTAGGCCAGGAGCAGGAGGGGGCGACGTCGGACCAGATCCCGGTGTCTCAGGGCCACGGGCAGCAGGATGAGCGCGGCGCCGGCCACCCGGAGCCACGTCACGTGGAGCGGGTCCATGCCCGCGTCGAGCAGGGGTCGGGCGAAGACCCCGGAGCCGCCGAAGGCCAGGGCGGCGAGGAGGGCGAAGGCCAACCCCGTGGGGCGGTGGCGGGTGGAGTGCGCGGACACGGAGGGCTCCAGGGACCTGAGGGATGATGGGATCGGTCCGAGCTTAGAGGTCGGCCCGGCGCGTTCCTTCATACGGTCGGCGTCCGCACGTCCGCGTGGCGGGAGGGCTGGTCGGGTCAGGGTTCGAGGCCGCTCGTCAGGTCGCGCTGGGCCCAGGCCACGTCGTGCCAGGCCCCGTGCTTATGGCCCACGCCGCGCATACGGCCCACGTCCTCGAAACCCATGGCCCGGTGCAGTCCGAGGCTGGCGTCGTTGGGCAGGGTCATGCAGGCCACGGCGGTGCGCATGCCCCGGTCGGCCAGGCGGGGCAGGAGCGCTCCGTACAGGGCCCGTCCCGCGCCCGAACGTCGGCGGTCGCGTTCCAGGTAGACGCTGACCTCGCAGGTCCATCGGTAGGCGGCCCGGGTGCGGAAGGTGCCGCCGTAGGCGTAGCCGATCACCCCGTCCTCGTCCTCCATCACGATCCAGGCGTGTTCGCGCTGGGCGGCGGTGATGCGTTCGGCCATCTCCCGTGTGGTGGGAGGGGTGAGTTCGAAGGTGATGGCGGTGTCGGTGACGTAGGGGCGGTAGATCTCGGCGCAGGCCGAGGCGTCCTCGGTGGTGGCGTCGCGGATCAGGGGACGGGTGAGCAGGGAATCCATGTCGATGATCGTAAACGAGAATGTCGACTATGGTGAACGCATGAGCGACGAACTGGGCACCGCCCTGGCCGTGACACTGCGCACCCTGCGTCGGGATCGGGGGCTGAGCGGGGGCGCCCTGGCCGAACGTTCCGGGGTCTCCCGGGCGATGATCAGCCGGATCGAGAACGGGGACGCGCAGCCGACGGCCTCCCTTCTGGGGCGCCTGTCCGGAGCGTTGGGGATCAGTCTGTCGGAGCTGATCGCCCACGCCGAACAGGACGGCCGTCGTCTGATCCGCCGTCACGAACAGCCAGTGTGGACCGACCCGGAGACCGGATATCGGCGTCGCGACCTCTCCCCCTCCCCGGGAGGGGCCATGGAGATGGTCGAGGTCGAACTGCCGCCGGGCGTGCGCGTGCCCTATCCGGCGCAGACCTTCGCCTTCGCCCACCACCGGATCTGGGTGCTCGAAGGCGTCCTGGCCTTCACCGAGGGGGAGACGGAGCACCTGCTGGGGGAGGGGGACTGTCTGGAGCTCGGTGCTCCGGCGGCGTGCGAGTACCACAACCCCTCCTCGCGTCTCTGCCGCTACCTGGTGGCCCTGACCCGGCGCGGCTGAGCACGCTCAACCCCAGGGCAGGGGCACCGCGACGGGCACCGACCCCTCCTCCAGGGAGCGGGCCCCGGCCACCCCCACCAGTGAGGCGGCCACCGCCTCGCGCACCCCCACCGGGGGAGGCGCGCCCTCCTCCACGGTGCGGCGCAGTCCTTGGAACAGGAGCACCGTACCCTCCGCGCCCCGGTCGACCGGGGCGCCGTCCACAAGGAGCGGGGCGGTCAGGCGTTCCTCCTCGCGCACCCGACCCTCGGGGACGGCCCAGGCCTCGTGCCGTACCCGGATCGACCAGGAGCGTTCGCCAGGGGCCCGGAGCGACTCGGCCATGCCCAGGTCGCCGCGGACCGAGATCTGACTCCAGTGGCTCTCGGACTCGCCTTGGAGGAAGCCGTTGCGGGTCAGTGCCAACGCCCCCGTGGACAGACGGACCGCCATCACGCTCGCCAGGCGCGGCTCGTTGGTGTCCACGGGGAACGCCGTCACCTCGACGGGCATGGCCCCGGTGATCGCCAGGATCGGGGAGAGCGAGTGGGTGCAGTAGGCGGTGGGCGGGATCCGGCCCCGCCAGTGGGAGGGGTCCCCGATCAGCCCTTGGACGGCCTCGGGCGCCATGGCGTGCAGGTAGTCGGCCTCGATGAGGTCGGGCAGACCCAGTTCGCCGGACTCCACGCTCTCGCGCAGCAGTCGCGTGTGCGGCAGCAGGACGTAGTTCTCCGCGAAGGAATAGGTGGCGGTGGAGGCCTCGGCCGCCGCGACCAGGTCGCGGCCCTCCTCGGGGGAGACACAGGCGGCCGTCTCCGAGAGCACGTGCACACCGTGTTCGAGGAAGGCGATGGCCAGGGGCGCGTGGGCGTCGAAGTCGTTGGCGAGCACCACCGCGTCCAGCTCCGCGGTGAGCAGGTCGCGCCAGTGTTCCACCAGCACCATGCCGGGCAGTTCCCGGTCCGCGTGCCGGGCGGTCTCGGGGTCGTGGTCGCACCCGGCGACCACCTCGATCCCCATCCGTTCGGCCCACCGGGCCAGGTGCAGCCCCATTCGCAGTCCCACCACTCCCATGCGCATGGGGTGATGATGCCGGCCTCCGTCCGCCGAGGCCGGCGGTTTTCCACGCCGGCGGGTCGCGCGGGGGTCCTACAGGTCCAGGTGGGTCTGGCCGGGGATGGGGGCGCCCGAGCGGCGAGAGCCTCCCAGGCAGCGGCGACAGTTCACCTTGCCCGAGGTCGCGCGCAGGCGCAGGGGGTCCACGGTCGCGTGGCAGGCGGTGGCGGCCACGGCGACCCCGGCCCACAGGTGGGTGGCCAGGGCGTGTACGACCTCGCCGGGGCCGATGGTGACCCCGCCGGCGCCGGCGAGTTCCTCACGGTGGCGGGTGAGGACCGACGCCAGGTGTTCGACGGTGGGTTGTGGGAGCGGGCCCTGCGGCCCGGGGTCGGTACTGTCCATCAGCCCATGATGGCGCAGGGCGGGGACCGAACGCGGCCGCCGGGCCGGGGCCGTGGCCCGGGTGGTGGAGAGCTCACTCGGTGAGGGCGCGCAGGAAGAGCGGTTCCCGCTCGATGAGCCGGTCGCGTCGCCGGTCCCAGCGGGCCATGCCGCCGTGGAGGGGGTGGTCCCGATCGTGTCCGGTCTCCATGTCGATGTCCCTTCCAGAGGGTGCGGGGGTCCGCATCCTATCGAGGCGATTCCGAATTCCGGAGGGGAACGGAGTTCCCTCTCCGTTTCCCCTGATTCGGCCGGCACTTTCTTTCTATAAACGGCCGGCACCGAAAGGCGTGAAATCCGGGGGTTCACATCATCGTAAATCCCTTCATCATCGGGAATAGGGAAGGGGAGTGAAGGGATCCCTGTTTCCCTGCGGGCCGATTTCGGAAATAAAAGGTGAGCGCGGATCGCTATGTCGCCGCGCCTTTTACACCCCCCGTGTCACACGACCGATTCGATGAGGTGGCTCATGCTCCCTGCCATGTCACGTTCCCGCCGAGAGGCACCCCTCTCGGTCCTTCCCACCCGTGCTCTCGACGCACGGGTCTCGGAGGGGATCTTCACTCGACTCCACGACGCCGTACTCCCGGCGCGTCCCGAACGTCGGAGCGACACGGGCCTTCCCGTGTGCGCCCCGTCGGTGCCCTCCTGACCCCGCGCGGCCGCGACTCAACGAAAGGAATCCTCACGTGACGACGAGTTCGGCCATGTCCTCCCTTTCGACGGCGGACGCACGCGGCCCCGTCACCGACTATCCACGGGACGCGCTCCTGCACGAACTGTTCATCGCCCACGCGGCCCTGCATCCCACGGCCCCGGCGGTCCGGCACCACGGTCGGGAACTCTCCTACGGCGAGCTGGAACGAGACTCGCGCGATCTGGCCGAGCGTCTGGTCGGAGTGGGGGTGCGCCCCGGTGACGCCGTGGGCGTGTGCGGCCGGCGTTCCCCCGAGGCGCTCATCGCCTTCCTCGGCGTACTGCGCGCGGGCTGCGCCTACGTCCCTCTGGACGAGGGGCAGCCGCCGGCCCGGCTCAACGCGATGGCCGAGGACGCCGGGGTGCGCACGGCGGTGCTGCTGCCGGGCGCCGCGTGCCGGGTGCGCCGTCTGGCGGCCCGGGTCGGCGTGGAGGCGGCCGGTCCCGCCGCCCCTCGTGGCCCTCTGCCGGCGCGGCCTCCGACGACCTCGTGCGCCTACGTCATGTTCACGTCCGGTTCCACCGGGCGTCCTCGGCCGGTGTCGGTCTCCCACCGCGGGGTCGTACGGCTGGTCGCCTCCGACCCCCGCCTGCCCCGCCCCGGGTGGGGCAACCGGGTCCTGCACGGCTATGGCCTGTCCTCGGACGCCTCGACCATCGAGATCTGGTCCGCCCTGGTCGGCGGTGCCTGTCTGGTCGTGGCCGAACGGGAGGAGCTGGTCTCTCCCGAGGCGTTGCGCCATCGGCTGACCGAGGACCTGGTCGACATCGCCTACCTGACCACCAGCGTCTTCCACCACGTGGCGCGCACGGTCCCGGGGGTGTTCGCCTCGCTGGACTTCGTCTCGGCGGGCGGGGAGGCGATGGACCCCGAACTGGCCAGAGCCGTTCTGGCGGCCTGCCCTCGGACCGAGGTCGTCAACTTCTACGGTCCGACCGAGAACACGGTGGTGTCCACGTTCCACCGTGTGCGCGATCTGGCGGAGGACGCGCGGAGCGTGCCCATCGGCCTACCCCTGGCCAACTCCACCTGTCGGGTGGTGCGCGAGAGCGGGGCCACCGCCGCCCCCGGCGAGGAGGGCGAGCTGTACGTGGGCGGCGACGGTCTGGCCCTGGGCTATCTGGGGCATCCGGACCTGACCGCCGAACGGTTCGTGCAGGTCGCCGACGGAGAGAGGTTCTACCGGACGGGCGATCGGGTCCTCATGGGCGAGGACGGTGTGCTGGAGTTCCGCGGGCGGGTCGACCGTCAGGTGAAGATCCGTGGACAGCGCGTCGAACCGGACGAGGTCGAGGAACGGTTGCGAGAGCACCCCGATGTCGCCGAGGCGGTCGTGGACGTGGGGGACGAGCACCTGACCGCCCACGTCACCCCCGCCCACACCGACCGGGAGGTGGACGTGGCCTCGCTGCGCCGTTTCTGCGCGGAGTGGCTGCCCCCGGAGGCGGTCCCCCGGATCGTGCACCGGTGGGCGTCGTTCCCGGTCTCGGCGGCGGGCAAGGTGGACCGGACACGGCTGCGGATCGAGGCCACCGAACGGGAGGCGGCCTCGCCCTTGGCCTCGTGGCCGATGCGGGACGAGGCGCTGCGGTGCGTGCTGGCCGCCTGGGAGCGGACTCTGGGGGTGAGCCCGGAGCCGGGGGAGGACTTCTTCCGGATCGGCGGCGACTCCCTGCTGGCCGCCGAGGTGGTCACCCGGACCAGGCGTCTGCTGGGGATCGGGGCCGAGCACGGGAGCGCGCTGTTGCGGGCCCTCATCCGCCGGCCGACGGTGGAGGAGTTCACCGACGCCGTACGCCTGGCGGGGCTTCCCCTGCCGCCGACGCACGCCCCCGAGGGGGTCGTGGACTTCGAGGCCGAGTCGAGGCTGGGGTTCTCCCTGCCCCGCCGCAGGGGGCCCGAGCCGAACCCTCGGAACCCTTCGGACATCCTGGTCACCGGGGCCACCGGGTTCGTCGGCGCCTACCTGGTGGATCGGCTGTTGCGCGGTACCGGAGCCCGTGTGCACTGCCCGGTGCGCGCACGCGACTCCCAGCACGCGCGCCGTCGGGTGACCGCGGCCCTGGCCCGCTACGGGCTGCCCTCCCGAGAGGCGGAGACCCGGCTCCTGTGCTTTCCCGCCGACCTGGGGGCCGACCTGATCGGCCTGTCCGCCGATCACGCCTCCGACCTGGCCGAACGGCTCGATCTCATCGTGCACGCCGGGGCCCAGGTCAACTTCGTCTACCCCTATTCGGCGCTGCGCGCCCCCAACGTCGGCGGTACCCGTCAGATCGTGCGGCTGGCGGCGCGTCGGCGGGTCCCGGTGCACTTCCTGTCCACGGCCGCGGTGCTGGCGGGCTTCGGCAGCGCGGGTGTGCGCAGGGTGGACGAGGACACCCCGCTGGCGTACGCCGAACGGCTCACCCTGGGCTACGCCGAGAGCAAGTGGGTGGCCGAGCGCATGCTGTACGAGGCCGAGCGGGCGGGGCTGCCGGTGACGGTGTACCGCCCCTACGCGATCACCGGAGACCGCTTCAGCGGGGCGTGCAACACCGAGACCGCGATCTGCGCGCTGTTCAAGATGATCGGGGAGACCGGTGTGGCCCCCGACATCGACCTGCCGATGGACTTCGTCCCGGTCGATCACGTGGCCGACGTCATCGTGAACGTCGCCACCGGGGCGACGCCGCCTCGGACCGTCTACCACCTCACCAATCCTCGCCCCGCCGTCCTGGCCGACGTCGTCCGGCGTATGCGCGCGGCCGGGTTCTCCATCGCGACGCTGTCCTATCGACGATGGGTGCGGGAGTTGGTGCACCACGTCGAGGGTGATCCCACCAGCCCCACGGCTCCCTTCGTGTCGATGTGGGTGGATCGAGGGCGGGGGACCGACCTGTCAATCAAGCAGCTGTACAGCGAGGGGGTCTTCCCCATGTTGGGGCGGCGGAACACGGAGGCCGCCCAGGCCGCGATCGGCAAGCCGTGTCCGCCGGTCGACGACGCCCTCATCGACCGCTATCTGGACTACTTCTTCGGCTGCGGGTTCATCCGCCGGCCCGGCGCCGGACCCGTCGTGGAGTCCCGGGGCGCGGACCTGCTCACGGGGCGGGGGGAGGCGCCGTGAGCGTCGGAGGGGAGATCTCGCCGGTCGGCCCTTCGGATATCGGTGGCGTTCCACGGGGAAAGGCGTTCGTCCGTTGACGGAAGGGGGGAAGGGCTCGCGATTCCGTACGTGGAGAGACCCGTAAGACATCCATCGTCCTTCATAGGGGTCACGGGAAATCCCCGCAGGTGCTTCTCGAACACGGATCCATGTTCTGGGATCCCGCGCTCTTCTCCCTCCGGTTCCGAAATGTATCGGGAACGATTTCCGTTCTCCCTCGAGAGGGATCCCGTGTTTCCTCCCGACACACGGCCCCGTCCACGACGCGGCCGTCGATCTCGGATCCGGGCCGTGCCCCGGCCCCGGTTCGCGCTCGCGTGGGCCGGCCCATGGTTCGGTGGCGAGGGCGTACCCGAGAACGGTCACGGCGGCGTCGGCACGCGCGTTCCGGAACCCCCGCGGACCATGCCCTCCAGGGTCCGGCCCAGGGCGGACCCTGGAACGACGCGGGGTGCTCGCACGTCTACGGGGAGGGGGCGATATGTGCGATTCACCATCGGATGCCATGATGGCGGGGTGGCATCACTCGGCCCCCTGGGGGTATGCGAGTGATGACCGGCATCGAGCCCGATTCAGCGTCGAACGGGCACGAGTCGATGTCGCATGCGCCCGGCCCCTGCCGGAACCGCTTCCGAAAACCCACGGAGACGGTCCCGGGCGGCACGTCCACCGGAGGCACCAGAGGACGAAGAGCCGTGGTGGGCCCGTGGCCATGCGATGAGCGTGACGACGCGTAACGCCGATGCCGCGCGAAGTGACGACCGAACGGAACAACGGAACACGGGTGATCGAACCACAAGGGCGTGGAGCGGCACGAGTGACCTACGAGGAGAACTCATATGACCAAGGAGCCGAATCTCGCCGACCACCACCCGGGCGTACGCTCGGCGTTCGAGCACGTGGTACGTCGCAACCCCGACGAGCCCGAGTTCCAGCAGGCGGTCCTGGAGGTCCTGGAGAGCCTGTCTCCCGCTCTGAACACGCACCCCGAGTACGCCGCCCAGCGCGTGCTGGAGCGTCTGTGCGAGCCCGAGCGGCAGATCATCTTCCGCGTCCCCTGGCGTGACGACCAGGGAGGCGTGCACGTCAACCGCGGTTTCCGGGTGGAGTTCAACAGCGCCCTGGGTCCGTACAAGGGCGGTCTGCGCTTCCACCCCAGCGTGAACCTGGGCGTCATCAAGTTCCTGGGCTTCGAGCAGATCTTCAAGAACGCCCTCACCGGCATGGGGATCGGCGGCGGCAAGGGCGGCAGCGACTTCGACCCCAAGGGCCGCTCCGACGCCGAGATCGAGCGTTTCTGTCAGTCCTTCATGACCGAGCTGCACCGCCACCTGGGCGAGTACACCGACATCCCCGCCGGTGACATCGGCGTGGGCGGTCGGGAGATCGGCTACATGTTCGGGCAGTACCGGCGGCTGAGCAACCGCTGGGAGGCCGGTGTGATCACCGGTAAGGGCCTGGACTGGGGCGGTTCGCGGGTCCGTACCGAGGCCACGGGGTACGGAGCCGTCATGTTCACCGAGCGCATGCTCGAACGCAACGGTCGCGACCTGGACGGCATGCGCGTCGTCGTCTCGGGTTCGGGCAACGTCGCGATCTACGCGGTGGAGAAGGCCCAGCAGCTCGGCGCCCACGTGGTGGCCTGCTCCGACTCGGGCGGCTACGTCGTCGACGAGCGCGGCCTGGACCTGGACCTGCTCAAGGAGATCAAGGAGGTCGAGCGCGCCCGGATCAGCGCCTACGCCGACCGGCGCAAGGGCGCCGAGTACGTCGCGGGCGGCAACGTCTGGGACGTGCCCTGCCAGGTGGCGCTGCCCTCCGCCACCCAGAACGAGCTGGACGCGGCCTCGGCCAAGCGTCTGGTCGGCAACGGCGTGGTCGCGGTGGCCGAGGGCGCGAACATGCCCACCACCCCCGACGCCGTCAAGGTGCTGCGCGAGGCCGGTGTGCTGTTCGCCCCGGGCAAGGCCGCCAACGCCGGTGGTGTGGCCACCAGCGTGCTGGAGATGCGTCAGAACGCGCGTCGCACCTCCTGGTCCTTCGAGCACGCCGAGTCGGAGCTGGCCGAGACCATGGCCGGTATCCACGACCGCTGTGAGGCGGCGGCCGAGCGGCACGGCGCCCGCGGCGACTACGTGCTCGGCGCCAACGTGGCAGGTTTCGAGATGGTGGCCGACGCCATGCTCGCCCAGGGGCTCATCTAGTCCTTCGGCCCCTCGCCCCCACGTCGGAGACGTCCCCGAAGGCCCGGTCGCCGGGTCTTCGGGGACGTCAGCGTTTGAGGGTGCTCCGACAGGCGCCCTTCCGCGGCCTCGGTCAGGCGCGGGTCAGACGCCATAGCGAGGTGACCTCCGCGGCGCGGGCGGTGTGGAGGGGGTCGGTGGCGTCCTTGGCGCGCGAGTGCCGCGGTCTGGTGTCCGTCCGGTCCACCACCCTCAGCCCCGCCGCCTCGATGGCGGTGAGCAGCTCCTCGCGGGTCCGGAGCCCGAGGTGTTCGGCCAGGTCGGACAGGATCAGCCACCCCTCGCCTCCGGGTTCGAGGTGGGCGGTGAGCCCGTCGAGGAAGCCGCGAAGCATGTCGCCGTCGGGGTCGTAGACGCCCCGCTCGAGCGCCGAGGTGGGTCGGGCGGGCAGCCAGGGCGGGTTGCAGACGATCAGGTCCGCGCGGCCTTCGGGAAAGAGGGTGGGGCCCACGACGTCGACGCGTTCGGACAGGTCCAGTCGGTGGGCGTTCTCGCGGGCGCACTCCAGGGCGCGCGGGTTGATGTCGGTGGCCACGACGCGGTCGACCCCTCGGCGGGCCAAGAGTGCCGCGAGCACCCCCGTCCCGGTGCCGAGGTCGAACGCGGTGCGGTCGGTGGCACGGTCCTCCATCGACACGGGAAGCGGTGCGTCGGCGACCAGGTCGACGTACTCGCCCCTGACCGGGGAGAACACGCCGTAATGCGGGTGGACGCGAGCGTCCAGGGCCGGGATCTCCACGCCCTTCTTGCGCCACTCGTGCGCCCCGATCACGCCCAGCAGCTCCGTCAGGGAGATCACCGACGGCTCGTGTGCGACCCCGTAGGCCTCGGTGCACGCCCGACGTACGTCGGGGGCTCTGCGCAGGTCCAGGGAGTGGTCGGCCTCCAGCAGGACGAGGAGCCTGCCCAGGACACGGGCACGGTGGCCGCGGGCCCGTCGGTGCAGGTGGAAGGCCTCGGTCGGATCGTCGCCGGTCCGGACCGGTTTCCGGTCGACGCGACGGCCCATCGCCTGGAGAAGTCGACGGGCGTTGTGGAAGTCGCCGCGCCACAGCAGCGCCGTGCCTTCGCAGGCCAGGCGGTAGGCGGTGTCGGCCTTCATACGGTCGTCCGCGACAACGACACGGTCATGGGGTGGGATGTCGCTCTCGGAGTGCCAGCGGGCGGATCGAGAGGTGTGGGATTCGGTCCAGTGGACGGTGGACACCGGGTACTCCTCGTGTTCGGGCGTGCGCGGGCACGAAGAGCACTTCGACGGTGGGAGGGCAAGCGGCCCGGGTCACACCACGGGCGTGGTTATCGGGGAGGGCGGATCTATCGCTCCCGCGTCGAAGCGCGAGAGGAGAAGTCGCCGAGAACCATGCCGATCGTCACGACGGGCCCTCTCCTGAAGATGGCTCAGAATTCTGACACGGCCCCTTCCCGCAGGCAAGCCCGGGCCGGTGTGCCCTTCGTCGCCCATGGGTGGAGCCCATCATCGGTGTCGCATCCGCCGATGGGCCTCGAGGGGAGGAACACCTCCTCGGCCCCGCCCGGGTTCGGTCGTGCTCGTCCGCGCCTGCTCCGAGGGGGCGGAGCCGCGAAAGGAGGCCGGGGCCCGTGTGAGGGCACCGCGCGCGTCAGCGCGACCGTTGAGGGTGGTGGAGGGTGACGTGGGATCGGGGCCGCGCCGTAGGCGTCCGTTGAGGGTGGTGGAGGGTGACGTGGGATCCGGTCCGCGCGCGTCAGCGCGTCCGTTGAGGGTGGTGGAGGGCGACGTGGGATCCGGGCCGCGCCGTAGGCGTCCGTTGAGGGTGGTGGAGGGTGACGGGTGGGCGTTGCCGAACTCCGTGATCAGTCCACATGGCGACCTGGGGTTCCGCTGCTCCGGCCCCGCTATTTCCGTTGTGCTCGAAGGAGGCCGGGTCTAGGGTCGACGCTCATGAACGACGATCCCCGTGTGGACCCGCCCCTCATCGCCGACGAACGCACCATGCTCACCACCTGGCTGGACTGGCACCGCCGGACCCTGGAGTTCAAGTGCCGGGGGCTGAGCGAAGCGCGACTGCGCGAACGTTCCGTCCCGCCCTCGCCGATGTCCCTGTTGGGTCTGGTCCGGCACATGGCCTGGGTGGAGCACGTCTGGTTCCGGTGGGTCCTGGAGGGCGACGACGTGCCGAGCCGGATCAAGAGCCTGGAGAACCGTGAGGCCGATTTCCAGGACGTGGACACCGCCTCGATCGAGGAGGCCTTCGCCCTGTGGCACGCCGAGATCGACCACGCCCGTGAGCTCTCCGCCTCCCTGCCCTTGGACGCGATCGGCGCGGGTCGTCGACACGGCGAGGAGTACTCCCACCGCTGGATCCTGGTCCACATGATCGAGGAGTACGCCCGCCACAACGGGCACGCCGACCTTCTTCGCGAACGCATCGACGGGGTCACCGGCGAGTGAGCCGGCCTCTCGCCGGGGAGCACCCTCCACGAGCGTGGCCGAAGGGTCAGGCCGTACTTCTGGACAGGTCCTTGACGATGACGCGTTCCGGGTCGAAGCGCACCAGTAGCGCGTCGTCGGCGAAATAGCGGAAGTCCGGGTGCCAGGAGGTCTCGTCGTCGCCCAGATAGCGGCGTAGCTTACGGCGGGCCAGGGCCGGGTCGAAGGGCACCGTGCGGGCCTCGCCCTTCATGATCACCTGGAGGAACTCCTGGCGTTCCAGGTCGCAGGTGTCCACGACGACGGCGGTGCGCGGGTCGCGCGCCAGGTGTCGGGAGAGGATCGAGTAGTCGCCGGTGATCCACCACATCGCGCCCTCCTCCCACAGGAACCAGACCGGTCTGACCGCGGGGGCTCCGGAGGAGTCGTTGGTGGCGACGCGGGCCACCAGGGGGCGGGCCAGGAAGGCGTCGACGTCGAAGGGGTGGGGGAGGGTTCCGGGTTCCATACCCTCACCCTAGGTTCGGGACCACGCCCGGGAAAGGGCCTTTCTCCACCTGTGGACGACGGGCCGGTCGGGCCCGCGGCGAAGCCGAAAACCCGGTGACGCAAGGAGCACCATCGTCGACAATGCCCCCATGGTCGATCGACACTTCTCCCTGCCCTCCATGGCCGAGCTCTACGACCACTTCCACTTCTGGGGATGCTCCCCTGACGACGACTTCTACCTCGAGGCGGTGATGGAGGCCCGATCGGTACTGGATGTGGGGTGCGGTACCGGTCTGCTGCTGCGTAAGGCCCGCGAGCACGGCCACACCGGACGGCTGGTCGGGCTGGACCCGGCCGACGCCATGCTGGCGGTGGGCCGCCGGGACCGTGACGACGTCGAATGGTCCCTCGGGGATCTGATCGAGGGGCCTTACGACGGTGAGGCGCCCCGGCCGGAGGAGGGCGGGTTCGACCTGGTGGTGATGACCGGTCATGCCTTCCAGGTGTTCCTCACCGACGAGGAGACACGGCGGAACCTGTCCCGGGTGCGGCGGCTGCTCGCCCCCGAGGGCCGGTTGATCTTCGAGACCCGTAACCCGGCGGCGCGTGGATGGGAGGCGTGGAACCCGGAGCGGGTCCGGACGGTGCGGGGACCCGAAGGGCGTTCCGCCACCTCGGTCCACCGGTTGGAGCGGGTGGAGGGGGATCTGGTCACCTTCACCTCCACTTACACGCTGGAGGGGTGGGGGGAGATCGGGTCGAGCCGCAGCACGCTGCGCTTTCCCGTTGCCGGAACGGTCCGGAGCCTTCTGGGCGAGGCGGGTTTGAGAACGGCCGCGCTGTACGGGTACTGGGATCGGAGTCCGCTGACCGATACGAGCGAGGAGATCATCGTCTTCGCCCGCCCCGCCTGAGGTCACCGTCCTCGGAGCGTTTCCGAGGACGGTGACCTGTTCAGTACAGGAGGTTGTAGGTGACGGCCTCGATCAGCGCGATACCGAGGAGCAGGACGACGATGGCCGGGTAGAGACGCAGGTTGTCCCCGATCCCGGCCCGGTATCCGGCCAGGGCCGAGGGGAGCCCCCGCCGCCGGTGTTCGAAGGTGGACCGCCACAGGACCACGGACCCCAGCGCCGCCAGGACGTAGGCCTGGATCTCGATCACGAACACGGGCGCGACGGCGAGGACCGCGATGCCCTCGTCGATCGTGGCGGGGGCGGTCCACATGCCGATCTCCACGACGCGCCATACCGTCGCGGCCACACCGAAGAAGGGGATGACCAGTGAGGGCAGGGTCGTCGTCAGCAGGGCGGCGAACAGCAGGTTGGCCAGGAACGTCAGCAACGTCGTCGTCATGATGTCGCCGGAGGCGTAGGCGTCGGTGACGATGGACAGGACCGGCGCGTTCAGGAAGGCCTCTCGCCGTTCCTGTCCCACTTCGCGCATCCCGGGAACGTGAGGGGTCACGATCATCATCGCGATGAGGACGCCGTAGACGACGACGTTGAGCAGGAGGTAGGCCCTCCGGTTCTCCCGCAGCACGCTTCGGAGGCCGTCGTAGGTTCTCATGGGCGTGTCTCCTGGTGTCGCGGGCGGCGTGAGAGCGGTATCCGGCGGGTTCGAAGAGGTCGGTGGGTCGGTGGCTCCGGAGGTGAGGTACCGGACGAGGTCGGGTGGAAGAGGATGTTCCTTTGCACGCGACAAGCTCAGACCATGACGTCGCGTCAGGGTCAAGTTCGGGACGTATCGGTTCCGAACATCGCGGTTCCGGCACCTCGTCTTCGAGGGGAGAATGGACCGCGATGCGCATCGGAGAACTCGCGGATCTGGCCGGTGTGACCGTCCGGACCGTCCGCTACTACCACCAGAAGGACGTCCTTCCCGAGCCCGCGCGTCGCGCCAACGGCTATCGGGAGTACACGGTGGACCACCTCGTGGCCCTCGTGCGGATCCGGTGGCTCACGCGGTCGGGTCTGTCCTTGGCGCAGGCCGGCGCGATCGTGGCCGACTCCGTGGAGGCCTCGACGGACGCCGTCCTCGACGAGGTCGACGAGGCCCTGCGTCTGCGGATCGTCGCGCTCGCCGATCAGCGCCGGCGTCTGGCCGAAGCCAGGTCAGGGCGCCATCTCGGGCTTTCGAGTTTGGCCGCCGCCCTGTCCACGAAACCGGCCGATATCCCGATCTCCACGCTCTACGCCCATCTGCACACCGATCAGGGGCAGGCCGATCGTCTGACGGAGGTGTTGCGGCGGCCCGAGGTGCGGTCGGCGCTCATCGCGGCCCAGGCCCGTTTCGACGCCGTCGACGAGAGTACCCCCGAAGAAGAGCTCGACCGGCTCGAAGAGGAGATGCGGGGCCTGGCCGCCGAGCTCGTGCGCGACGTGCCGACCGTGGTCGAGCGGCACTCTCATCTCCTCCTCGAACTGGCCGAACGGGATCTGAACGCGGGGCAGCGGGCGCTCCTTCGACGGCTCGCCTGAGGTCGTCTTCGCCCGCCCCGCCTGAGGTCACCGGCCCCGGAGGGCGAAGGGCCCTTCGGGGCCGAAGGCCCGCTCGGCGAAGCGCTCGCCGATCCGTCGGTGGGCCGCGGTGTCGGGGTGCAGTCCGTCGGGCAGGGGGAGTTCGACGGAGTCCTCCTCCCCGTACAGCGCGCGTCCGTCCAGGTAGGACAGGTGGGGGTCCGACTCCGCCCGTTCGCCCACGATGCGTTCCAGTTCCCGCCGGATGGTGGTGAGCGTGAGCCGGGTGGGGTCGGAGGGATCTCCCGTGGCCTTGAAACCGACCCGCCCTTGGGCGAGCGCCTCGGGGTCCATAGCGCCCGGGCCCGGGGTGTGCTCGTGGATGGGGCAGTACAGCGCCGAGATCACCAACAGCGGGGTCTCGGGGTGCCCTTCGCGCAGGGTGTCGAGGAAGCCGTGCACCGCCGGGCCCAGGGCGCGCAGGCGTATCAGGTCGGCGTTGGCCAGGTTGATCCCGAGCTTGACGCTGAGCAGGTCGGCGGAGGTCTCGCGCATGGCGCGGGCCGTGAACGGGTCCAGGAGGGCGCCGCCGCCCAGGCCCAGGTTGATCAGGTCGACCCCGCCCCGGTCCGCGGCGATGACCGGCCAGATGGTGGTGGGGCTCACGGCGTCGGATCCGTGGCTGATGGAGCTGCCGTGGTGCAGCCATACCGGGCGGCCCGAGGGCGGTGCCGGGGCGATGGGGGCGTCGGCGCGCAGTTCGACGAGTTCGGTGGTCTCGTTGTGGGGCAGCCAGATCTCGACGTCCTTGTCGCGGTCGGCGAGCCCTTCGAAGCGCAGGGTTCCGGCCTGGCCGCGTCCGGGCGTGAAGGTGCCGGCGGCGACGTCGATCTCCAGGACGTCACCGCCGGACACGGTGCCCCGGCCTACGAGCTCGCCGTCGACGCGAAGGTCGTAGACGCCGTCCGGGCGGGGCGGGACCCCCACGTAGAGGCGTTTGGTGGGGATGGTGTCCAGTTCGATGACGGTGGCGCGGGTGCGCAGGGCCAGCCGCACCCCGGAGGGTTGGGACTCGACCATGGCCATCTGCGGGTCGGTGTTCTGGGCCCGGGCCCGGGCGGGCAGTCGGTGGGGGAGCAGGCCCCGGTCGGTGCGTTCCAGCTCGTGGGCGCCTCGGATCAGTTCCGGGACCAGGGGCGTGGTGGTCAGGGGTGTGTTCATGGTGTGGGGCCTTGGTCGGTGGGAGGGACGGAGGGCGCGGGCCAGTGGCGCAGGAGGGCGTCCAGCGCGTCCAGGGTGCGGGTCCAGGTCTGTTCGGTGTCCGGGGCGCTGTGGTCGAAGCCGCCGCCGCTCTCCAGGCTCACGTAGCCGTGGAAGACGCTGCCGAGCAGGCGTACCGCGTGGGTGCGGTCCGGTTCGTCCAGGTCGTAGCCGCGCAGAACGGCCCGGGTCATGCGGGCGTGCCGGGGGCCGGCGCTGTTCGCGGCGGTCTCGGGGTCCAGGCGGTACCGGGCGGCGGTGTAGCGGCCGGGGTGTTCGCGCGCGTAGTCGCGGTAGACGTTCGCCAGCGCGGTCAGGGCGTCCTTGCCCGAGCGGCCCGCCACCGCGTCGGAGGCCCGGTCGGCGAGTTCCTCCAGGGCCAGGAGCGCGATGCGGACCTTGAGGTCCTCGGAGTTCCTCATGTGCGAGTACAGGCTGGCGGCCTTGACGTCGAAGCGTCGGGCCAGTTCGGAGACGGTGACCTGTTCGAAGCCCACCTCGTCCGCCAGTTCCGCTCCGGCCTCGGTCAGACGTCGGGCGTTCAGTGTCGGTCGTTCCATGCCCCTCCCTCGTTCGCCTAAGGGGATCATATATCCACCTAAAGGCTTTAGGTGGATCGCTGATTCCCGTAGGTGGAGGTGGTGCTCGCCACCGTGAAGCCCTCCGGCCGACCATAGGGGCGTGGCGCGGGCGAGGTCGGGCCCCAGAGCCGGGGATGTCGCCCAGGAACCGGTCCGTGATCTCGCGTGGACGCCCCGTGGACCGTGCGCGAGGTGTTCGACCACACCTCCACCGCGCCTTCGGGCAGGCGGGTGCGGGACCCTTCCACGTCTCAGGGCATAGGGTGGCCTCCTCCCGACGAGAGGGGACACCCGTGTTCTTCTTCTACAACAGCCGTTGGGGCTGTCTGACGTCGCTGCTGATCTCGGTCGCCCTGAGCCTGCTCCTGATGTACCTGCTCGGCTGGATCTGAGCGATCCTCCTCAACACCCCTCCATGCGGAGCCGGTCGATCCAGGGGTGCTCGTCATGGACCAGGGACAGGGCCTCGGCGAGCCATCGACGTTGTTCGGAGCCCAGCACGGGCAGGACCTCGGAGAAGTCCCGTTCGTCCTTGGCCCGCGTCCCTCGGGCCTTGTACAGCAGCGGTATCTCGGGCACCTGGTAGGGGATTCCGTCCGGGGAGCGCCCTCCCAGCCTGGCCACGGGAAGCCGGATCCGTCCGTCCCTTCGATAGACCCAATCGTCCCCTTCGGCGGCGTCGAGCATGAACTGAAGACGCCAGGGGGCGGACGGGCCGGGGCGGCACCAGATGTCGTGGACCCGCGGCGGCAGGGTCTCGCCCACCCGCCAGGGACGCAGGGTCCCGGGCGGATCGGCGGCCCACCACTCCCAGTCGGCGAGCACCTCCTGGACCACGTGCCGATCGCGCCGGAGCAGCAGGACGTCGATGTCCTCGTGCGGACGGAATCGGTGTCCGACGGCGAACTCGATGGCGTGACCGCCGGAGATCCACCACGGGGAGGCGACGCCCTCGAACAGGTCCGCCACCTCCCGAGGGGACAGCGGATCCCAGGGGCCCCACGGGTCCCCGATCGTCCTCGCGGACGCCGCCCCTTCGCCCTCCGACATCAGCCTTCCAGGCCCGCGGCGAAGGGGGTCCGCCGCCACTGCTCGACCATCGGCAGCAGGTAGCCGGCCAGGTCGGGAAGGTGCGGCGTGAGCGAGAGGAAGGCGATGGTCCGCAGCGCGCCCACGGCGTCGACGAACCGCATCACGTCCTCGTCCAACGGCCTCATGCCGTTGCTCCGGGCGCCGCGGTCGTAGGCCTCCCGGAACTCCGGGCCCAGGCTCGCCATGTCCCACTCCACCGGCCCCGAGGTGACCATCTCGAAGTCGGCGTAGAGGGCGCCGTCCACCGTCGGCATGATGTTCGCCGCGGGGCAGTCGCCGTGGACCGTCTGGACGTCGATCCCGGGGAAGCGCTTCTCGAACGCCTCACGCGAGCTCACCAGGGGTTCCAGGATCCGCCATTCGCGGCGGGCCCGGTCCAGGTCCTGCGGGCCGATCAGGTCGGGGCGCTCGCCGAGGCGTTCGAGGCCCTCGGTGACGAACCACGGTTCGGCCGAGGACAGGAAGGGGATCGATCCCGGGTAGGAGCGCAGCGCGGCGTGCAGGTCGGGCACGGTGGCGGCGTTGGCCACGTAGTCGGTCTCCGCCGTCCGGTCCTCCTCCACGAACGCCCAGAACGTCATCGAGAACCCGTCCCGACGCACGGGCTCGCGCGGCACCAGGGGACTGGGGACGGTCACGGGCACACCCTGATCGGCGAGCCACCGAGACACGTCCAGCTCCTCCTGTTGGCGTCGTGCCAGGGAGTCGAGGTCGGTGGAGCCGGGCAGGACGACGGGGATCCGGGCCACGACCGGTGACGGGGCGAGGTGGACGACGACGGAGAACAGTTCGTAGAGCACCTTCGCGTCGGCCACGTCGAGCCCGAGATCGCGTCCGGCGCCCACGGCGGCGTCGAAGGCGGCCGTGGTGCGTCGGGAGATCTGTTCGGGGGTCATGTCATCGGTCATGGGGCGATGTTTCCATGATCGTCTTCGGCCGGGCGATCGATTTTCCCCGTGGCGTCGATCCGTCGCTGTACGCCGTCCAGCAGCGAGTCGAGTCCGAAACGGAGCACCTCCCAGGCCTCCTGCTCCAGGTAGGGCTCGTCGGGGTCGTCGTTGTCGAAGGCCCCGGCCTCGGTGAGCAGGGTCAGGACGGGGAAACGCTCCTGGAAGTCCTCGACGATCTCCTCCAGCTGCCCGGAGCGGGCGTACCACCACTCGTCCTCGGGCACACCGGTCACGACCGGGGCCTGACGGGCCTCGGCGGCGGTGCGGACCATGCCCCGGACCAGGTTGAGGAGGCTGCCGTAGGCGTTGCTGACGGCCCGGGGTTCGAGCCCCGCGCCGTGGAAGAGCGTGGCCAGCGACTCGAAGAGCCGGTACTCGTTGGGGCCCAGCACCGGTCGGGCCTGGGAGATCTCCAGGGTCCAGGGGTGTTCGAGGTAGAAGTACCACAGGCGCGCGGTCCAGGTATGGACCTGTTCGCGCCAGCCCAGGCCCTTCACCGTGTTCTCGGCCGCGTCCTGTTCGAGACGGTCGGCCAGAGGCGCGAAGGCCGCGTCGTACATCAGGTCGATGAGTTCGTTCTTGCTGGCCACGTAGGTGTACAGGGACATCGCCGTGCGTCCCAGGCGTTCGCCCACCGCCCGCATCGACAGGGCCTGGAGCCCTTGGGCGTCGGCGATCTCGATGGCGGTGCGCACCACCAGATCCACGCTCAGTTCCGGCCTGGGGCCGGGGGCGGTGCGTTCGCCCTCCTCCTGCTCGCGCCAGAGCAGGGTCATGGACCGGCGGGGGTCTCCCTGGCCCGCGTAGATCACCACTTGCGTCTCCTTACGGAATAAACTAACCTTCGCCAGCTGTTAGTTTATCGCATAAGGCATCGATGGACCTCGAGCATCAGGGGAGAAGCTTGACCTCCGAACCCGTCCTCCAAGCCGATATCCACGACACCATCCAGGTGCGCGGGGCCCGGGAGAACAACCTCGACGACGTGTCCGTGGACATCCCCAAGAGACGGCTGACCGTCTTCACCGGCCTCTCCGGCTCGGGGAAGTCCTCACTCGTCTTCGGCACCATCGCCGCCGAATCCCAGCGGCTCATCAACGAGACCTACAGCGCCTTCGTCCAGGGGTTCATGCCGAGCCTGGGCCGCCCCGACGTGGACGCCCTGCGCAACCTCAGCGCGGCCATCATCGTCGACCAGGAGCGCATGGGCGCCAACTCGCGCTCGACCGTGGGGACCGCCACCGACGCCCACGCCATGCTGCGCATCGTCTTCAGCCGGGTCGGCAGCCCGCGCCTGGAGCCCTCCAGCGTGTTCAGCTTCAACAGCTCCGAGGGTATGTGCCCCGAATGCGAGGGGCTGGGGCGCACCAACCGGATCGACCGGGAGGAGCTCTTCGACCGCTCCCTCTCCCTGAACGAGGGCGCCATCACCGTCCCCGGATACACCGTGGACAGCTGGTACTGGCAGGTCTTCGTCAACTCCGGGCTGTTGGACCCCGACAAGCGGCTGGCCGACTACACCGACGAGGAGTGGCACACCTTCCTCCACCTGCCCGTCACCAAGGTCAAGGTCGGCAAGAACTCCTTCTCCTACGAAGGTCTGATCCCCAAGCTCAAGCGGACCTACCTGACCAAGGAACGCGAGAAGATGCAGCCCGCGATCCGCGCCTTCGTGGACCGCGCGGTGCGCTTCTCGGTCTGCCCCGAATGCGAGGGCACCCGCCTCAACGAGGCCGCCCGAGGGGTGAAGGTCGCCGGACGCACCATCACCGAATGCGCCTCCATGCAGATCGACGACCTGGCGGCGTTCGTGCGCACCATCGACGACCCGGGCGTCAAACCGCTGGTGGACAACCTCGGCGACACCCTGGACTCCCTGGTGGAGGTGGGTCTGGGCTACCTGAGCCTGGACCGGGAATCGGGCACCCTGTCGGGCGGCGAGGCCCAGCGCGTCAAGATGGTCCGTCACCTGGGATCCAGCCTCAGCGACATCACCTACGTCTTCGACGAGCCCACCGTGGGTCTGCACCCGCACGATATCGAGCGGATGAACCGGCTCCTGCTCGGCCTGCGCGACAAGGGCAACACCGTGCTGGTGGTCGAGCACAAGCCCGAGACGATCGCCATCGCCGACCACGTCGTGGACCTGGGGCCGGGGGCGGGCCCCTCGGGCGGCACCGTCACCTACACCGGTGACGTGGCCGGGCTGCGCGCCTCGGGCACCCTCACCGGCCGCCATCTGGATCACCGCGCCCACCTGAAGGAGAGCGTGCGCGCCCCTGCCGGACACATGGCCGTTCGAGGGGCGAACGGCCACAACCTCAAGGACGTCTCCGTGGACATCCCGCTGGGGGTGCTCACCGTGGTCACCGGTGTGGCCGGATCGGGCAAGAGCTCGCTCGTCCACGGCTCCCTGCCCGGCCGCGAGGGGGTGGTGGTCGTCGACCAGTCGGCGATCCGCGGCTCCCGACGCTCCAACCCGGCCACCTACACCGGGCTGCTCGACCCCATCCGGACCGCCTTCGCCCGCGCCAACGAGGTCAAGCCGTCCCTGTTCAGCGCCAACTCCGAGGGCGCCTGCCCCGAGTGCAAGGGCGCCGGCGTCGTCTACACCGACCTGGCGATGATGGCCGGTGTGGCCTCCACCTGTGAGAAGTGCGAGGGGCGCCGGTTCAAGGCCGAGGTGCTCCGGCACAGGCTGCGCGGTAAGGACATCAGCGAGGTGCTGTCGATGTCGGTCGAGGCGGCGCGGGAGTTCTTCACCGGCGGCAACGCCCGCACCATCCTGGACCGGCTGCACGACGTGGGTCTGGGCTACCTCGGTCTGGGCCAGCCCCTGACCACGCTCTCCGGCGGTGAGCGCCAACGGCTGAAGCTGGCGATTTCCATGGCCGAGCGGGGCGCGGTGTACGTGCTGGACGAGCCCACCACCGGTCTGCACCTGGCCGACGTGGACCGGCTGTTGGCCCTCCTGGATCGCCTGGTGGAGGACGGCAACACCGTGGTGGTGATCGAACACCACCAGGCGGTCATGGCCCACGCCGACCACATCATCGACCTGGGGCCCGGGGCCGGGCACGACGGCGGTCGGATCGTGTTCGAGGGGAGCCCGACCGAACTGGTGAACGGGGCGGACACCCTGACCGCCCGACACCTGCGCTCCTACCTGGAGCGTTGATCCGGACGGGGCGGGGGCTCGGCGAGGTGCCCCCGCCCCGTCATACTGCCCGCATGACGAACCCGATGGACCCCTCCCTCGCACCGTTCTCACGGATCAAGATCCGGGTCGGCGCGCTCGTGTTCTGCGAAGAGCGGGTGGCCCTCATCCGCCGCGACCGCCCCGACTCGGTCCACTACACGCCGCCCGGCGGGAACGTGGAGCCCGGCGAGGACCTGGAGGTCGCGCTCCGGCGCGAGTTGGAGGAGGAGTTGGCGCTGGACCCGGCCGAGGTCGGATCCCCGGAGCTTTTGTGGGTCGTGGACCAGCGGGTCACCCGCCCCGGCCGGACCCCCTCGCCCCGCAAGCTGCACCTGCTCTACCGGCTGCACATCGCCCCCGCCGTCCAGGAGGGGCTGGCGAAGGAGGAGTACGACCTTCAGGCCGACGGGTCCTATGAGGTCGGTGTCGTCGAGTGGGTGCACCACCGGGACACCGCGGAGCTGCCGCTCTTCCCGCCGATCGGACCGGCCCTGGCGTCCCTGCCCGATCCCCGCGCGGTGGTGGCCGACGCCTCCTTGGGCGCGGTCACCGACGAGGACCACACCTGGGTGTGATCGGCACCGGTGGGGTTCGCGCGCCGTTCGTTCTCATCGCGCGGACCCCACCGCCGGAACCCGCCCCTCCATGAGCTCCGTACCGGTGTCGGAGGATTCGGTGTGCCCTCCTCTTCTCCCGGATGCCCGAGCGTGCTTGGGTGGTCACGATGGGTCGGGATCGAACGCGTGAGGCGGTGCCATGTCGGAGGAACGACGGTCGGTGTTGGTGACCGGAGGGACCAGGGGGATCGGCGCCGGGATCGCCCGGGCGTTCGCACGGGCCGGAGACCGGGTGGTCATCACCGGACGGGACGAGGAGCGGACGCGGGAGGCCGCCGGGAACCTTCCCGGGGTGGAGTGGGCGGTGGGCGACGTCTCCCGGGCCGCCGATTGCGCCCGCATCGTCGAGGAGGTCGTCGAACGCACGGGCGGCCTGGACGTGCTCTGCACCAACGCGGGCGTCTTCCCCTCGTCCCCGCTGGCGACGATGACCGAGGCCGAACTCGACGAGGTGATCGGCACCAACCTGAAGGGGACGATGCTGATGGTGCGTGCGGCGATGGAGCCCCTGGCCGCCTCCGACCGGGGAAGGGTGGTGATCACCTCCTCCATCACCGGACCCCTGACCGGCTACGCGGGCTGGTCCCACTACGGGGCCACCAAGGCCGCCCAGTTGGGGTTCATGCGCAGCGCGGCCCTGGAGTTGGCGCCGCGCGGTGTCACCGTCAACGCGGTGATGCCGGGCAACGTGCGGACCGAGGGGCTGGCCGAACTGGGGGAGGAGTACCTGGAGCGCATGCGTTCGGTGGTGCCGCTGGGGCGGTTGGGCGAGGTGGAGGACATCGCTCAGGCCTGTCTGTTCCTGGCCGGTCCGGGGGCCTCCTTCATCACCGGTCAGGCGCTGGTCGTGGACGGCGGCCAGGTGCTGCCCGAGGAGCCCGAGGCGCTGGTCGGCCCGTAGTGAGGGTGACGGGGGTTCAGGCGGGGCGGTCGTAGACCAGCGTGTACCGCCAGAACAGGCCTCGTCGGATCCGGGCCCCGGGCAGCTCTCGACGGACCGCTGTACGGATCTCGGTGAGGCTCTCGCGCGGCGCCGCCGTGGGGGCCCTCATGTGCGGGGGCGGTTCGGTCACGGCCCGGGGCTGTACCACCATCCCCACCAGGGGGTTCAGGAGCGCCGAGACCAGCGCGAGGAGCAGGTCGACCGGGCCCTCCTCCCGGTGGCAGCCCACGATCACCAGACGTCCCTTCGGTGCCAACGCCTCCCTCAGGGCACGCAGGGTCGGCTCCAACGGCAGGTGGTGCAGGACGGCGACCAGGGTGATCGCGTCCCAGCCGGAGCCGACCTCTTCGTCGAACCCTCTCTGGAGGATGGTGACGCCGGGGGTGCGCGCGAAGCGCTCCCGTGCCCGGCGGGCGGTGTCGGGGTCGGGTTCCAGACCGGTCACCTCCGGCGCCCCGCGCCTCAGCCGGTCGATGAGGTGACCGGTCCCGCACCCCACGTCCAGGACACGGCGGGCCCCGATGGCGCCCGCCTTGTGGGCCGCCCAAGGGCCGTAGAGGTCGTTGTGGCTCCAGGGGTGGCGCCGGTTGAACCGGTCCAGTCGGTCGAGGAGGGACATGCCGGCCACGGTAGCGGAGGCCGCCCACCCGCCTCGGTGGCACGAGGCGACCGCCTCTCGGGCTCCGGCTATAGTTTCGGTCAGCGTCGCGTGCCGGTGACGAACGGATCGTCAGGCATGGAGGCGTCGTATCGAAAGGTGGCTTCGGCCATTTCCACCCCGATTTCACAGAAGATCGAGCTCTACCCCGCCGAGGACCGGTTCCTCGGCCCCCGCCCCGCCGTCCTCGTTCTGCCCGGCGGAGGTTTCCGGGAACTCCCACCCCATGAGGGCGAAGGCTACGCCCGCTGGCTGTCCGGCCTTGGAATCCACGCCTTCGTCCTGTCCTACCGGTTGCTGCCGCACCGGTTCCCGGCCCCGCTCGAAGACGCCCGGGCCGCGTTGGACCACGTTCGCGACGGTGACCACGGCCTCGATATCGGCCGGGTCGGCGTACTCGGATCGAGCGCGGGCGGCCAACTGGCCGGTCTGCTCATGACCGGCCGGGTCCTGTCCATCGAGGAGGGCGTCACCGCTCCGCCCCGACCGGACTTCGCGATCCTGCCCTACGCGTTGGCCGACCTGGACCTGTTGCCGCCGCCGGTGGTCGAGAACCTGCTCGGCGACCTGCTGCCCCTCAAGGACGAGCTGTCCCCGGCCAGGCACGTGGACTCCTCGGTGTGTCCGACCTTCGTGTGGGCCACCGCCCAGGACCCTCCGGGCCTGCCCAACACCCTGGAGTGGACCCGCGCTCTGGCGGCGGCCGGGGTCCGGGTCGAGTCGCACGTCTACCCGGACGGCGGTCACGGTATCGGGCTGGCCGACGGTGTGGAGTACGGCGGCGCGTCGCACGAGCTCATCGCGAACGTGCCGCACACCGCGTCCTGGACGAGCGCCTGCGCGGCCTGGCTGCGACGGGAGGGCGTCCTTGTCGACTGAGCGCGCCACCGCCTGGGGCGAGGAACTGCGTCGGGTGCACGGCAAACTGCGCCATGCGCTGGTGTTGGCCAGGGCGGGGTTGGACGGCGGCGATCCCGCCGATGTGGCCACCGACCTGTTGCTGTTCTGCCACGGATTCTGCGCGGCCCTGTCCGGCCACCATCGCGCCGAGGACGGTTCGCTGTTCCCGGAGCTGCTTCGGGCGCGGCCCGATCTGGCGCCGGTGGTCGCGAAGCTGTCCCAGGACCACAACATGATCGAGCACCTCATCGGTGAACTGCGCACGGCCGTGGCCGACTCGGCCGATCCGGAGGTGGCGCACCGCCATCTGGACGGGATCGAGGCGGTCATGGAGACGCACTTCAAGTACGAGGAGAAGCAGATCGGGGCGGTGTTGGACGGCATGGACGCCGACTTCGACCGCGCCGAGGTCTTCGGTCCGATCAACTGAGTCGTGGCCCGTTCGCCCCGCCGTCGGGCGGTGTGGGCGGGCCATGCTCGTTCCCCCGAAGCAGAAAAGGGGCATTTCCCTACATTGAAGCAATGGGGGGAGAATTGTCGAAGGAACTGCTTTTCTTGCCTTTGTGTGCACCGGTCGTTCGGCCGTTCTTTTTTTCGGACGAATTCGAGCGAAAGACCGGCGTACTCGTGTTCGATTCGCTAACTTGAGGCACGACAAGAAAACCCGGCCGGTGCGCGAACACCGGGCCGGGTTGTGGTCGAGCCTCGCCGTGACGGGCGGGCGACCGTGCCACTTTCCTGCCTTAGACCCAGGAAGGCGACTCATCATGGAGTCTACCTCTCCCCCCGCCGCTTCTACCGCCGATCACGCGAAAACCTTCACGCGAATCCTTCCGCGCAGGCGTCGCATCGGCACGATGCGGGGCATCGGTTTCATTCCGGGCCTGTGGTTGCAGAAGGCGCGCCGCGAGCGCCGGTTCGCCAGGATGCGCGCCTTCTGCGCCGCCACGATCATCGCCGACGCGGTGGACCCCGACGGCGGCTTCTGCTTCTTCCACCTGGACACGATGGTCGAACGCTCCGGTGGGATGCTCAGTCTCTCCAGCGCCCAGCGCGGGATCGTCGATCTGATCGAGGCCGGCATGGTCCGCAAACTCGACCCGGCACAGGCCCGGATCTTCTTCGCCCGGGAGATCGCCCGGGGACGCTCGCCGCACCGCCTGCCCTGTGTACTGGAGCTGTTGATCCCGATGGAGGACTTTCCCGAACCGGTCCTGGCCGAGATCAACGAGGCCCGCGCCGCCTTGGGGGAGGAGCCGTTGACCCGGTTCAATCGGCCCCGGCTCCGGCCGCCGCCTCCTCGCCCCGCCACCCGGAAGACGGACGAGAAAAAGGAGCGGCGAGAGGAGGAGTGGGAGGACTACTGCGACGAGGGCCGCTGGGATACGGAGGCGCCGGAGCCGTTCTACGAGGAGGATCTGGACGTGAGCCGGGAGAACGCTCTCGGCGAGGAGAACCCCTTCCACGATGAGGGCTCCTCGTATGAGGAGGGCCGGGGCATGGGCGATCCGGAGCCGCCCGATGAGGAGGATCCGCTCGCGCTCGAAGGGGAGCGGACCGCGGAATCGACCCCTGGTCGATCTGACATGGGCCCCCGGTCAGATCGACCTACAGACCTGTTCCCTGGTGAGGGTTTCCAGGAAGAGGAGGTCGCTGAATCCGTCCGTGGGCGGGAGGGTACAGGGCGCGCGCACCCGCGCGAGGAGCCCCCGGGCGAGGAGAAGCCCCGCGAGCGGCGTCCACGTGGGCGGGGCGTCTACGGACGGATCGCACTCATTCCCGACGGTCTTCTACTGGATCCGCCCACGGACCGGGAGCGGCTGGAGGGGGCGGTGGAGAGGCTCACCCGGCGCGGCCTGGAGCCACGGGAACTGTTGTCCCTGTTCAGGGGGGTGGAGAGCCTACGGCGGCCCTTTCCGGCGTTGATGAGGCGCTTGAGGAGCCCGGAGTCGGCGCGGGCCTTCCTGGACGGGAGGCTGAGCACCTTCGGAGTGTCCGGGGCGCTCGACCCACGGGCCGCGATGGAGGGGGCCGATCCGTCGCGGGACACGCCGGGGTTCGCCCTCGATTCCCAGGGCAGGGCGAACCTGACCTGCCCGAGCCATCCGAGCGTCCGCAACGTGCCCGGAGGGAGGTGTGCGGGCTGTGGGGGGCCTTGTCGCAGCACGCCGGGGGAGGAGCTCCCGCCCCCGCCGGTCGCCGACGTCGGGACCGAGGGTGTCGCGCGCGAGGCCCCTGAGGCGGTGGCCGTGGAGGAGCCCCGCGAGGTCGAGGGCTTCGATCCGGACCCGGTGTTGGCCGCCAGGATGCGGGAGTCCCTGGCCCGGGGAGGGAGCCCCGTTCCCGCACCGAGGGGTTCGGAGAAGGACTCGGGCTTCTCGGCACGGCGGCGGGAGATCATCGGTCGGCTCCGGGAACGGCTCGCCGGATGAGCGGGGCGACTCGTGAAGGCGTCCGTTCAGGAGAGCAGCCGACCCGGCGGCCGGCCGGGCGCTACCTCCGATCCCGGGCCTTGAGGGCCGGGTCATGTTCACGACAACAGCAGGGCGGTGAGGTGCAGCCCGCACCAGGCCGCCCCCAGGCCCGCCACCAGGTGTGCGAGCACCGAGATCAGGGCTCGCAGCCGGGCGCCGGTCCGGGTGAGCTGCACGGTCTCGTAGGCGAAGGTGGAGTAGGTGGTCAGGGCCCCGCAGAAGCCGACGCCCAGCAGGGCGGTCGCCTCGGCGGGCAGCGGCAGCGCCATGACCACGCCCAGCATGAGGCTGCCGGCCACGTTCACGGCCAGGGTGCCCCAGGGGAAGTCCTCGCCCAGCCGACGCTTGAGGAACAGGTCCACCAGGAACCGCAGCGGGGCGCCCACGGCCGCGCCCAGGGCCACCATCAGCGTGGTCACGGGTTCCTCCCGCCGCCGTGGGCGAGCACCCGGTGCGCCAGGGACGAGGCGGCCCAGGCCGCCGTCAGCGCGCCGATCAGGGTCAGGGCCAGGTAGGCGAACGCGGTGAGCGGAAAGCCCCGTTCCAGGGCGGTGACCACGTCCACGCCGTAGGCGGAGAAGGTCGTGTACCCGCCGAGGAGGCCCACGCCGAGGAACGGGCGCGTGTAGGGGTTGCGCGGCCACCGGTGGACGATCAGTTCCATGAGCACGCCGATGAGCAGGCTGCCGGTGACGTTGATGGCCAGGGTGGTCCAGGAGACCCCGGAGGCGGCGTGCGGCCAGAGGAGGTCCAGTCCGTGTCGGGCCGAGGCGCCCAGGGCACCGCCGAGCGCGACCCAGGCGAGGACCGGCCATGGGAGGCCTGATGCGGGTCGGGTCATGGAATCCATCTTCCACCCGCCTGCGACCTGGTCGTCCTCGGGCGCGGGGGTGGTGTGCCGGCCCTTTTCCTCGGGGTCGGCGTGCGTGATCGCTCGGGGGCGGGCCAGGGGCGGTTCAGGGGGATCCCCCATGGTTTTCAGGCCGCCCGTGCTAAATTCTGGCCATGCGGTCAAAAAATAAGCCGGACGGTCAGAAGAGGTCCTTCATCGAGAGGGCCCGCAGGGAACAGATCATCGACGCCGCGGTGCGCACCATCGCCGAGCTCGGTTATCCCAACGCCTCTCTGGCCCGGATCGCGCGGACGGCGGGGATCAGCAAGGGCGTGATCTCCTACCACTTCGAGGGCAAGGACGAGCTGATGGACCAGGTGGTGATGGACGTCTACACCGAGATCGGTGAGACGGTCGTGCCCCGGATGATGGCCCAGGACAGTAGTTCGGAGGCCCTGCGCGTCCACATCCGCGGTGTGGCCGAGTACGCGCTGGAGCACCGCGAGCGCATGGCGGCCCTGGCCCAGATCTTCATCCACGCCCGCGACGCCCGGGGGAACCCCCGCTACGGCGGCCTCCAGGCCGAGCCCCTGTACGAGGGGTTGGAGAACCTCTACCGGGCGGGCCAGGAGAGCGGAGAGTTCCGCGACTTCGACGTGCGCGTGATGGCGGTCAGCCAGCAGTCGGCCGTGGACGGCATGTTCGAGTACTGGCGGGTGCACCCCGACCACGACCTGTCGGCGCACGCGGAGCAACTGGCCGACCTCCTCCTCCACGCGATCCGGGTCGAACCGTCGTCCCCAGCCCCACCCACCACGAGGTCACCATGACATCGACCACCGAACCCTCCACGGGCGACGTCTCGCCCCCGACCCCCCGATCCCGTCTGCACTACGTCGACCATCTGCGCGTGGTGCTCACGATCCTGGTCGTGCTGCACCACGCGGCCGTCACCTACGGCAACATCCCGGTGTGGTTCTACACCGAACCCGCGCAGGACCCCTCCGGGGTGCTGCTGGACGTGTTCGTGATCGTCAACCAGACGTTCTTCATGGGCATGTTCTTCCTCATCGCCGGCTACTTCGTGCCGGGCGCCTTCGACCGCAAGGGGCGGCGCGGGTTCGTCCGCGAACGCCTGGTCCGTCTGGGCGTCCCCCTCCTGCTGTTCCTGATCCTGTTGCGTCCGATCGCGATGGCGCCGGCCTACTCCGAGATCCTTCAGGCCGAACCCGACCTGCCGTTGTGGCTGCTCTACCTGCTCAGCGTCGACCCGGGGCCGCTCTGGTTCGTCGAGGTGCTGCTGGTGATGAGCCTGGTCTACTCACTGGTGCGCCGGCTGCGCGATCGCCGTTCGGCCGTGACCGTCCCCGAAGCCGTGTCGGCGACCGGAGCCCCTTCCGAGCGGGGTCCGCTGCGCTGGTTCGTGCCCGTGCTGGTGTTCGCCGTGGGTCTGGGGCTGGTCACCTTCCTGTGGCGGTGGGCCTTCCCCGCGCCCTATTGGCCGGTGGTGGGGCTGCCCAGCCCCGGCTACCTGCCCCAGTACGTCTCCCTGTTCGTGGTGGGGATCCTCGCCTATCGCGGTGATTGGGCGCGGCGTCTGCCCGGCCGGGCCGGTCCCGTCGGGCTGGTGATGGCCCTGGTCGCCCTGGTCGTGATGGCCGTGGGGATGGCGGGGCCGCTCGACGAGGCGGCGCTGACCCCCGGCTCCTGGCAGGCGCTGGTCCAGATCCTGGTGGAGTCCTTCTTCACCCTGGGCGTGATCCTGGCGCTGCTGGTGTCCTTCCGCCGGTTCGTGAACCGGAGCGGCCGCCTGTGGCGTTTCCTGTCCGACAACGCCTTCGCCGTGTACGTGCTGCACGCGGTGGTGCTGGTGGGGCTCGGTCTGGCCCTGAGCGGCTGGGAGGCCGCCGCGGTGACCAAGTTCGCCGCCCTGTCCGCCCTGGCGGTGCCGCTGTGCTGGGCGAGCGCCGCGCTGATCCGAACGATCCCCGGCGTCCGCAAGGTGCTGTGAGCGTTCCGTGTCCGTGCGGGGCCGTCCTCTTGGAAGGGGGGCGGCCCCGCCGTCGTTCTCGGTCAGGGGCGGGGGAGCGCGTGTTCGACAGGGGCACCGGCTCGCAGGCGTTCGCTGACGCTCGTCATGAGGCCTTCGAACACGCGGGTGGGCAGGCCGGAGGGCAGGAGGGCGGCTCCGCGCAGCGCCGCCTCGCTCTGGGCCAGGGTGCGCGGACCGGAGGTGGCCACCCCTCGGGTCGCCATGGTCGAGGCCAGCCGGGCCTGGCGCGCGCGTCGACGGGGGTAGGCGTGCTGGAGGGCCTCACGTCCCGCCCGGGTGGTGAGGTCGGCGGTGGGAAGTAGACGGGTCAGCAGGGAGACGTCCTCCAACGCCTGTCCTGCTCCCTGGGCCAGGATGGGCGGCATCGCGTGGGCGGCGTCGCCGATCAGCAGGACGCGGCCGTGCCCCCAGCGGCGTCCGACCCGGTGTCTGCGATGGGGGAAGAGTTCCAGGTCGTGCTCGGTCAGGTGGGCCAGCAGCGTGGTGACGGGTTCGGCCCAGCCCGCGTAGTGCTCGCGCAGCAGGGGCAGGGCCCGGTCGGGGCGGTTCAGGTCGGCGTCGGGGGTGTGTCGCAGGTCGATGAGCCACTGCACCCGGCCCCGGCCCGCGGGGTTGAAGCCGACCCCGCCCCGGCGGCCCATGTACAGGCGGGATCGGGAGGCCAGGTCCAGGGGAAGTGTGGAGGTCAGCCCCTGCCAGGTGGCCGCGCCCGTGGTCTCGGCCCCGGGGAGAGGGGCGGGCAGGGCGGCGCGTACGGCGGAGTTGACCCCGTCTGCGCCGATGAGCAGGTCGGCGGTGTACTCGCGGCCCTCGGAGGTGCGGACCCGTACGTGGTCCTCGCCCTCGTGCACGTGGGTCAGGCGGGCCCCGTAGTGGAGGATCTCCTCGGGGAGGTCCCGCAGGAGGCGCCGGTGCAGGTTCCGGCGGGGGACGCCCAGGACCGGGGCGTCGAAGCGGGTCTCCAGTCGGGTGGTGTCGACCGACATCAGCGCGCGGCCGCGGGCGCTGTACACGTCGACCGCCTCGATGCGTTCTCCCAGGGCGGTCGGGTCCACGCCGAGGTCTTTCAGGACGGCGGTGCCGTTGCTCCACAGGACGATCGCGCAGCCGCCGTCACGGGCGGCCGGGGCGCGTTCCAGGACGGTGATCCGGTGGCCCTGGTTGCCGAGGGCGAGCGCGGCGGCGGCCCCCGCGATTCCGGCTCCGGCGACGAGAACGTGCATGCCCACTCCTCTACCAGGTGTAGTACTACCGACTGTAGTTGCAAGAGGTGTGGAGCGGAACCCCCCTCCGCGCCCCTTTCTCGGGTTCAGCGCCCCGGGAGTACCTCGATCCTGGAGACCTGCGCGTCGCGGGGGGCACCCTCTAGGGTCGTGGGTCCACCGTTCGAAAGGACCTTTCGTTGACCAGTCAGAAGGAACGCATGCTCGCCGGTGAGCCCTACCGGGTCGATGACGAGGTGGCCGCCGACTCCGTTCGCGCGCAGAAACTGATGGAGCGCTTCAACACCACCGCCCCCGACGACCCGCAAGGTCGCGCCGAGGCCCTGGCCGACCTGCTCGGCGAGGTGGGCGAAGGGGGAGACGTGCGCCCTCCGCTGTCGGTGGACCTGGGCTACCGGATCACCCTCGGAGACCACGTCTTCGTCAACTACGGGGCGGTCATGCTGGACGTGGCGCCGATCAGGATCGGCTCCCACACCCAGATCGGCCCCAACGTCCAACTGCTCACCCCCACCCACCCCCTGGACCCCGAGGAGCGCAAGGCCGGCTGGGAGTCGGCCGAGCCCATCACCATCGGTGAGAACGTGTGGCTGGGCGGCGGGGTCATCGTCTGCCCCGGCGTGACCATCGGCGACAACACCGTCGTCGGCGCCGGCGCGGTGGTCTCCCGCGACCTGCCCGCGAACGTGGTCGCCGTCGGCAACCCCGCCAGGGTGATCAAGAGCCTCTAGACAGGCCTCTGGACAAGGCCGTCTCCCCGGTGTGGCGCCACCGGGGAGACGGGGTTCGGGGGAGGGCCGGCGTCAACCGGCCGTGGGGACGGCCTCGGTGTCCTCCTCGGAGCCGTCCTGCGCGGTGCCCTGGGCGAACTGGGTGCGGTACAGCTCCGCGTAGCGGCCGTCGCGGTTCAGCAGCTCGGCGTGGGCGCCCCGCTCGACGATCCGTCCCTGTTCCACGACCAGGATCTCGTCGGCGGCCCGGATCGTCGAGAGCCGGTGGGCGATGACCAGGGCGGTGCGCCCCTCCAGCGCCTCGGTCAGAGCGGCCTGGACGGCGGCCTCGGAGGTGGAGTCCAGAGCCGAGGTGGCCTCGTCCAGGATCACGACCTCGGGGTCGGTGAGCAGCAGTCGGGCGATGGTCAGACGCTGGCGTTCACCGCCCGAGAAGCGGTAGCCGCGTTCGCCCACCACCGTGTCCAGCCCGTCGGGCAGATCGGCGACCAGGGAGTCCAGGCGGGCGCGGCGCAGCGCCTCCCAGATCCGTTCGTCGTCGGTCTCCGGCGCCCCCAGGGTGAGGTTGGAGCGGATGGACTCGTGGAAGAGGTGGCCGTCCTGGGTCACCATGCCCAGGTTCGCGCGGATGGACTCGAAGGTCAGCTCGCGCACGTCGACGCCGCCCAGGCGTACGCTGCCCGAGTCCACGTCGTACAGGCGCGGGGTGAGCTGGGCGATGGTCGACTTGCCCGCTCCGGAGGAGCCGACCAGCGCCACCGTCCGACCGGGTTCGACCTTGAAGGAGACCTCGCGCAGAACGGGCCCGTGGTCGGTGGTGTCCAGGGTCGCGACCTCCTCCAGGGAGGCCAGGGAGACCTTGTCGGCGGTGGGGTAGCCGAAGGTGACGGAGTCGAACTCCAGGGAGACCGGCCCCTCGGGGACGGGTCGGGCGTCGGGACGTTCGTCGACCAGGGGCTTGAGATCGAGGATCTCGAAGACGCGGCTGAAGCTGACCAGGGCGCTCATCACCTCGACCCGGGCCCCGGCCAGAGCGGTCAGCGGGGCGTAGAGCCGGGTCAGGAGCATGCCCATCGCCACGACGGTGCCGGCGTCCAGGGTTCCGGCCAGGGCGTGGTAGCCGCCGAGCCCGTACACCAGGGCCAGCGCCAGCGCCGAGACCAGGGTCAACGCGGTGAAGAGGACCTCTTGGACCATCGCGGTGCGCACACCGATGTCGCGGACCCGGGAGGCCCGGCGGGCGAACTCCGAGGACTCCTCGTCGGGCCGGCCGAAGAGCTTGACCAGGGTGGCGCCGGGCGCGGAGAAGCGCTCGGTCATCTGGGTGCCCATGGCGGCGTTGTGCAGGGTGCGTTCGCGTTCGATCCTGGCCAGGCGGGCGCCCATGCGTCGGGCGGGCAGGACGAAGACCGGGAGCAGGACCAGGGCCAACAGGGTGATCTGCCAGGACAGGGTCATCATGACGACCAGGGCCAGGACCAGGGTGACCAGGTTGCTCATCACGCCCGAGAGCACGTCGCTGAAGGCCCGTTGGGCACCGATGACGTCGTTGTTGAGCCGGCTGACCAGGGCTCCGGTGCGGGTGCGGGTGAAGAAGGCGACCGGCATGCGCTGGACGTGGTCGTAGACGGTGGTGCGCAGGTCCAGGATGAGCCCTTCGCCCACGTGCGCGGAGAGCCACCGGACGACCAGGCCCAGGACGGCCTCGGTGATGGCGACCAGGGCGATGAGCCCGGCCAGCAGCAGTACGGGGCCGAGGGCGGAGCCGTCGACGATGGCGTTGACGACCCGGCCGGCCAGGAGCGGTGCGGCCACGGCCAGGGCGGCGGTCACCACGCTCAGGGCCAGGAACCAGACCAGTCGTCGGGAGTGGGGACGGGCGAAGCCGGCGATCCTGCGCAGCACCGGTAGGGAGAAGGGCCGTCGATCCTCCTCGGCGTGCATCGCGTGGTAGATGGAGTTCCACGCGGCCATTTCCATGCTCATCGGTCCCACCGATCGTTCGGGGCTCGGGTTCCCTCGAACCATAGAACCTCAACATTGATTGAGGTCAACTTCCTCGTCGACATTCCCCAAAATTCCCTTTGTGGTTCTCGCAGAGGGAAGTTTAGGGTTGCTTCACGAACTCAAGGGAGGATTCATGGTGGAGATCTACCGCACCGAGGAGGCCGGCCGCCGCGCCCTCGAGCGCTACCGTCGCGAACTGGCCCACTGGCCCGTACCCGCCGACCATCTGAAGATCGCCACCCGGGAGGGGGAGACCTTCGTCCTGGCCAGCGGCCCGCCCGGGGCTCCGGCCCTGGTCCTGCTGCACGGCGCCGGCGCCAACGCTGCGGCCTGGCGAGAGGACGTCACCGCCTGGTCCGCGCACTTTCGGGTGTACGCGGTGGACCTGATCGGCGAACCCGGTCTGAGCGCCCCCGCACGGCCGGACCCGACCACCGAGGCGACGGCGCTGTGGCTGGACGACGTCCTGGACGGGCTCGGCCTCGATCGGATCCTGTCGGTGGGGACCTCCCTGGGCGGTTGGACGGCGCTGGACCACGCGATCCGCAGACCCGGCCGTGTCGAAGCGCTCTGCCTGCTCTGCCCCGCGGGGATCGGACGGGAACGTCGGTGGAGCCTGGCGGGCGCGGCCCTGTCGACCCTGTTCGGAGAGCGCGGACGCCGTAGGGCCGTGCGGACCATGACCGGCCTGGACCGTCCCGGGGATCGGGCCATGCTGGAGGCGGTGTTCGAGAACTTCTCCGACTTTCGTCCGCGCACCGCGCGCCTGCCGCTCGTCTCCGACGCCGACCTGCGCTCACTGGCCATGCCGGTACAGGTGATCGTGGGCGAGCGCGACCGGATGTTCGATTCGGCGCGGACCCTGCGCCGCGTACGCGCTCACGTGCCGCACGCCCGAACCCTCTCCCTGCCCGGGGTGGGCCACGCGGTGCTCGGTCAGACCGGCCCGGTCCTGGAGTTCCTCCTCGACCGGGCCGACGGGGAGCACCCTTCACACCCTCCTCAGGACATCGGGGATTCCTGACGGGCCGAGACGTAGCGTCGCCGATGGGTATCGCGCCTCTGACCCTCCGCCCCGGCGTTCCTCTCCCGGGAGGTGAGCACCCGAGCGGTCACCTCCTCGGGGGCCAGGAGCAACAGCCGGGACAGCGACGAACTCGTCCAGGCCAGCACACGCAGGGCCATCGGCAGGGTGAGGGCGAACAGGAGCCCGCCGACCAGATAGACCGCCAGGGTGGCCAGCGCCGGACTCTCGGGAAGCAGGAATCGGCCCACCTCGGTGTAGCCGGGGACCAGGTAGAGCGTCCAGCCCCAGAGCGGATAGAGCAGTCCGCCCAGGGCCAGCGCCCACCAGGCCGCGGCCAGGACGGCACCGATCGTCGCCGGGATCGGGCACAGCAGCGCGTGCAGCACGTCGGACCAGCTGCGACCGCAGGTCAACGGGGCCAGGAGGCGGCGCGCCGTGCCCGCCCGAGCAGGAACCCCCCGATAGGGGAGTCGGACCACCGGTCGCCCGTACAGGTCCGACAGGCGTAGGCGTTCCAGGTGGGCGAACCCTCGAGCCAGGACCAGGGTCCCGGAGAGCACCGCCAGCCCCGCCAACAGCACGGCGGTACCGATTCCGAGGGCCAGACCGGCCGCGACCAGGGCGAAGGAGACGAGGGACAGGGGCAGGCCGAGTAAGAGATAGCGGGTCTCGCGGATCACGCGAACGAAGAGAAGCGCTCTCATGCCTTCGAAGCTACGTCCGGGAACGCGCCCTGTCAGGACCCCGTGCCCGAGGTTCCGTGGTGGTGCCGGCACCACCACGGAACCTCTCCGCTCCTCTCCGTCAGGAACGGCCCTCCAGGTAGCGCACGGCCAGCCGCGGGTCGCGCCCGGAAGGACGTGTCGACCCGCGTGCCTTGAGGCGGCCTCTGCAACCTCACAGGGGCAGGGCGTCGACCATCGAGACGACCCCGACCCGCTGGAGGCCGTTGACCAGCAGGATCAGACCGACGATGCCGATCACCCAGGCCATCGCCTCGCGGGAGCCGGAATCGACCTTGTCCCTCAAGCGGTCCAGGCGTGGCCGCAGCCGTTCGCCGAGGACCCGGTGGCCCAGGTAGAGGAGCACGGGCGGCAGCACCATCACGAGGTTGTAGGCGGCCAGCATCGGTGCCCAGGTGTGCGCGGCCAGACCGGCGGTGCCCATGATGCCGATCGCGCCGAGGTAGGGCAGCGCGGTCCCGGCCTCCAGCAGGCCGGTGGCCAGCCCCAGCCCGATCATCGTGGTGGTGCGCAGGGAGGTGGGGCGGCGGCGTTCGGTTCTCTTGGTCGGCATGATCCACGAGTAGGCGAACAGGGCGGCGCCCAGGACGAGCATGGCCCAGCCGGCGACGGGGTGTTCGGTCAGGCCGGCCAGGCGGGGCAGGAGCGCGCCGAGTCCGAGCATGAGGGCGCAGCCCAGGGTGAAGTAGAACAGGGCGATGGTGCCCAGGTAGACGAAGAGCGGGCGGGCCACCGAGCGGGCCCCGCCGAGCAGGACGAAGAGTGAGACGCCCAGGGTGGTGGGGCTCAAGGTGTCCAGCAGCGCCAGTCCGGCGACCGGGATCAAGACGTCCAGGGGAGGCATCGGGACTCCTATTTAGCACGAGTGTGTGAAATAAAATAACACGTCTGTGCTAAAAAAGAGGCATGCCGAAGATCGTCGACCACGAGGAACGCCGCCGCTCCCTCGCCGAGGCCCTGTGGCGGGTGATCGCCGAGTCCGGACCGAGGGCGGTCTCCCTCCGCGGCGTCGCCGCCGAGGCGGGCCTGTCCACCGGCGCCCTGCGCCACTACTTCCAGACCCGCGACGACCTGCTCGCCTTCGCCCTGGACCTGTCCGAGGCCCGCGTGATCGAGCGCATGCGCGAACACTCCGAGACCTTCGACCCCGAAGCGCCCATGGTCGACCGGGTCCTGGGCTTCGCCGAGCAGATGCTGCCCCTGGACGAGACCCGCCGGGCCGAGTACCGCGCCTGGGAGGCCACCGGAGACCCCGACTTCCTCGACCCCCGGCTGGAGGAGCGCTGGCATCAACAGCGTTCGCTCTATCGACGGCTCGTCGCCGCCCTGGCCGACCTGCCGCCCCTGGAGGACCCCACCCGGGTCCAGCCCGACCCCTGGCTGGAGACCTGGTCGGAGTACCTGCACACCTTCGTCGACGGGATCTCCCTCCAACTCATGACCAACCCCGAACAGATCACCCCCGAGGTGGCCCGGAGCCGCCTGCACGCCTTCCTCGTCCACATCGAGTCGCTGCGAGCCCACGACCGGGGCCGGGACTGAGGGCCTCCTCGACCACCATGGGCGCGCGAGTGCCGTGACGGCGGACATACTCTGGGACAGAACGGACACAAGAGGGAGACGCGCGTGACCACCACCCCGAACGCCGAGGAGACGGTGTTCCCGGCCTCCGGCATCGACTTCCGGAACGCGGTCGAAGCCGACGTCCCCGCCCTGGTCGACCTGGTCGACTCCTGCTACCGGGGAAAGAGCTCCGAACAGGGATGGACCACCGAGGCCCACCTCCTGGACGGACAGCGGATGGACGCCGACGGTATGAGCGATCTGCTCTCCCGGAGCAACACCCTCGTCCTGCTGGGGGAGCGGGACGGGGAGATCATCACCTGCTGCGAACTCCAGCGCGGCGTCAACGGGGCCTACTTCGGGATGTTCTCCGTCCGCCCCGACCTCCAGGGCGCGGGGCTGGGACGGATCGTGCTGGCCGAGGCCGAACGGACGGCCGCCCGCGTATGGGGCAGCGGGTTGATGCGGATGAAGGTGCTCAAGCAGCGCACCGAACTGATCGCCTGGTACGAGCGGCGGGGCTACACCTCCACCGGCCGGATCGAGCCCTTCCCCTACGGCGACGAGGCCTTCGGGCTCCCCAAACGCGACGATCTGGCCTTCGTCGAACTCACCCGCGAACTGCCCCGCTGAGCCGGACCGAGGTCGACCGACCGGCCAGGACTCAGCCCCGTTCCAGGTTGGCCGACATCCGCTCCAGCACGTCGACGGTGATCCGGTACTCCTCGTCCGAGATCCCCTCGGTGAGACGCTCGCGCGCCTCACGCACCCGCTCCAGCAGGGCGTCGTGGATCCGATCCCCCTCCGGGGTGGTCTCCAGGGGGTCCCGGCCGCTCACCCAGCCACGACCGCGCAGCGCCTCCACCTCGGGGGCGACCGTGCTCTCGTCCTCGTCCAGGAACGGGCTCAGCCGACGATCCAGCTCCGCGACGGTGCCCGGTTCGTTGCGCAGCGAGTTGAGCACCTGCCACCGGCGCCGCCCCAACGACTCCTCGGCCAGGGTCCGGTCGAGGTCGTTCTCCAACAAGCGGTCCAGGTGCTTGAGCCAGTAGCCGATCGGCAGGTCGGACATGGTGGCCTCCGGTGAACATCGGTGTCCGCAACGGCGTCGACACGACGCTATATCGTCGCGGTCGACCATGACCGCAGGTCGGCGCCGGTGTCGCGGTCCGGCGGGCCGCCTCCGTCGCCCGGGGCCGTGCCGCTCAGAGGTCGTCGTGGACCAGGGAGCGGACGTACTCCATCAGCCGCGCGGTCCCCTCCAGGTCGCCCACCAGGACGATCTTGGCCCGGCCCCGCTCGGGGTCGCGCACCACCTGGGCGTGGACCCGGGAGGCGTTCTCGGAGACACCGATACCGGCCGAGGTCACCAGGGTGCTCAACCGGTCGGCCGTGGCGTCGTCGACGTCGTCGATCTGGAGGACGGTGGAGGCCTCCACGCGCGGCCGCGTGCGGCGCTCCTCCTCATCGCCGTCGGGGGAGCCTCCGGTGAAGTCGACCAGATCCTTGCGGTGGATCCGGTACTGCTTGCCGATCCTGGTCGCCGGGAGCCGCCCCTCGCGCACATAGGCGCGCACGGTCTTGACGTGCAGGCCCAGGAGTTCCGCGACCTGATCCACCGAGTAGTACTGCCTGGTCACGCACGCACCTCCGAGAACATCCCTGATCCTCCCCAACGCTACCCCCGGCGCACCGGGAACCGGCACTCCAGGGAGTGTCCTCAAGGGTGTCGGTCGGTCATGGCGGTGGACGCGCCGCTCCGCTTCGCCCCGAAGGGCCGGGCCAGCCCCAGCCACACGATCAGGTAGCCCCACAGCACCACCGGAACGAGGGTCCAGTCGGTGTAGACCGTCCGTTCCGGTGCGTACAGCACGCCCAGGACGATCCCCGGGGCCAGGGCGATCAGCGCGAGCGTCCACGGGAAGGCCGCCCCCATCAGGCGCAGCAGACGGACCAGCCCCCACAGGGCCAGGGTCGGAAGGAGGAGGGCCGCGGCGGCCAGGAGCCAGGATCCGGCCAGGGCGCCGGTCGTCCCTCCGAAGAGGATCCAGCCCAGCGCGAACATCGCACAGAAGGCGAGTCCGGGGGCCAGGGCCCCCACCGCGGCCGCGCCGACCGGGGGTCCCCAGAGGAGCACGTGGGCGGGCCCGGGGCGGAGGGAGCCTTCGGGGTCATCGCTCATAGAGGTCATGTCCCCGTTCTTCCCATCATGAGGGGATCAAGCCTCGAAACCCGTCTCGGTGCAGAAGGACGCAGTCCCCGCACTTCCCGCCGTTCGGGACCCGGTAGTAGAGACAGCAGGTGGTCCGGCGGAACACCGGACGTCCGTGCCCGTCGGCCTCCGTGTGGCCACCGCCGCCCTTCAGGGAGGGCCCCTCCAACAGCCGGCGCGCGACCGCCTCGACGACCTCGCGACGCTCCGGCCGGGCCTCGGCCAGGGCGCGGGCCGCTCCGGCCAGCGACGAGGAGGTGTTGCCGTTCAGCAGCCGGGGAGAGATCCGACCGACCTCGCGCAGCGCGTGGACGACGCGGGACAGCCCGGCCAGGGCGGTCGCCTCCACCCAGGCGGCGATCGCCTCGGGGGAGCGCTCGGGGAGCGGCCCGGCCTCGTGGTCGATCGTGCGCAGGGTCATGGGTCCGTCGTGGCCGGTCCGCAGGAAGAGGTGGAACGGGTCCATGCGGACCCCGTACAGGATCGCGGCGGCCAGGACGGGGGAGAGCACCCGGGAGGACAGGCTCTGGTGGAACAGGGAGGCGGCCACCCGCCACTCCACGTCCTCGGGGCGCCCTCCGAAACGCGCGGCGATCCTGGCGCGGACCCCCTCCACCTCGGCGGCCAGGCGCGGCCCGGTCGGTTCGCCGCGCATCACCGGCTCCCAGCCCGGTCCGGGAGGCGCGCTCTCCAGGGCGAAGAACGTGTTGATCCGGCCGAGGTCGGCCAGGAGCGAGGCCATCGGCACCGAGCCGGGTTCCCTTCGGTGGGCGCTCAGGAAGTAGTCCAGGTCGGCGCGCGGCGTGAACCCGGCCGCCCGGGCGGCCCGCTCCAACCTCTCCCCGGACAGCGGATACCCCTCCAAGAGGCAGGGGTCGGCCTCCAGGTCCACCGGGTCGACCAGCGCCTCGACCTCCCCGGCGCGGATCGGGCTCCGCTGGTACAGGCCCTCATCGGGCCCGAAGCCCTCGATCTCCCGTCGAACGTCGCAGCCGCAGTCCACGTCTCTCCTTCCGCCGCTCCGCCTCGGCCGAGGCCCGCTCCGCGACCCTACTTCGAGGGCGCGAGGCCGGGTAGTGCCAGCACCACCCGTCACTCTCGTGCTGAGGGCATCGTCGGTGACCGCGCCACGGCCCTAGATTGGAACCCGTGAGCGGCGCGGAGAGATCGGGGGCGGGCACGCGGGCCGGACGATGGCCGCGCGCCTCGGTCGACGTGCCCTTCCTCGAGGAGAGTCGGGGCTACACCTGGCGGGCGCGGCTGGTCGAGGTCCTGCATCTGATGACCTCCCTGGCGTTGGCGCTGTTCTACCTCTTCCCGGCCTGTCTGCTGGTCGCCTCGATCACCTGGGTGGGGGTGGCGCTCTACGCCCCCCTCGGAAGAACGGCAGCGGAGAGCCCGCCGGAGCGGGTGTTGACCGACGTCCTGGTGTTCATGGTCGTGTTCCCGGTGGTCGCCACCCTGCTGGCCAGGCTGGCCTGTTCCGTCCAGCGGGTCCGTCTGGCCAACGTGTTCGGGATCGTGGAGGCCCATACCCCCGACCCGATGGCCCGCTCCAACCGGTGGGCGCGAGGCTGGAACTTCGTCTTCGGCCGTGAGGCCTGGTCGATGGTGGTCCACAGCACCGCCGCCGGCCTGCACGGACTGGTCGTCGGAGGCCTGGTGGTCGTGCTGGTGGTGTGCGGGAGCGCCGCCGCCCTGGGAGCGCTGTTCGGCCTGGTCTACGTTCTGGCCCAGGGGGCCCGGCCCGTGGAACTGGTGGGTCCCCTGGGGTTGATGCTGTTCGGGCCGGTGTTCGTGCTCTTGGGCCTGAAAGCGGCCCCGGCCGTGGTCTCCTTCGAGGTGCTGTTGATGCGCGCCCTGCTGTTCGACGCCCCCGAGGTGCGTATGCGCCGCCGGCTCCTGCACGTCCAGGACAGCCGCCAGCGCATGGTGGACGCGGCCGAGGCCGAACGTCGCCGGATCGAACGCGACCTGCACGACGGAGCCCAGCAACGTCTGCTCGCCCTGACCTTGACCCTCACCCGGGCCCGCTCCCGGATGGACCGCGACCCCGAGGGCGCGCGCGAACTCATCGCCGAGGCCCAGCGCGAGTCCAAGGAGGTCATGACCGAGTTGCGTCAGGTCGCCCGAGGGCTGCACCCCCGGGTCCTGACCGACCACGGTCTGGGGGCCGCCCTGCCGGTGGCGATCGGACGCTCCCCGATCCCGGTCCGGCTGGACATGAGGATGTCCGAGCGGCCGTCGGGGCGCGCGGAGGGGGTGGCCTACTACGTGGTCACCGAGGCGTTGACCAACGTCGCCAAGCACGCCCGGGCCACCGAGGTGCTCGTGGTGGTCGAACGCCGCCGGGGACCGCGCGAGGACCTGCTGCTGGTGACCGTCACCGATGACGGCGTCGGAGGCGCCGACCCCGAACGCGGCACCGGCCTGTACGGGCTGTGGGACCGGGTCGACGCCGTCGACGGGGTGTTGAACGTTCGTGGTCCCGAGGACGGCGGGACCGTCCTGACCGCCGAGATCCCCTGGAGGGCGTGACCGTGACCAGTGCCGACGTCGACCGGAACGGGCCGAGCGTGATCATCGCCGAGGACTCGGTGCTGTTGCGCAGCGGGATGGTCCGGCTCCTGGAGGACGCCGGGGTGGAGGTCCTGGCGTCGGTCGGCGACGCCGAGGCCCTGCTCCGCGCCGTGGCCGAACACCCCCACGTGGACCTGTGCCTGGTGGACATCCGCATGCCGCCCACCTACTCGGAGGAGGGCATCAAGGCCGCCGTGCGGATTCGCGAGACCCACCCCGACGTGGCGGTGCTGCTGCTCTCCCAGCACGTGGTGAGCCGCTACGCCGCCGAACTGTTGGGCGGCGGGGCCTTCAAGGTCGGCTACCTGCTCAAGGACCGGGTCGCCGACATCGAGGAGTTCCTCGACGTGCTGCGGCGGGTGGCCGGCGGCGGCGCCGCGATCGACCCCGAGGTGGTGACCCAACTGCTCAGCCGTCGAAGGGACCAGGCCTTGGAGCGACTCACCCCTCGGGAGACCGAGGTGCTGGAGGTGATGGCCGAGGGGTTGAACAACGCGGGCATCGCCGACCGGCTCACCATCACCGAGCGGGCGGTGGAGAAGCACATCCGCTCCATCTTCCTCAAGCTCGACCTGGGTCAGGACGACCACGACCATCGCAGGGTCCAGGCCGTGCTGCGCTACCTGCGCGGCTCGGCCGAGGACTGAGGAACCGAAGACGAACCGTAGGACCGAGAGGGCCCGGACCCTCCGGAAGGGGAGAGACGTGACTTTCAGGGCACGAGGACTGTACGCCTCGTCCAGCAAGGAGCCGGGCCGGTTCCGGTGGGGGCCGTGGATGCTCCTGGGCGGCGCGCTCGTGGTGGTCCTCGTGGTGGTCACCGCCGTGTCCGTCCTGGCCAACGTGGTGGTCCACCAGACGGACCGGACGGACTCCTATGGTGGCGCGAGCGAACTGAGACTGGACAACAGGACGGGCGGCCGGGTCGAGGTCACCGCGGTGAGCGGTGACGAGATCACCGTGGAACGCTCCCTCAGGGGAGGCCCCCTGACCGACCCGGAGGAGAGCGTCGAAGAGTCCGGCGACAGGCTGGACATCGAAGGGCGCTGCGAGGGATTGCCGTTCCTGTCGGGATGCTCCATCGACTACAAGGTCGGTGTTCCCGAGGACGTCACGGTCGTCCTGTCCACGGTCTCCGGCCCGGTCGTCGCCGAGGCCCTGACCGGTGAGCTGAGGGTGTCCACCACCAGCGGCGCGGTCCAGATCGACGGCCACGCCGGAGACGTGAACGTGGAGACCACCTCCGGCTCCGCCGACCTGTCCGGGATCACCGGTTCGCTCACCGTCCAGAGCGTCAGCGGGTCCATCGAGGCCTCCGGCGAAGGGCCCCTGCTGGACGTGGAGACCACCTCCGGTGAGCTGGAGCTGGAGGACTTCGTCGCCGAGGAGGTACGGGCCTCCTCCGTCAGCGGCGACATCGAGCTGGGCGGCGGTTTCACCACCTTGGAGGCCGAGGCCATCTCGGGAGACGTGGAGGTCGACACCGACACCCCGTTCGCGTCGATGTCGGTGAGCACCGTCAGCGGCGACGTCGAACTCCAGGTCCCCGAGGGCGTCTACGACGTCGTGGGAGAGTCGGTCTCCGGTGATCGGGAGGTGTCCGTGGACACCTCGGCCGACGCCGACGGCCGGATCGAGGTCGACACCACCAGCGGCTCGGTGCGGATCGAATAGTTCCGGGCGTGTTCGGACGAGGGTCTTTCCCGCGATCGTCGGGAGGGGCCCTCCTCCGTTATCCGGCCGGGTCGGAGCGTGTCCATCGCCGCGATATCCCCACCGAACGGTACGGTCGGCCCCGATACGGCCGTCCCGGTTCGACCGCGCGACGGTCGCGGGGATCTCATCGCATCGAGGAGAAGACGATGGCCGAGTACCTGCTGATCAAGCACTATCGGGGCGCTCCCGCGTCGGTGGAGGACGCTCCGATGGACCAATGGACGCCGGAGGAGGTCTCCGCCCACATGCGGTACATGGAGGACTTCGCGGAGCGGCTGAGGGGGACCGGCGAGTTCGTCGACTCCCGGGCGCTCTCACCGGAGGGCACCTTCGTCCGCTACGACGGCGAGGGGCGACCGCCGGTCACCGACGGCCCCTTTCCCGAGGGCAAGGACCTGATCGCCGGCTGGATGATCATCGACGTCGCCTCCTACGAGCGGGCGATCGAACTGGCCGGAGAGCTGTCCGCGGCCCCGGGTCCGGGAGGCCGGCCGATCCACGAGTGGCTCGAACTGCGCCCGGTCCTTCAGGGGTGATCCTCGCCGGTCCACGTGCGGCCCCGACCCGAGCGGCGGGGTCGCCGTCGGCCTCTCATCCGGCCTTCTCTCCCTCGGGGTCCCGTTCGAAGCGCAGGGCCGCCCAGTCCAGGTCGATGGGCTCCTTGGCGGTGGCGCGCCAACCGGCGTCGGTGAGGGTGTCCCACCCCTTGTCCGCGGTCAGGTCGGTGATGATGGTGCCGCCGCGCTGGGGGAAGCACACCCACAGCCGGGTCCGGGGCCCCACCAGCTCCAGCACCCCGGGACCCTCGCGGTCCACGGTGCCCCGGTCGAGGGCGAACAGGTGCACGTCGTCGTAGGAGGCACCTTCGATGACCCCCAGATCGATGTGGATGTCCGCGGGGGCCTCCAACAGCCGCAGGTAGCGTTCGGGGGCGTGCAGCACGAGCAGCCGGTCCCCGGACGCGACCCCCAGCCTCTGGGCGAGTGTGGACGACATTCCTTCTCCGTTCCAACGCCTGTCCGGCCCACCGTACGGTTCCCGGGGGCCGAAACCGAGGATCTTCCCCGTCTGGCCCCCGACATGACCGGGTTTTTAGGATGCCTCCATGACACGAGACAACGATGGACTTCGGTGGGGTGTGGTCGGTACCGGCGGGATCGCGCACGCCTTCATGGAAGGACTGCGGGCGGTCCCCTCGGCCCGGGTCGTCGCCGTGGGCTCACGGGACCGGGAACGGGCCGAGTGGTTCGGTGAGACCTGGGACATCCCCCACCGCCACGGCGACTACCGTGACCTGGCCCTGGACCCGGACGTCGACGTGGTCTACGTGGCCACCCCCCACCCCTGGCACCACCCCAACACCCTGCTGATGCTCGAATCCGGCAAACACGTGCTGGTCGAGAAACCCATGGCGATGAACGCCCTCCAGGTCGCCGAGATGGTGGAGGCCGCGCGGGCCAATGACCGGTTCCTGATGGAGGGGATGTGGACACGTTTCCTGCCCGTGCACCAAGTGGCCCGGGACCTGGTGGCCGAGGGCGCGGTGGGAGAGCCGACCGGAGTCTACGCCGACTTCGGGATCAACCTCCCCTACGACCCCGACCACCGTCTGTTCAACGCCGACCTGGGCGGTGGGGCCCTGCTGGACCTGGGCGTCTACCCACTGTCGTTGGCCTCCTGGTATCTGGGCGAGATGACCGTGGTGGGGGCCACCCGCCACCTGTCACCGGACCACATGGTCGATGTCAGGACCACCATGCTGCTGCGCGGTGAGAACGGGGTGACGGCCACGCTGGACTGCGCCTCGCGCACCTCGCTGCCCGGACGCGCGGTCCTGTCCGGGACCGCCGGGTGGATCGAGATCGAGCGATTCTGGGCCGCCACGGACCTGGTACTGCACCGCGACGGCCACGAACCCGAGAGGTTCCACCGGCCCTTCCGCGCCAACGGCTACGAGTACGAGGCCGAGGAGGTGGCGCGCCGTCTGGCCGCGGGCGAGCGGGAGAGCCCACGGATGTCGTGGTCGGAGAGCCGACGGGTCGCCGAGATCATGGACCGGGTCCGTGACATGGGCGGGCTGGTCTACAGCCCCGGCACCGTCAAGGCCGTCCCCTTGGACTGAGCCCCTCCGGAGAACCGGACGGTCGCGTCGGTGGCCCTTCGTGCGCGGGAGGCGCGAGGGCGGGCCGGCGCGACCGGGGCGACCTGTGGAAGAGCGTGCGGGCCAGGGTGAGGGCGTTCATCCGCGCCACCACCATGACCGCGTCCTTGGGCCCGACCTCTCTGGCGAAGTAGGTGTCGAGTTCGGGGTCGCCGCTGCGTGGGGCGACCCCGTAGATACGTCCCTCGAACATCCGGTAGGCGTTGTGGATGAGCAGGGTGTCGGGGTCCAGCCCCGGGCCGTCGCCGAGCCACTTCGCCGCGTCCCAGGACACACGGGCGATATCGGGGGGTACGTGCTGGTCCCGGCGGGGGAAGACGTGAGCGGCGCCCACCCCCTTGCGCCATCCGGAGTAGACGGCCGGGTTTCTGGTGCGCAGCACCACGTAGGTGCCGCTCCAGGGGTGGGTGAGGATCTCCCTGGTGAGGAAGTGCGTGGTCAGGGCGCTGGAGAGCCCGAACCTACGGTGGGCGGGGACCACGCCCGCCGCGTCCAGGTACAGGGCCCGGCGCGAGGCGAACCGGCGCCGGTGGTAGCCGCCCCATCCCACGGGGATGCCCTGCGGGTCCAGGATCAGGGCCAGACAGGAGATCTGGTCGAAGAAGCCGGAGGCGACGCGGGCCCGCCAGTAGTCGGAGTGGTCGGCCCCGAAGGCCCGGGCCGCCAGCCCGAGCAGGGTGGCCTGGAGTCGGTCGCGACAGGAGGGTTCGAGCGCGGCGGGAGAGTTCCAGCGAGCGATCCGATAGCCGTCGCGGATGGGACGCATGATCGGCGGAACACTGAGTTCGTCCGGTTTCAGGTAGGGAATTCGAGTCTTTTCGGGCACGCGGAAGCCCCGCTTTCGTCACTCTGTGATAACAAGTGATTCCTTAACGTAGCTTCTTTGGCGTGTGGTCGTGCCTGGGTTCGATCATTCGGCGGTTCGGACCCCCACCGGCCGCCGACGCGCGGCCCGGGCCCGGTACAACCGCCACGCGCACAGCGCGTAGGAGGCCGCGATGATACCGGCGATGACGAAACGCGAGGTCATCAGCTGATCCTCCGGGTAGACCACTCCGGTCAGGTGGTGATCGATGAAACCGTTCTCCATCACCTCGCGTCCGGTCGCCTCACGCGAGGCGTTCTCGATCTCGGTGAGGAAACAGGACCAGCCGACGACGAGGATCCCGAGCGCGTAGGCGGCCACTCCCAGGTGCGGCCAGAAGAGTCGGGGGCGGATCAGCGCCAGGAAGCCGCCGAAGACGACATAGGCGAAGAACAGGTAGTGGAGGACCATCGCGGTGTGACCGATGAGGAGGATTCCGAAGTGGCTCATACACGGAAACCTAGGATCCGGGGCGTCTCCCTCTCATCGGTCCTCCTACTCGGTCCTCCTGAGTAGGGGTACTCATGCGCCCGGCTCCCGCCCCCGACCCATACGGGTCAGGTGTTCGCCCAGCGCCACCATCTCCTCGCGCAACTCGATCGGCTCCTCTACCTCGATCTCCATGTCGAGCAGCGCGAGATAGCAGGCCATGGCCCTGAGATCGTCGCCCGCGCACAGCAGGACGCAGGAGTTCTCGTCCACCGCCTCGATGGGACCGTAGTGGGCCGCCGGGCCGCGCGCGGCCTCCTCGGCGCCCACCCCCAGCCGGACCCTGGCCTTGATCGGCCACATGTGCAGACTCAGGCGTTCGGACAGATAGGCGGCGACCCCTTGCTCGGGCGGGTCGCGGGGAGGCACCCGAGGGCCGGTCGGGGTGAGCAGGCGGATCCGGTCCACTCTGAAGGTGCGCCAGTCGTCACGCGCGGTGTCCCAGGCCACCAGGTACCAACGTCGCCCGCGCGAGACCAGACGGTGCGGCTCCACGATCCGCCGACTGAGGGAGCCGTCGTGGCTCTCGTAGTCGAAGCGCAGCCGTTCGCCGTCGCGGCAGGCCCCCGCCACCGACGCCAACGTCTCGGGATCCACCGTGGGCCCCCGGCCCGGCATGGGGACGGTGAAGGCGCCCAGCGCGTCCACCCGTCGGCGCAGACGGGAGGGTAGGACCTGGAGGAGCTTGCCCAGGGCCCGTACGGAGGTCTCCTCGATCCCGGCGACCCCGCCCTGGGCCGCGGTGCGCAACCCCACCGCGACCGCCACCGCCTCGTCGTCGTCCAGGAGCAGCGGGGGCAACTCGGCTCCGGCGCCGAGCCGATATCCGCCGCCGGTCCCCATCAGGGCGTGGATGGGGTACCCCAGCTCACGCAGCCGGTCCACGTCGCGGCGGACGGTCCGCGGACTCACCTCCAGGCGCTCGGCCAGATCGGATCCGGGCCAGTCCCTACGGAGCTGGAGCAGCGAGAGCAGTTGCAGCAGTCGGGCTGAGGTCGACTTCATGTTCCGAGTGTGCCAAGAGTGGCGGCCGGAATCGGTCCTCCACTACGAGGACCTCACGAGATCAACCCCGAGAAACCGATCGGGGCCGCATCAGCAGGTGGGTCAGCGCCGCCGCCCCCTGGAACGCCGCGGCCAGGGCCGAACAGAGCGCGGGGGAGAGGTCGGCCGCGGGTCCGGCCAGGGCGGCGCCGAGCGCGAAGGCGCTCACCTTCACGCTGGCGGCGGTGGTGAACACCTGGGAACGCAGACGTTCGGGGGCCTCCCGACGCCGTACCGCGAGCAGAGCGGCCAGCTGCGGACCCTCCGCCGCGCCCACGAGCGCCACCGCGAGCAGGAGCCAGAGCGCGGAGGGCGCCACCGCCGCCCCCGTCACGCCCACGCACTGGACCAGGACGCACACGAACACCACGGTCTCCGGGCGGGACCGAAGAGGGCGGCGGACGGTCACCAGGTTGGCGGCCAGGGAGCCCACCGCCATCAATGCCAGCAACAGCGCCCCCTGCGCCGCCCCGCCGAGCGTCCGCTCCCCGAGTACGGGGGTGGCGACCACGAAGGCCCCGGTTCCGGCGATCGAGATCGTGGAGACCGCGGTGACCCGCGCCAGGGTCCGGTTCCCCAGCACCGCGCGGACACCGGAGACCAATTCGGCGAGCAGAGGGACGCGTTCGGGAAGGCGCTTACGATCGGGCAGGGCCAACGCCGCGGGCACCGCCAGGGCGACGAGGGCCGCCGCGACCACGGCCGAGGTCAGGGCACCGAACCCCAGCGCGACCGCTCCGGCCAGGGCGGGCCCCACCAGGGAGGCGGCGCCGAAGGTCATCGCGTCCCAGGTGCTCACCCCGGTCGCCCTCGAAGCGGAGACCACCCGGGGCAGTTGGGCGGTCCACCCTCCGGACAGCGCCGGACTCGGCAGCCCCACGATCAGGGCCAAGGCCACCACCGGTGCCACGTGCAGGCGCCCCACAGGCAGGGCGACGGCCACCAGACCCAGCGCGTACAGCACCAGCAGGATCGCGAGCAGCCGTCCCGGACGCCGGGACCGGTCCAGGGCCACACCGACCAGAGGGCCGCCGATCGCGGCGGTGGCGGTCACCCCCGCCAACAGGGCCGAACCCGTGGCCGCGCTTCCGGTGACCGCGACCCCCAGCAGCAGGAGGGCCGGCCCCGAGGCCTCGTCCCCCGTACGCGCGGCCGTCGCTCCGCACAGATAGCGCACCGTCGCATAACGCTCGCTCATCCACGGAAAACTACAAAGTAACGAGAAAGAACTCCATGGGCGTTACATTGGAGTCATGGCACCCGGAGAACCCTTCGTCGAGCCGACCCCGGTGGGTTCCACCAGGGCCTTGGCCGAACGCACCACCGACCTGCTCAACGCGCTCGCCGACCGGACCACGGACGCGACGACGATCACCACGATCCTGACCAGGCACGGAGAGATCGACCCCGAGCTGGACGAGGAGGACGTCGCGGCCCTGCGCGAGGTCGCCGTCGAACTGCGCCACGTACTGGCCGCCGACACCCTGGAGAGGACGGCCACCCGACTCAACACCCTGCTCGCGCGCGAGGCCCGCCCACCACGCCTGGCCGACCACGGCGGAAGCCACCCGTGGCACCTGCACGCCGACAGCGACGACGAGGCGCCCTGGGACGAATGGTTCGCGGCCTCCACCGGCCTGTTCCTGGCCTCGCTCGTCTCCCAGCGGCAACGTCTGCCCGGCGGGGTGTGCGCGGCGCGCGACTGCGAACGGGTCTTCGTCGACACCGCCCACGGCAGCGGACGACGCTACTGCTCTCGTCGCTGCGCCACCCGCACCCGGGTCGCCGCCCACCGTCGAGCCCGAGGCCGCACCTCCTAGCCCAGCGAGGCCTCGGGGATCAGGACGCTCAGGCAGGTCACGCATCCTTCGAGCTTCTCGAACTCGGAGATGTCCACCGGCAGCACCCGCAGATGCTCGGCGGTCAGCAGATGCACGGTCTCCGTGGCGGCGGCACTGACCAGCACGTCGCGCCCGCCCAAGGGGACGACGTGGGCGCCGGGCTCCTCCGCGACCGGGCGGATCGGCGGCAGGTCGGCCGGCTCCACCGCCTCCGGCAGACCGATCAACGAACCGTCCGGCAGCGCGGTGACCGCCGACTTCAGGTGCAGAACCCGCCCCAGACGGACCCGACGCACCTCGCGACCCAAGGGCGCCAGCAGCCGTTCGAGCTGGTCGGCGCCCTCCTCGTCGGTCCTGCCGTCCACACCCACGTAGACGGTGTTCCCGACCTGGAGGACGTCGCCCCCGTCCAGGTTCCCGGGCTTCTCGATCCGGGCCACCCTCAACCCGAGGGAACGGGCGGCCCGCTCGGCGCCCTCGACCTCACCACGCCGCTCCCGGGCCCCCGGCCTGGTGACCACGGCCAGGTTCTCGCACACCACCAGGGTGTCCTCCACGAACACCGCGTCGGGGTGCTCGGGGGCCGGATCCACCTCCACCACCCGCCACCCCGCCGAGGCCAGCGTCTCCTGATAGATCGTGTACTGACGTGCGGCGAGCACCGGATCCACCACGGAGCGGGAGAGATGGGTGACGATGCCCTCGGACAGTCGGTGCCCCGGCGGCCGGGTCAGGGCGATCCCACGATAGGTGTAGCCGTCCAATGCGTTCTCCTGCTGTGTTAGGGGAAGGGAGCCGGACTCCGCGATGGGGCCGCAGCCTATCCGCGTCCTTTCCCGGGATCGGTGATCGGCACGCGGGGTGGGCGACTTGTCCCGGGACGTTCTCCCAGGCAGGCTGGACCCCATGGACGTGATCGTGGTCGGCGGCGGCATCGTGGGAACCAGCGCGGCGTTCCACCTGGCGGGCAAGGGCGTGTCCACCGCGTTGGTGGACGCCGCCCACGCGGGCCAGGCCACCGCGGCGGGGACCGGCATCGTCTTCCCCTGGCCCTTCCCCTGGGACGACCCGCGGGAGCAGGAGTTCAAACTGCGCGCCGCCGAGCACTATCCGCGTCTCATGGCCGAACTGGCCGAGGACGGGCATCCGGCCGGCTACGAGGTCGTCGGCGGGCTGTCGGTCGACCGCGAGGGGGACGACTCCGGGTTCGACCTGCTCGACACGTTGTCGCGCCGCCCGGAGTTCTCCACCATGGGACGCGTGGAACGCCTCGCCCCGGGCGAGCCGCGCGCCCACTTCCCACTGATCCCCGAGGAGTACGGCGGCGTATACATCGAGGGCATGGCCCGGGTGAACGGCCGTACCGCCCGATCCGCGCTGTTCGACGCGGCCGAGGAACGCGGACTGCGCTACTTCAAGGGCGACGCGCGCCTGCTGTGGAACGGACACCGGGTGACCGGCGTCCGCGTGGGCACCGAGGACCTGGAGGCCGACACGGTGATCGTCGCGGCCGGCGCCTGGTCCACCGAACTCCTCGCGGTGACCGGCGTCGACCTGGGCGTACATCCGATCCGCGGCCAGATGACGCACTTCTCCCTCCCCGGCCGGGACACCCGATCCTGGCCGGTGGTGCGGTTCGGCGAACGCGACTACTACGTGAGCGCCGCCGCGCCGGATCGCGTGGTCACCGGAGGCACCGTGGAACCCGAGGCGGGCTTCGACCGCAGGGTGACCGCCTCGGGGCTGCTGGAGAACCTGTCCACCGCCCTGGAGGTCCTGCCCGAACTGAGCGAGGCCACCGTGGTCGAGACCAGGGTCGGTTTTCGCCCCGGAACCCACGACGGACGCCTCTCCCTCGGGCCGATCGAACGGCTGCCCGGGGTCGTGGTCGCCACCGGCGCGGGCTCCCAGGGGCTGACCTTCGGCCCCTTCCAAGGGCTGGTCGCGGCCCGGCTGGCGATGGGGCAGGACCCGGGCGTCGACCTGTCCGCCTTCGTCCCCGACCGCGCGCAGAGCCCCACCTGGGGCCGTCCGGGAGGAACCCGGCAGGGTTGAGTAGGCGTACTCAGGCTCGGAACGGCGCGAAGGCCCAGGATGGGGGTATGAGCACCCCCACTCCTCTTCCCAGGTCCACCGCCCAGTTCTACCTCCAGGCGATCATCGCCTTCGCGGTCTCCTCCATCGGCGTCACCGTCGGCATCTTCTACCTGCCCGTCGACCCCTGGGTCCGCGCCTTCCTCGGGATGAGCGTCCTGTTCGTCATCACCTCCACGTTCACCCTGGCCAAGTGCGTCCGCGACCGTCAGGAGGATCTGATCGCGGCCGAGCAGGCCCAGTACCACCAGCAGATGCCGATCTGGCAGGGCGACCCCGTCCGCTCCTGAGACGCCCGGGGCGGCACCGGATCCCTTCCGGTGCCGCCCCGAGAACGGTGTTCAGACGTTGGGCGGAAGGTCGGTGCCCGCGCCCCGTCGCCGTGCGCGCGGCGGGGCGTGCCCCGTGTGGGAGGCCGCCTTCTCACCGGCACCGCGGACCTGGAGCCCCGCGTCGGCGATCATCGCCAGATCGTCCCGACCGGCCTGCCCCTCGCTGGTGAGGTAGTCGCCCAGGAAGATCGAATCGGCGATGTGCAGCCCCAAGGGTTGCGACGAGCGCAGATGCATCTCCCGACCGCCCGCCAGCCGCACCTCCACGTCGGGGAAGACGAAGCGGGTCGCGGCCAGGATCCGCAGACAGCGCGGGGGCGTCAACTCCCAGGTGCCCTCCAGGGGCGTGCCCTCGAAGGGCATGAGGAAGTTGACCGGCACCGAGTCCGGCTCCAGCTCCCGTAGGGCGAACAGGGCGTCGATCAGGTCCTCGTCGCTCTCGCCCATCCCCACGATCAGCCCCGAACAGGGGGAGAGGCCGGCGTGGGTCGCGCTCCGTACCGTCGCCACCCGATCCGCGAAGTCGTGGGTGGAGCAGATGTCGGAGTAGCGTTCCTCGGAGGTGTTGAGGTTGTGGTTGTAGGCGTCCACGCCCGCCTCGCGCAGCCGGTCGGCCTGCCCCTCGGAGAGCAGCCCCAGACAGGCGCACACCTCGACGTCGGGGTGGTCCCGTTTGATGCCCTCCACCGTCGGGGCCAGACGGTCCACGTCGCGGTCGGTGGGGCCGCGGCCACTGGCCACCAGACACACGCGGGCCGCACCCGCGGCGACCCCGTGGGAGGCCAGCTCACGGGTCCGGTCGGGGTCGAGCCAGGTGTACTTGACGATCCCGGCCCGGGATCCCAGGCGCTGGGAGCAGTAGGAGCAGTCCTCCGGGCACAGGCCGCTCTTGACGTTGACGAGGTAGTTGAGCTTGACGAGCCGTCCGAAGTGGTGATGGCGGACCCTGGACGCCGCCGCGACCAGCTCCATCAGCTCGTCGTCGGAACCCTTCAGGACCCGGAGGAGCTCGTCACGGGTGGGCGGCAGGCGTCGTAGGGCCTTCTCTGCGAGGGAATCGAATGTCGTCACGCCCTCGATCCTGGACGCGACACGGGTGCCCTGACAGCCACCGAACCCGCCAGGTTTCGGGCCGAGTTCTTGTGCGGTCGAGACCATCGACGTACGGGATCAGATCCGGCTCCACACGGCGGGATAGGCCGGAAGGGGACGGCGGAACTCCGTCAGGGCACCGTACCACAGGGGGAGGGCGCACACCGCCCCGGCCGCGATCGACCAGGCCGGACTCCAGGGCACGAACACGCCGAGAAGGAGCACGACCGGGAAGAGGACCGTGAAGGTCCAGCGGGGCAGCGTGTGGCGGGGACGGCTCATGAACGGGGCCACGGTCGCGACGGTCCGGCGCTTCCACACCGGCCCCAGGAGTACCAGGGTCGCCACGAAGAAGGGGAGGGCGAGAGGAAAACCCTCGCCCTGAAGCCACTCCGCGCCCACCAGGAACACCGACAGAGCCGCCGAGACACCGGACACCAACCCCGCCCCCGCACAGAAACGCAGGTAGGAGCGGCGCAACAGCCGGGCCTGCTCCCGGTGCTCACGCCAGGCCCACTCACCCAAGGGCGTGCCGATCAAAGAGGTCATGCGCGTCCACGACGCCACGGCCTCGTCGAGAAGGGAGGGTCGAACAGGGGGTGCGGACACATCGACTCCGTTCCAGGAGGCGGGGCGAGGGGTCGACCCCGTCACGAAGCACCTTATACACAGACGTTCCCGCCCACCGCTGTGTAGCATCGAGGCCCCGCACCCGAACGAACCCCCGGGACCTCACATGTGCGACACCGCCCTCGCCCGCGCCGAAGTCCTCGCGAGCGTCCTCTACTCCGACCACGACCACGACGAGAGCGTGAAGCTCGCCCGAACGCTGGAGCGGGAACACGGCGAGGATCCATGGTCCCACTACGTCCTGGGCATGGCCCTGGGCATCCGATACGTCGCCGAGGGCGACCGCGCCGACCTCGACGGCGGCCTGGAACACCTGCGCGAGGCGATCCGTCTGGGCGGGAGCGAGGACCCCGACGCCGCCACGTTCCGACAGCAACTCGCCGGGGCGCTGGGCGTGCGGTGGTCCCGCGCCCTCATGGAGGACCCGGACACCGACCCCGCCGAGCTGGCGGAGGCCCTGGACGTGGCCCGTGAAGGGCTGGCGATGACCGACGCCCACAGCCCCCACCTGCCGGACCGGCTGACCCAGGTGGCCGAGCTGCTCGCCCAGGGGGCGGCCGGCCCCGAGGGGCTCACCGAAGCGGTCGAGCTCATCGAATACGCGCTCGAGGAAGCCCACCCGGACGACCCGCGGCTGTCGAGGTTCCAGCACTCCCACGCCCGGATCCTGTCGCTCGCCGCGGCCCGTCCCGGAGCGGACCCCGCCCTGGCCGAGGCCGCCGAGACCTCCGCGCTCAAGGCGGGCGACCTCGCCCCCGCCTACGATCCGGCCCAGGCCGGGATCGCCGCGACGATCCGGAGCGCCCGGATGTTCCGGATCCGAAGCGCCGGCTGAACACCGCCCCGCCACTGTGCCCCGAGGCGAATATCGGAGAGTGTTCGACCACTCCAGCGTTGCGTCCCCCGTTCGCCGCCGCCGTTGGGCACCGTGGTGCCGACAGGGCCTCGGGTGCGCCCTGGAAAGGAGCTCTCGTTGAGAGAAACCGGTAGGAGCGGGGCGGGACACCACGACGGTGGCGCCGACCTCGCCCACGTGACCATGATCGCCGCGGCCGCCGCGATGGGCGGCTTCCTGTTCGGCTACGACAGCGCCGTCATCAACGGCGCCGTCGACGCCATCCAGGCCCACTTCCAGGTGGGGGCGGGCGTCCTCGGCTTCACCGTCGCCTCGGCGCTGTTGGGCTGTGTGGTGGGCGCCGCCACCGCCGGTAACATCGCCGACCGTCTGGGGCGTATCCGCGTCATGCAGATCGCCGGCGTGCTGTTCGCGGTCAGCGCGATCGGCTCGGCGCTGCCCTTCAGCGTCTGGGACCTGACCTTCTGGCGGATCCTGGGCGGGGTGGCCATCGGTATGGCCTCCGTGATCGCCCCCACCTACATCGCCGAGGTCTCCCCGGCCGCCTATCGAGGGCGTCTGGCCTCCCTGCAACAGCTCGCCATCGTGCTGGGGATCGCCGCCTCACAGCTGGTCAACTACGCCATCGCCGCGGGGGCCGGCGGAAGCGCGCGCGACACGATCGGCCCGCTCCAGGCCTGGCAGTGGATGCTCGGCGTGGAGATGCTGCCCGCCCTGGTCTACCTGGCGTTGAGCCTGGTCATACCGGAATCGCCCCGATATCTGGTGCGATTGGGCCGGGTCGACCAGGCACGGCGGATCCTGGAGGACGTCGAGGGCGGTGGCGAGGCCAGGGTCGACCGTCGGATCAACGAGATCCGTGAGGCCCTGGGATCGGAGGTCCGCCCCCGACTGCGCGACCTGACCGGACGCTACGGTCTACTGCCCATCGTGTGGATCGGTATGGCCGTCTCGGCCTTCCAACAGTTGGTGGGCATCAACGTCATCTTCTACTACTCCAGCTCCCTGTGGCAGTCGGTGGGGGTGGCCGAGGGCGACTCCCTGCTGTTGAGCCTGTTCACCTCGGTGGTCAACATCATCGGTACCGTCATCGCGATCATGCTGGTGGACCGGGTGGGACGAAAGCCCCTGCTGCTGGTGGGATCGGCCGGGATGACGGTGGCGTTGGCGATCGCCGCCTTCGCGTTCTCGCACGCCCAGGTCCAAGGTGACACGGTCACGCTCCCCTTCGCCTGGGGTGCGGTGGCGCTGGTGTCCGCGAGCTCCTTCGTGCTGTTCTTCGCCCTGTCCTGGGGTGTGGTGGTGTGGGTGCTGCTGGGGGAGATGTTCCCGCTGCGCATCCGCGCGGCCGCCATGGGAGTGGCCACCGCGACCCAGTGGCTGACCAACTGGCTCATCACGGTCAGCTTCCCGAGCCTGCGGGACTGGAGCCTGCCCGGCGCCTACATGATGTACTCGGGCTTCGCGCTGCTGTCCTTCCTCTTCGTGCTCAAGTTCGTCCGTGAGACGAAGGGCAAAACGCTGGAGGAGATGACCGGCTGAGACCGGTCCAAGAGTGATCGCCGCCCTTCGAGGATCCCGTTCCGGGCCCTTCGAAGGGCGGTGTCTCACGTTCGGCCGCCCCCGAAGGCCCCACTCGCCACGGGTGAGCTCACTCGGAGAGAGGAACGGTCCGCGCCGGAGCGCCGCTGGTCAAAGGCGGTAGAAGGCCGCGGCGTTGTCGTGGAGCACCGCGTCCAGGTGCTCGCCGGCGGCCTCGGCCACCAGCTCCAGGTCCGTGTCGGCGAAGGGGCGCCGCGCCCGCGTGGAGGGAAGGTCGGTGCCGACCATCAGCGCGGTCGGATCGACCTCGAGCACGGCCCGCATCGTCTCGAAAGGGTCCAGGTCGACGCGCCCGAAGCCGGTGGCCTTGACCCGCGTCCCCCGTTCGACCAGCCGTAGCAGGGTGGGCAGCCCCTCGGCGTGCAGCCCCAGGTGGTCCACGCTCACGGACGGCAGGGCCGCCACGGTCGAGGCGATCTCGTCCAGGTCGCGGGCGTCGACGTAGAGTTCGGTGTGCATACCGGCCACCTCGTGGACCCGGCGGGCCAAGGCGTCCAGGTGTTCCAGCCCCGCGGAGCCGCCTCGTCGCAGGTTGAACCGGACGGCGCGCACCCCCCGTTCGGCGAGTTCGACGACGCGCGTGTCGGGGGTGTCGTACGGGATCTGTGTGACGCCGACGAAACCGGGCCCCAGCTCCTTCAGGGCGTGGAGCAGGTAGTCCTGATCGAAGCCCTGGAAGGAACCGGAGACCACCGCCCCTCCCACCACCCCGAGAGCGTCCACACGCCGGCGGTACCGCTCGACGGTGAACTCCTCGGGCATGTAGCCCTCGTTGGGGATCAAGGGGAAACGAGGGTCGATGATGTGCAGATGGGCGTCGAAGAACGGTCGGGGAGTGCTCACGGCGGGTCGCCTCTCGGGAAGTCGACGTCGGGCCCCGGACTCTACCGAGCCCTCGACGTCACGCCCCGGAAGGCACCATCCCGCCCGGTGAACGCCCTCTCCGGACGGAGGCACGGATCCTCCGCGCCGGAAGGCGACCCCGGCCGCGCCGTGGGGCGTGTCCCCGAAGGAACACGCCCCACGGTCGGACGTCAGTCCTCCTCGCCCCGTTCAGGCACCCGGCCCTCCAGCAGGTCGCGCACCTCCTCGGCGTCGGTCTCGCGCAGCTCCTCGTCCAGGAACAGCCAGCGGGTGACGCCGATCGACTCCAGGAACGGCAGATCGTGGCCGGCCACCAACAGGGCCCCCTCGTAGGCGGACAGCGCGCCGATCAGCTGGCGGACGCTGGACACGTCCAGGTTGTTGGTGGGCTCGTCCATGATCAGCAGTTGCGGCGCCGGTGACGCCAGCATGGTCATCGCCAGGGTCGCCCGGAACCGTTCCCCGCCCGAGAGCGTTCCCGCCTCCTGGTCGGCCCGCACGCCCCGGAACAGGAACTTCGCCAGCTGGGCACGGACGTTCTGCGGGGGCACGTTCGGCGCGGCCCGCTCCACGTTCTCGGACACCGACAGATCCTCGTCCAACAGGTCCAGCCGCTGGGGCAGGAAACGCACCGGCACCGTGACGCGGGCCTCGCCCTCCGCCGGCTCCAGCTCCCCGGCCAGGGTCCGCATGAAGGAGGTCTTGCCGGCCCCGTTGCGGCCCACCAAGGCGATCCGCTCGGGTCCGCGGATCGTCAGATCGGCTTCGGAGAGACGTCCGTACCGAGGGCGTAGTCCGCTCACCCGGGCCACGTCCCGACCGGCGGGCACGACGGTGTGCGGCAGCTCCACCCGGATCTCGGCGTCTTTACGGATGGCCCCCTCGGCCTCCTCCTTGCGGTCGCGTGCCTGTTGGAGCCGGTCCTCGTGCAGTCCCTTGAGCCTGCCGGCCGACTCCTGGGCCGAACGCTTGAGGTTGCCGGCGACGATCTTGGGGATGCCCCCTTGGGCGTCCAACTTCTTGCTCTGCCGTCGACGGCGGGCCAGCTTGATCTGGGTCTCCTCCATCTCCTTCTTCTGTTTGCGCAGGTCGGACTCGGCCGCGCGCAGGGTTCGTTCGGCCGCCTCCCGCTGGACGCCCAGAGCCTCCTGGTAGGCGGACCAGCCGCCTCCGTACCAGGTGATCTCGCCCTTGCGGAGTTCGGCGGTGCGGTCGACCCGCTCCAGCAGGTCCAGGTCGTGGCTGACCACGATCAGGGTGCCCGAGCGCCAGGAGTCCACGGCGTCGTACAGACGTCGTCGGGCGAACAGGTCGAGGTTGTTGGTGGGTTCGTCGAGCAGCAGCACGTCGGGGCGTTCCATGAGCAGCGCGGCCAGGCGCAGCAGCACGGTCTCCCCGCCGGAGAGCCGACCCACGGTGCGGTCCAACCCGATGCCGTCCAGCCCCAGGGTGCCCAGGGTGGCCATGGCGCGTTCCTCGACGTCCCAGTCGTCGCCGATGATCTCGAAGTTGGTCTCGCTCGCGTCCCCGGATTCGATCGCGTTGAGCGCGGCGCGCTTGTCGGCGATGCCCAGGGCCCGATCCACCGTCAGGTCGGTGTCCAGCGTGATGTTCTGCGGCAGGTAGGACAGGTGGCCGTGGACGGTCACCGCCCCGTGCGCCGGGGTGAGCACCCCGGCCATCAGGCGCATCAGGGTCGACTTGCCCGAGCCGTTGACGCCGACCAGGCCGGTGCGTCCCCGTCCCACGGCCATGGACAGGCCGTCGAAGACGGTGGTGTCGTCGGCCCAGCGGAAGGTCAGGTCGGAGCAGGTCACCGAGGCGTCGGAGGTGACGGGAAATGACATGGTGTTCTCGCAGACGGAAGCGTGATGGGAAAGGGCTTCGTATGCGAGCACCACGCGGCCGACGGCCGGGCAGAGAGGTGAAGGGATCCTGAGGAACGAGGGACGGCCCATGCACCGAGGTTGCAACCACGCGAAGAAGACGACCGGGGGTCGTACCGCGTGATGATCGCGAACCTCAGATGCGCAACGTCCACCTCATTCGTAGACAACAGGACGTGAGTACTTTACCCACCCCGGCTCGGCTGTCAACCATGGCGCCGTCGTGCCGTGGGTCTCATCTCTCCAGGTCGATTCTTCGTTGGAGGAACTCCTCCCGGTCGATCTCTCCTCTGGCGTAACGCATTCGTAGTTCCTGTTCGGCGGGGTCCAGAGGCGGGGGAGCGGGCGGGTACGGCTCGTCCGGCCGGTCGACGGTGCGACGGCCTCGGGCGGAAGTTCCGGCCTTTCCCGCGAGGAGCACGAAGAAGAAGGCCAGGGGCAGGATGACCAGGATCATGATCATCGCGATGAAGACGGGCATGGGTCCCCTCCCGTGGTCCGCGCGAGAGACGGCTCTCCCTCGCCCTCACCTCCTTGTCTACCCTTCCGGAGGGGAGCGCACCAGGGGGAACATGGACCTGTGGACAGCGACCACGGGTGCACGTTTCGTCCCTTATCGCCGTAATCTGGGTTGCCGCGATCCGGAATCCGCTCGACCTCGGGAAGAAGGGGCGGAATGCGCGTCCTCCTCGTGGACAACCACGACAGCTACACATTCAACGTCTTCCAACTCCTGGCCCGCGTCCTGGGCGAGGAGCCGCGCGTGCTCGCCAACGACGCCGCGGAATGGGAGGGGTTCGACCCCGCCTCGGTGGACGCGGTCGTGGTGTCACCGGGCCCCGGACATCCGGCCGTCGCCCGCGACCTGGGACGGGTTCCCGCGCTGTTGAGCCGTCTGGACCTCCCCGTCCTGGGGGTCTGTCTGGGTCACCAGGCCATCGCGCACCTGGCCGGGGCACGGGTCGATTCGGCCCCCGAGCCCCGCCACGGTCACCTGAGCCGTATCCGCCACACCGGTACCGGACTCTTCGCCGGCGTACCCCAGGACTTCACCGCCGTGCGCTACCACTCGCTGGCGGTCTCCGAACCCCTTCCCGACACCTTGCGGGCGACCGCCTGGGCCGAGGACGGGGTGATCATGGCCCTGGAACACCGCGATCTGCCCCGATGGGGGGTCCAGTTCCACCCGGAGTCGATCGCCGGCGAGTACGGCGCGGAACTGATCTCCGGCTTCCTCGACCTGGCCCGACCGCACGCCCGACGTCGCCCCTCCCTCGCCACGGTCCCCACGCCCCCGCGCGCGCTCGGCCCTGTGCCCGCGCCCCTCCATGTCGCGGAGATCGATCGGGCCGTGGACACCGAACACGCCTTCGTCCACCTGTACTCCGACACCGAGTACGCGTTCTGGCTGGACAGCTCCCGCCCGGAGGGGCCGGCCCGCTTCTCCTTCCTCGGCGCGGCCGAGGGTCCCACCGCCGAGGTGCTCACCTACGACGTGGGCGACGAGGGCGTCCGCGTACGCACCCCCTCGGGTGTCTCGACGGAACCCGGCACCGTCTTCGACGCCCTGGAACGCCGCACCGGACACGCTCCCCGCCCCACCGGCCTCCCCTTCGACCTCGCCGGGGGATACGTGGGGTACCTGGGGTACGAGCTCAAGGCCGACAGCGGGGCCTCGAACACCCACACCGCCGCGACCCCCGACGCCGTGTGGATGCGGTGCGACCGACTCGTGGCCGTGGACCACCACGAGGACCGGACCTACGTGGTCTCCTCCGAAGGAGGTGACGAGGGCAGGGTCTGGGTCGAGGCCACCCGGGCCGCCCTGGTCGACCTGCCCGCACCTTCGCCCCCGCCGCCCGGCGCGGCCCCCGCCCACCTGCCCGACCTGCTCGAACGCCCGGGTCCGGGCTACGTCGACGACGTGAAGACCTGCCTGGGATACCTCGCCGAGGGGGAGAGCTACGAGATCTGTCTGACCGACCGGGTCCATCTGCCCGACCTGGGGGAGGGCGACGATCTGGACTTCTACCGTCGACTGCGCGCCGCCGCCCCGGCCCCCTACGCGTCCTTCCTGCGGCTGGGGGAGGTGACCGTCATGAGCGCCTCGCCCGAGCGGTTCCTGCGGGTGGGCTCCGACCGGGTGGCCGAGAGCCGCCCGATCAAGGGCACCGCCGCGCGTCACGCGGACCCCGAGGTCGACGCCCGGATCGCCGAGGAGCTGAGGCTGGGGGCCAAGACCCGCGCCGAGAACCTCATGATCGTGGACCTGCTCCGCAACGATCTGGGGCGTGTGTGCGAGATCGGTTCGGTGGAGGTGCCGGCCTTCATGTACGTGGAGTCGCACGCCACCGTCCACCAGCTGGTCTCCACGATCCAGGGGCGTCTGCGTCCGGAGGTGACGACCCTGGAGGCCGTGCGCGCCTGTTTTCCCGCCGGTTCGATGACCGGCGCCCCCAAGGAGCGCACGATGGAGATCATCGACCGGTTGGAGGGCTCGGCGAGGGGCGTGTACTCGGGTGCCCTGGGCTATGTGTCGCACACCGGCGAGGCCGACCTGAGCGTGGTCATCCGCACGGCGGTGCGGGCCGGCTCAGAGGTGACCGTGGGGGCGGGAGGGGCGATCGTCCTGGACTCGGTCCCGGAGGAGGAGTACGAGGAGATGCTGCTCAAGGCGGGTGTTCCCGCACGGGGACGCTGACCCCTCCCGGGCGGCCCCTCTCGCTCAGGGCCCGAAGGCCCGTAGGGCGGTGTCGACGAGGGCGTCGGCGTACTCGGCGGTGAGCGGACCGGAACGGTGCAGCCAGCGCTGGAAGAGCGGGGCGTAGAGCGTTTCGAGCATCAGGTCGAGGTCGGCGTCGGGGGAGAGCTCACCGGCCTCGCGCGCGCTGAGCAGGCGCGCCCTCTTGGCCTCGTCCAAAGGTCGGGCGAACTCCTCCCGGTATCGGGCGGCGAGGGTCTCGTTGTCGGAGACGGCGGTGTTGACGGCGCGCATCAGCCGGTCGAAGGCCGGATCGGTGAACTCCTCTACGGTGGCGCGCAGGACGAGCCGCAGATCGGCCCGCAGATCCCCGGTGTCCGGAAGCGCGATGTCGTCTCCGTCCCGGTTCTCGCCGAGGGCGAGGATGGCCGCGAAGACGACCGCGTCCTTGGAGGGCCAGCGTCGGTAGATGGTCTGTTTACCGACCCCGGCCCGGGAGGCGATGGCCTCGATCGAGACCCCGTCGTAGCCCTCCTCGGCCACCAGGGCCCGGGTGGCCTCCAGGATGGCCCGTCGTGAACGCTCCTTGCGCCGGGAGTGGTCCGGCCCTTTGTTGTCGGTCATGGCCTCAGCGTACCCCCGAAAAGAAACGAGACGGTCCGTTTTGAATGTGTTCGCGCCTCCGTCCACGAACCTCCCGAAGACGCCCTCAACAGGCGCCCACCCGCGCCGTGGACCGCAGGACACCACCATCGTGGGTGGACACCCAGGCCGTCCCGCAGGTGAAGGGCACCTCGGCACACCCCTTGGACAGGCACGGCTCCCAGGAGCCCTCCGGCGGGTCGGCCCCCTCCCTCTCCAACGCCCGTACCGCCGCACACCCCGGGCCGGGCTCGTCCGGCCCCAGGGTCGCCAACAGAGCGTGGGCCCCGCGCGGCCCGAAGGCCGCCACGGCGCGACGACGCAACAACCGCTCCGTCTCCGGAGGCAGACCCTCACGGAACACCCTCGCCTCGGACAGGGTGACCAACGCCAGATCCAGGGCCGCCCGCTGCTCGGGGGTGAGCTCGGGGTGGCCCCATTCGTAACGGCGCAGATGCTCCAGCCACAGATCGCGTCGCCGCTCGGGGGCCAGCTCGGCGAACATCAGCCGGCGTCGCACCAGGGGATGGGAGACGAACGCGTCGTAGTCGGTCGGCAGACGAGTACGGTGGGCCTCCACCCACTCCCTGGCCAGCGCGTGGTCGGAACGGGCCAGAGGCGGGGTGCGGCGGCCCAGGGCCATCACCAACGCGGCGCGCGCCCCCGTGGCCAGGCGGCTCAACCGGCGTGGACGCTCCTCGGCGGGGAGGGGGATCCTGGCCCGGCTCACCTCTCCCAGGGTCTCCAGAACCCTGAGGGTGGCCCGGGCCCCCAGCCCCAGGACCAGGGGCGGGATCATCGACGCCCCCTTCCAGCAGCGCTCCCTCGACCCGCCCAGACGGATCAGCGTCGGCACCCACGGCGCCGTCGGCCCCCACTGGCGGGTCCGCCGGGACCGCACGTCCGGGTGGGTGAGCGGCAGGGTCTCCAGCCGGCCTTCGGAGACCGCCGCGACCGCCGCGGAGATGTTCGCGCACCGTTCGCACGAGGCGTCGAAAGCCAACACGTACCGAGCCCGCACGTCCTTCATGAGCCCCCTTCCTGAACCGGTACCAGTCTTGGCGGGCCCGGTCGTACGTGGGGCGGGTTTTCGGAACTCGGGGTGCGGAATCGCCACCGGCCCACGGGCAAAACGGAGCGAATGCGGATCAACCCGGAATCGCACACCGGGGTTCTGGACGCACCTTCCGTCCTCGACCGACCGGACCCTCTCCACCCGACGGGTCCGTGCCCAAGGCTCGGACGCTCCCGCGCGGACCGGCCTGGAAAGAGCGGAACACACTGGTCACGGCGGTATCCACCGTTTTCCACGAGAACCGTCCGGGTAGGAGGCCAGGAGCGATACCGGACGGGCTCCTCGATGCCGCCCTGTGTCCCATGGCGTGACCACAGGGAACCGAGTGACTGACGAGAGGTATGTGGCTCATGACCGTTTCCACCACTCCGATGAACCTCACGCGGGCCGCCCACGTCGGGATCTCGGTCTCGGACCTGGACGCCTCGATCACTTTCTACCGGGCACTCACCGGCCGCGAGCCCAGCGTCGCGAACGAGACCATGCACAGCGTGCCGTTCGGACACTCGCAAGGACTCTCCACCGCGAGGTTGAGGTACGCCACCTTCGACCTCGACAACATCGGCATCGACCTCATCGAGTTCCGGGAACCCGTCGGCGAACGGACGGAGGGCGCCGCGAACCGACCGGGTTCGATGCACCTGTGCCTCAAGGTCGACGACTTCGACACGGTGTACCGGCGCATGAAGGAGGCCGGCTACGACTTCCTGGGCGAGGACTACACGTTCATCGCGGGCGAGGTCACCCCGGACGCGGCCCTGGGCACCCAGGTCGCCTACTTCAACGACCCGGACGGCACCAACCTGGAGATCATCCGCCCCGAGGGCGGGTTCTCCAACTGAGGACGCCCGCCACGGGCCGGCCGGGGGATCAACCGCCGGCCACGGCCCCCTCGTCGGGGCTGATCCACAACGCCTCGGCGGCCACCAGCCCGAGCGCCCGCTCCTGCTCCTCGTCCTCGAGCTCGGGACGCACACCGATCCGGATCGATCCGGCGAAGGGCAACCGCTCCACGACCCGGACCCGTCTACCGATGCCGATGTCGATGTCGGTGAGATAGCGCAGCAGCTCGGGGTCGGTGTCGTTGACCCGAACGATCACCCCCGAGGTCCCCGCCTCGGCCTCGGACAGCAGCACGGACTCGCGTTGGACGATGGCGCCCTCACGCGTGGGGATGGGGTCGCCGTGCGGATCCACCACCGGGTCGCCCAGATGCGCGGCGATACGGTCGACGAACTTGTCCGAGACCACGTGTTCCAGGATCTCGGCCTCGTCGTGCACCTCGTCCCAGGAGTAGCCCAATTCGGCCACCAGGTAGGTCTCCAACAACCGGTGACGGCGCAGGACCGCCAGCGCCGCCTTGGTCCCGGTCTCGGTGAGGCTGACGTTGCCATAGCGCTGATGCTGGACCAGGCCGAGCTCGTTGAGCTTGCGCAGCATCCCCGACACCGAGGAATTGGACACCGAGAGCCGTTCGGCCATCCCGGAGATCGTCACCGGCCCGGTGCCGCGCTCCTGGAGGTCGTAGATGACCTTCACGTAGTCCTCGGCCGATGTGGACGGCCTTCCCGGTGTGTTCCCCATGCCCGTAACCGTACCGTGGACCGCCGCTCGGGGGCGCTGAGCCGGAGCGCGCCTGTGGACGGTGTCGCCTCGCCCCCGACCTACGACGAAGGTGGGGCGGCCGCGCGGATCGCTCCGCACGGCCGCCCCACCGCGCACGCCCTCGTTCCGGGACCCGGAGAGGGGGTCAGGCCAGAGGGCGGGCCCCGGCCTCACCGGACTCGATGACGAAACGCGCGCGATCGGTGATGGGCGCACCCGGTGAGCTCACCTTGTCGACCACCCGATAGTCGGCGGTCCACTCGGTGGGGGTGACGGTGTTGCGCACATAGCCACGACGGCGGTTGATGAACTTGATGTGCGGGTTCTCCTGAAGCTGGACGGCGTCGCCCGGGTTCTGCTCCGCCCCGTCCCGGCCGCTGGTGAAGGAGGTCCCCACCAGCTCGGTGGCGACCGTGGCCGAGTCGGGGTCGTCGAAGTCGGCCTTGACGTCGACCACGTAGTTGGCGTGCACGTCACCGGTGATGACCACCGGGTTGGACACCTGGGCGAGCTCGTCACGGACCCCGTCGCGCTCGACCTTGTAGTTGTCCCAGGCGTCGTCGCTGAAGTTGGTGGCGTCCCCCTCGGCGAAGTCGCGCTGGGAGAAGAACACCTGCTGGGCGAGCACGTTCCAGGTCGCCCTGGACTCGGACAGCCCTCGCGAGAGCCACCGGCGCTGGTCGGCGCCGAGCAGGGTGCGCTCGGGGTCCTCCCGTTCGGTGTCCTCCACCTGCGGGTCCCGGTACTGGCGGGTGTCCAGCAGATGCATGTCCACCAGGTCGCCGAAGGTCAGTCTGCGGTACAGGTGCAGGTCGGGACCGGCCGGACGTTGGGCCGCGCGCAGCGGCATGTGCTCGTAGTAGGCCTTGAGCGCCTGCTCGCGGCGGAGCAGGAACTCCTCACTGGGGATGTCCTCCTCGTAGGAGGTGTCGTCGGCCCAGTTGTTCTCCAGCTCGTGGTCGTCGAAGACCACCGCCCAGGGGAAGGCGGCGTGCGCGGCCTGGAGGTTCTCGTCGGTCTTGTACTGGGCGTGCCTGATCCGATACTCGGCCAGGGAGCGGACCTCCACCGCGGGCAGGTGGCCGCGGCCGATGTCGCCCTGGTCGCCGGTCTCGTAGATGTAGTCGCCCAGGAAGGCCACCAGGTCCAGGTCCTCGTCGGCCAGGTGGCCCTGGACGGTGTAGTGACCGTGGGTGTAGCTCTGGCAGCTGGCGAAGGCGAAGGAGAAGCGCTCCAGCCGGGCGCCGGGGGCGGTGGTGGTCCGGGTGCGGCCGACGGGGCTGATCTCGCCGGCGGCCCGGAAACGGTAGAAGTAGTCGGCGCGGGGACGCAGGCCCCCGGCCTCGACGTGGACCGAGTGGGCCTGTTCGGGGCCGGTCTCCACCGTGCCGGAGGAGACGATGCGCCGGAAGTTCTCGTCCTGGGAGACCTGCCATTCGACCTCTACGGTCTGATCGGGCATGCCGCCCAGACCGTCATCGGCCAGGGGGTCGGGGGCCAGCCGGGTCCATAGGACGACGCTGTTGTGGAAGGGGTCGCCTGAGGCGACGCCGAGGGTGAAGGGATCGCTGATCACGGGGCCTCTGGGGGTCGAGGTGGCCGCTGAAGCGGAGGATGTGCCCAGAGTCGTACCCAGTGCCGCGGCTCCCAACGTGACCGCGCCGCCCATGAGCGCCTGGCGGCGGGTGGTGGCGATCCTGGACGCGGGGGAGCGGTCGGGGGATTCGGGGATGCCCGGCATGCGTGGTCTCCTGAGATGGCGATTGGACAAAGGACCGTGCACCATCCCGCCACGGGAAGCGGTACGTTCCAACCACTGGACGGTGAACGTTGTCCTCTCCCCGGTGACCGGAGGATGGCCGAGCGTCACCGAGACCGAAACGTGGGATGACCCTTTCTCCCCTTCACTCCCGGAGTCGCTCATGGGATACACCCTCGAAGCCGTCGTGGCCCGATCGACGCTGTTGCGCGAGGCCGCCACCGCTCTTCCCGGGGCCCATCAGCTCGAACTATCTCAAGGGCTCGCGCTGATGCCGGTGAACGACGCGCTCCGTGATCACGGTCCCACAGAGGGGAAACGCCCACTTTCCGACGTCTTCTCCTTCATGTCGGGGCGACTGGAACGGTGGATCGTCGACCGATCCACGCTCGGACCGATCGCCTACCTGGAGGCCGACTACTTCGGCGGCACCGGCACGCAGAGCTCCGCCGTGTGGGAGCACGGGACCCTCGCCCTGGGTCCACTATCGGTCGGAGAGTGGGAGCGCCACCCCGAAGAGGGCGGACCCATCTCCCGTGCCCTGCGCCACCTGGGGGTGCGTGTGGGGCCTGAGGACCTCGACGAGTTCGAGGCCGTCGGACTGAACGCGCACCGCTCCACCGAGTCCTGGATCCGGGCGCGGAACGACTGATCCTCCGCGCTTCGAACACGGTGGCGCGCCCGCGACGCGCTCCTCTATCCTGATCCCATGCGCCGACGACATTAGGTCTCCGACCGGGGTCGATCCGGGTCGAACACCCGAGGACCGCCGAGTGCCGCAAGCACCCGGCGTCCCCGTTCGTTCGACCGAAAGACCTCCATGACCACCCTGAACACACGCGTGTCCGGCACGCGTGCCGGCAGGCTGACCGCTCCGGCCTACGCCTATGCCTTCTTCGAGGAGTTCATCCTCCTCTATCCCGTCTACGCCCTGCTGTTCACCGAGACGGGCCTGACCGTCCCCCAGATCAGCGTGCTCTTCGTGCTGTGGGCCCTGACCTCGGTGACGTTGACGGTGCCCGCAGGCGCGCTGGCCGACATGATCCCCCGGCGCTACCTGTTGGCGGCCGCCCCGGTGGTGACCGGCACCGGCTTCGCGCTCTGGACGCTCTTCCCCTCGCCCTGGATCTTCGCCCTCGGTTTCGTGCTCTGGGGCGCGGGCGGGGCCCTGTCCTCCGGCGCCTTCGAGGCCCTGGTCTACACCGAGCTGGAACACCGGGGCCTGGAAGACCGCTACGCCCGGATCATGGGCGTGACCCGGGCCCTGGGCGTGTCCGCCGTCGGCTCGGCCACCCTGCTCGCCGTCCCCGCCATGTCCCAGGGCGGCTATCCGCTCGTGGGCGCCGCCAGCGTGGCCGCCTGCGTCCTGTGCGCGCTCGCGGCGCTGTTCCTACCCGAACACCGGACCCGCTCGGCCTCGGACGGGGACGAGGAGGCCGGGCCCGGCTATCGACGCACCCTGCTTCTGGGCCTGGCCGAGGTCCGTGACGACCGCGCCGTCCGCGCGGCCGTCCTCCTGGTCATCCTGGTCAGCGCCTTCTGGGGTTCGTTGGACGAGTACGTCCCGCTGCTGGCCGAGGACTCCGGTATCGCGACCGAGGACGTGCCCCTGGTCCTCCTGGTGGTGTGGATCGGCGTCACCCTGGGAGGGCTGCTCGCGGGTCCGGCCTCACGGCTGCCCCACCCGTTCCTGGCGGCGCTCCTGGTCCTGGCGGCGGTGGCGATCGCGGGCGCCCTGCTCACCGACCCCGTGGGCTGGGTCCTGCTCGCCTTCGGCTTCGGCGTGTGCCAGATGATGATCGTGGTCTCCGACGCCCGCCTCCAGGACAGCATCACCGGTGGCAGTCGGGCCACGGTCACCTCCCTGGCCGATCTGGGGACCGAGGGCCTGGGGACGTCCACCTACCTGGTGTACGCCGGTGTGTTCACCGTCCTGGGACACGGAGCGGCCTTCGCCCTGTTCGCCACCCCCCACCTGGTGGCCGCCCTGTTCCTGGCTCGGATGGGCCGTTCCCGCTCGAAGGACCGAGCCCCCGCCGCCTCTTCGAAGGTCACGAGAAGGACCGGAGAGAACCCGAAGGCCTCGTAGAGCGTCTCCACCCGCGCCGGGGGCGTTCACACTCCCCGGCGCGGGTACGGGGACCACCGAGCCCCCACCGTGCCCGAGGACGGCGGGCCGCGGCGGGCGGGCCGCGGGCGAAGAGGGAACCGCCCGCGGCCCGATCACCCGCCCCACCCCCTGTCGAAGGCCGGGTCCTCCTGACTAGCATCGTCTGTTGTGACCTATCAGACGACGAACACCGCGAATCATGACGGCCCGGACACCGTGTCCGTGCGCGGGGTCCGCGTCGGTTACACCGACCGCGGAGCGGGCTGTCCCGTCCTGTTCATCCACGGCCACCCCTTCGACCGGACCATGTGGGATCCGCAGGTCAAGGCCTTGGCCGGACGAGGTTACCGGGCCATCGTGCCGGACCTGCGCGGCTATGGCCGCAGCACCGTCGTCCCCGGCATCACCTTCCTGGACTCCTTCGCCCGCGACCTGGCCGCGCTCCTGGACCATCTGGGTCTGGACGTGGTCAACGTCGTGGGGCTGTCCATGGGCGGCCAGGTCGCCCTGGAGATGTACCGGCTCTTCCCCGACCGGATCGACTCCCTGGCCCTGGTGGCCACCAACCCCCTTCCCGAGACCGAGGAGGGCAGAGCCTCGCGCAGGAGGCTGGCCGACCGCTTCCGGAAGGAGGGCATGCGAGGCTACGCCGACGAGATGCTCGTGGGCATGATGACCGCCGAGAACGTCCACGACCTGCCCGAGGTCGCCGACCACGTGCGCTCCATGATGTACGCGTCCCCGCCCGAGGGCGCCGCGGCCGCGCAGCTGGGCCGGGCCGAACGCCCCGACCACGTCCCGCTGCTCAAACGCATCTCCGCGCCCACCCTGCTGATGGTGGGCCGGCACGACGGATTCACCCCGCCCGAGGGGGCCGAACTCATGCACGTGCGCATCCCCGACTCGATCGTGGAGATCATCGAGGGCGCGGGCCACCTGCCCAACCTGGAGCGTCCCGAACGGTTCAACGAACTCCTGCGCCGCTTCCTCGAACGGGCCCGGACCCGCTCCCGCGCCCTCTGACCCGAGACGCGAGGCGTCGTGCCCCGGACCGCACGGGGACGGGGCACGCGCTCGGAACGCGGAGGCGCCCCACGTCGGCGTCTCCGCGAGAACGGATCATCAGGCGGTACGGCGCACCGGCATCCACAGCTCGCCCGAGGCCAGCCCCTCCTCATGTCCCTCGTACTCCACACGGAGCATGTCCGGCCCCTCCGCGTGCAGGTAGGCGGGGTTGGAGGGGAACCACTCCCCGAAGGCGTACGCCCAGATCCGCTGGATCTCCTCCGGGAAGGAGTACCTCTCGAAGGGGAAGACGGCCCAGGTGCCGGCGGGCACCTCCAGCGACTCCATCCCCTCGGGGACCTCGTCCGAGGACGTGGCGGCGGCCTGAAGGAAGTCGGTCTCCTCGGCCTCGCCTCCAGCGACCTTCACCTTGGACGTGACGCCCAGGATCCCGCGGGGCTCCTGGTCGGACAACGCGTCGATCCTCCGCCACGTGGCGTCGTCGATGCCCTTCACGAACGCGGTCATGGTCTCGTTCTCGCCCTCGCACACGATCGGCACGCGGGCTCCGGGACCGGTGAGGCGGAACGCCTCCTTCTCGACGATCCGATAACGCATGGTGGTGTTCCCTTCGACGGTGAGATGGAAGGTCAGACGGGACTGGGAGTCGAGCGCGGCCCCTTCACGTCGGGCCTGACCCGGGCCGACCCCGTGCATGGCGCGGAACGCCCGGGCGAAGGCCTCGGCCGATCCGTAGCCGTACCGGACCGCGATATCGAGAAGAGTCGCCTCGCCCCGGAGCACCTCGGCCCCGGCCAGCGTGAGCCGGCGCCTGCGCGCGTACTCCGAGATCGGCATCCCGGCCAGGACCGAGAACATCCTCTGGAAGTGGTGCTCGGAGACGAGCACAGTGCGCGCCATCGCGGCCACGTCCACCGGCTCGTCCAGGTTCCGTTCGACCCGCTCCAGCGCCTCGTTCAACCGATCCAGCATCCCGTTCTCCCCCTTCTTTCACCGACCACGTTAGGAAGGTCGCCCCGTCCCCGACCCGACCGTCGCCGGTCCTCTCCGGTCGGGTCGCCCCTTCCGCTCTCAGGAGAACGGACTGTCGCCGTGCCGCGCTCCGTGCCACTCTGTTGCGCGCCCCGTTCCCCCCTTACGGAAGGCGTCATGTCGCAGAGTTCGCCCCCCGCCACCGACCGCCCTCGCCCCGAACCCCTGGGAAGCGGCTTCCGCCGGCTTCTGGCCGCCCTGGGGCTGGGCAACCTCGGAGACGGTATCGCCGTGGTGGCGCTGCCCTGGTACGCCGCCACGATCACCGACGACCCCTTCATGGTGGCGCTGGTGGGGGCCGCCACCCGCCTGCCCTGGCTGCTGTTCGCCCTGCCGGCCGGGGTGCTGGGGGACCGAGTCGATCGGCGGCGGCTGATGATGGCGGCCGGCGGGATCAAGGCCTCGCTGTTGGCGGCCCTGGCCGCGCTCGCCTTCATGGGGCTGGGATCGATCCCGTCGCTGATCGTGTTCGCCCTGCTGGTGGGCGTGTGCGAGGTCTTCTTCGACAACACCGCCCAGTCGATGCTGCCCACGGTGGTGCCGCGTTCCCGGCTGGAGCGGGCCAACGGCCTCTTCCAGGGGGTCGAGCGGGTGCTGAACAAGTTCGTGGGCGCCCCGCTGGCCGGCGTGCTGCTGGCCGTCTCCACCGGGCTCGCCTTCGGCGTCCAGGCGCTACTGATCCTGGGCGCCGTGGCCATGCTGTTCGTCCTGCGCGGGAACTTCCGTGCCGGGGATCAGGAGACCTCGGAGGAGCCGCGCCCGGCCTCCTCGACGTGGTCGCGGTTGCGCGAGGGCGTCGTATGGATGTGGCGTCATCCGGTGATGCGACCGATGGCGCTGATCACCGGCCTGTCCAACCTGGGGGCCGCGCTGATGGCCTCGGTGATGGTGCTCTTCGTCCAGGACGTGCTGGGCGCGGGCCCGCAGGCCTACGGGCTGCTGATGACGGTCGCCGCGGTGGGCGCGGTCGCGGGGTCGGTGATGATCCCCTCCTTCGCGACCCGGATGAGCGTCTCCACCTCCCTGGTCCTGTCCCTGACGCTCATGGCCGTGGCCGCCCTGACGTTGGCCCTGCTGCGCAGCGTTCCGGCGTTCATGGTGTGCCAGCTCCTGATCGGGTTCGCCTCGATGTGGTGGAACATCACGGCGATCTCCCTGTTCGGGAGGGTGATCCCCGACCGGTTGCGCTCGCGCGTGTTCAGCGCGCACCGGACCCTGTCCTGGGGGATGCTGCCGCTGGGAATGCTGCTGGGCGGCGCCCTCGCCCGGTTCTCCGAGGGGCTCCTGGGACGGGAGTGGTCGCTGGCCCTGCCCTTCCTGAGCGCGGGCCTGCTGGAGACGGCGCTGGTCGGGATCACGGCGCTGGTGCTCACCCGGAGGGTCGTCGACGAGGCGTTGGCCCGCTCCGCCCCCGGCGCGGGGTGACCCCGCCCCAAGAAATCGGGCAATAAGGAAAAACCTGGAAATCATCGGGCAACATCCGTGTCTGATTGGACGTGGCGCCCTTCCCGATCCCACCATGGCCCTTCAGGATCGTCGGCAAGCCGACCCCGAGAAGGAGGTGGGCGGGGCGGGGGTAAACGCGCTCCGCAGACCATGGATCTTGCCTTTCTCCGACCCCTGTACGAAAGCGACACCCCGGTGGCCTCGGTCCACCTGGACACCAGTCGGGACACCACCGACGCCGACAAGAAGATCGAACTACGCTGGCGCCACCTGCGCGAGAAACTCGCGTCCCTGGGCACCGACGAGGCCACCCTCGACGTCCTGGAGGAGGCCATCGGCGAAGGCGAATCCCGTGCCTACGGCGACCACGGCCAGGCCCTGTACGCCTCCGAGGGCCGGCTCCTGGGCGCCCACACGCTCGCCGAACCTCCCCGCCAGGACCGGGCGGCCTTCCTCCCCGTACCGGACACCCTCCCCTTGGCCATCGACCGAGGGCGCCGCCTGCCCTACGTCCTCGTGGCCCTGGACCGGGTCAACGCCAAGGTGTACGCCTACGCAGGCCACCCCACGCGCACCCCGGTCCTGGAATCCTCGAACAAGGGCGAGGACCTCCAGAACCTCGACGGGGCCAGCCGCATCTACCCCGGCCAACGCGGAGACGCGGGCAAGCGCCGCGCCGACACCCACATCGGCCAGGAGACCTGGCGCGAGAACACCGCCCAGGTCGCCGAACTGGTCCGTGAGGCCGTGCGCACCGTCGACGCCGCCGTCATCATCGCCGGCGGCGACGACGAGGCCATCGCCTACCTGCGCGAGAACCTGGGCCCGCGCAGCCTGACCATCCCGATCAAGGTGGTGGCCGGCGGTCGAGGCGGGGTCGACGCCGAGGAACGGCTGCGCGAATCCGCCGAGGAGACCCTGCGCGAGCTCATCAGGGAGCGGCAGATCGAAGCGCTCTCCGACTACCAGCGCAAACTCGCCCACGACCAGGCCGTCGAAGGCACCACACCCGTCCTTCCGATGCTCTCCGAGGGACGGGTCGAGACCCTGCTGATAGGGGCCGAACGCGACGGCGAACCCGAACTGTGGGGCTCGTTCACCTCACCGACGCTGGTGGACACCTCGCCCAAGGGGCTGGACGACCCGAACGCCGCCTTCAAGGCGCCCGCCAGCGCCCTGATGCTGCGATCGGCGGTGCTCTCCGACGCCTCCTTCAGCGAGATGGTCGACCACGGCACCCCCACGAACGAGACGGGGGCCACGCTGCGCTTCCCCAAGTGACGGCACGCGTCCTCGCCTCGGTGCCCCGTCCCCGCCCGTGGGGGAACGGGGCACCTTCACGTCCGCCCGGCCCTCAGGCGTCCGCGTACACGCCCAACTCGTTCCCGCTCGGGTCGGCGAAGTGGAAACGCCGCCCGCCGGGAAAGGCGTAGGGGCCCTTCAGCACACGGCCGCCCGCGCGCTCCACGGCCTCCACCGTGCGATCCAGGTCCTCGGAGTAGAGCAGCACCAGAGGGCCACCGCCCCGCACCTCCCCACCCGGGTTCAACCCGCCCACCTCGGACTCGCCGTCGGGCGAGCGGATCCCCGCGTACATCGGTCCGTAGTCGTTGAACCGCCACCCGAAGGCCTCGGAATAGAAACGCTTGCACTCCTCCAGGTCGGTGACCGCAAGCTCCACGTAGTCGATGGTGTGGTGTCGTCGTCGGCTCATACACGGCATCGTCCCGGACCGGTCCGACAGAACGGAGGGCGACACCCCGCGCCGACCCTGCGGTCCACCCCACCCCGCCTCGACGGCCCACCTCATGGCCCCGCCGGCAGCCGATTCCCAGTATGGAAGGCGACACCTTCGCACCCATGACTGGACCGCCATGATCGCCCTGAGAGGCCTGACCAAACGCTACGGATCCGTCCTCGCGGTGGACTCCCTGGACCTGGAGGTCCACCCCGGACGGGTCACCGGCCTCCTGGGACCCAACGGAGCGGGCAAGAGCACGACCCTGCGCATGGTGCTGGGCCTGGACCACCCCACCGCCGGCCGGGCCCTGATCGGCGGTCGCCCCTACCGGGAACTGGAACACCCCCTGCGCACCGTGGGCGCGGTTCTGGACGCCAGGGCCGTGCACCCGGGCCGCAGCGCCCGCTCCCACCTGCGGGCCCTGGCCCGCAGCCACCACATCCCCGACCGGCGGGTGGAGGAGGTCCTGGCCATCGTGGGCCTCACCGAGGCGGCCGGCCGGCACGCCGGAGGCTTCTCGCTGGGGATGAGCCAACGCCTGGGGATCGCCTCGGCGCTGCTCGGCGACCCCGAACTGCTCATCTTCGACGAGCCCGTCAACGGTCTGGACCCCGACGGGGTCCGCTGGATCCGCGACCTGACCCGGTCCCTGGCCGAAGAGGGACGCACCGTCCTGCTCTCCAGCCACCTGATGAGCGAGATGCAGCTGACCGCCGACCACCTGGTCGTGATCGGTGAGGGCCGGCTCATCGCCGACGCGCCTTTGGACGAGGTCCTGGAGCACGGCCCCGGCACGGCGGTGAGGGTGCGCGCCCCGCACCCCGAGGACCTGGTCGCCGCGCTCCTGGCCGAAGGCGCCGGGGTCGAACGCCCGGCGCCCGGAGAACTCGTCGTCACCGAGACCTCCATCGAGCGTGTGGGCGAACTGGCCCACCGGGCCGGGGTCGCCCTGCACGAGCTCAGCACCCGCGGCGCCTCCCTCGAACAGGCCTACCACGAGCTCACCTCGAACAACGCCCACCACACCTTCTCGAACGGAGACCCGCTGTGACCCTCGCCCTTCGCCACCGCCCCCTGCTCGGAGCGGTGTCCGCCGAATGGGTCCGTCTCCGATCGGTACGCTCCACCTGGGCCGGACTGGCCACGGCCCTGGCCCTGACACTCCTGGTCGCCCCCGGAACGGCGCTGGCCCTGGCCACCAACATGGACAACGGGCTCGTCCCCACCGTCGAGATCCCCGCCTCCGAGGCGGCCCTCAACGCCATCGTGTGGGCGGCGCAGTTCGCGGTGGTCGGCGTCGCCGTCGTCTTCGTCACCGCCGAATACGTCAACAGGGCCGTCCACTTCTCCCTTCAGGCGGTACCGGTACGCCGTCGGCTGCTCGCGGCCAAGGCGATCGTGCTCTCGACGGTGGTGGCGGCGGCGGCCGTCGTCATGACCGTGGCGGGCACACTCCTGGCCCACGCCCTGCTGTCCCACCCTCTGCTCGGCGACCACGGCACCCTGAAGCTCTCCGACGCCGTACCCGATGTCCTGAGGGCGATCGTCCATCTGGTGACGATCGCCCTGATCGGCCTGGGATTCGGCGCCGCTCTGCGCTCCACCGCCACCGCCCTGGGCGCCGTGTTCCTCCTGATCCTCGGACTTCCCGCGATACTCGTGATGACGGGAGCGGACGTCCTGCTGCCCTACCTTCCCCTCGTCGGAGGCATCTCCCTGATGGACGGCGCCCTGATCATGGGGCCGCCGCCGGAGGCCACCGGCTCACCCCTGAGCGGTCTGGTGGTACTCATGTCCTGGGCGATCTGCGCCCTGACGGTCGGAACACTGGTGCTCGAACACCGCGACGCCTGAGAGGGAGGGGAGAACGTGTCGAAGGCCCCCGAGCCCCTCGCCCACCTGCTACGGCACACCACCGAGCGGTGGGGGAGGCGTCGACGCGAGTACGTCGGGGTGTTCGCCGGCCTGCCCGTCAGCCTCCTGACACCGCTGTGGGCCCTGGCCTGCGGAACGGTCCTCCTGGCCGGAACACTCCATCCCCCCTCCCGTACCCGGTCCCGGGAGACGGCGGCCCGCTGGACCCACCGGCTGAACGAACGGGACCTGGAACGGCTCTCCCGCTGGACGGGGATCACCGTCCGCTCCGAGGCCTCCGCGCGGCGAAGAGCGCTCCACCTCCTGCTCCGGCTGCCACTGCACCTGGTCTCGTTCTACGCGGTGTTCGCGTGGACGGGCCTGGCCGTGCTGTTGACCGCGGGCACCCTGTGGCAGACGGTCACCGGAAGCCGATCCGAGGTCCACCTCACCTGGCCCGGCGTACAGATCCTCAGCACCACCACCTCCATCGGGGCGGGGCTGATCCTGGGCCTGATGGTGCTGACGTGGTTCACCACCGCCCTGGTCGCGGCGGCCGAACGAGGGCTGGCCCGCGCCCTGCTCGGCCTCGACACCGAGATCCTCCTCCACCGCAGGATCGACGAACTCACCCGCACCCGCGCGGGCGCGGTACAGGCCGTGGACGAGGAACGTCGACGTATCGAACGCGACCTGCACGACGGGGTCCAACAACAGGTCGTGGCCCTGGCCATGCTGTTGGGAAGAGCCCAACGGGCCCAGGATCCGCAGCGCTCGCGTGAGCTGGTCCGCCAGGCCCACACCGAATCGCGGATCCTCCTGGACGAGCTGCGCGAGGTGGCCTGGCGCGTCTACCCCGCCACCCTGGACGCCCTGGGGCTGGAGGCGGCCCTGGCCGAGGCCGCCGGACGAAGCCCCCTGCCCGTCACCCTCCGCGCCGAACCCTCCCGGCCGCTACCGGACGACGTGGCCACCGCCGTCTACTTCGTGGCCCGCGAGGCCCTGACCAACGCCGCCAAACACTCCGGAGCGGACGGGATCATCCTGGACCTGAACACCACGGAGGAACGGGTCGAACTGGTGGTCTCCGACGACGGCCGCGGCGGCGCCGACCCCGAAGGCGGTGGACTGACCGGACTGGCCCGCCGGGTCGCCGCCTTCGACGGCGTCCTCACCGTGAACAGCCCTCCCGGCGGTCCCACGACCGTACGCGCCGTCCTGCCCCTGGGGCATCGCGACCCTTCCACGAGAACACGGAGCTCCACATGCGTCTGGTGATCGCCGAGGATTCGGTCCTGCTCAGAGAGGGCCTGGTCCGGTTGCTGGAGGAGGAGGGACATCGGGTGGTCGCCGCCGTCGGCGACGCCGAGGCCCTACTGGCCCGCGTGGACGAACACACCCCCGACGCCGTCGTGGTGGACGTACGAATGCCGCCCACCCACACCGACGAGGGGCTGCGCGCCGCGCTGCGCCTACGGACCGACCACCCGGACGTGGCGGTACTGGTGCTGTCGCAGTACGTGGAACGGCGCTACGCGGTCGAACTGCTCACCGGAGCGCCCGAAGGCGTCGGCTACCTGCTCAAGGATCGGGTCGCGCAGGTGGAGGAGTTCCTGGAGGCGCTGGAACGGGTGTCCCGGGGAGGAGCGGCCTTCGACCCGGAGGTGGTGCGCCGCCTCCTGGCCGGCACCACCCGCACCGACCCGTTGGCGCGCCTGACCCCGCGCGAACGCGACGTCCTGGAGCACATGGCCCAAGGGCTGAGCAACACCGCCATCTCCGAACGGCTGTACGTGTCGCTGAGCGCGGTGGAGAAGCACATCAACGCGATCTTCGACAAGTTCGACCTGGCGCGCACCCACGAGTACAGCCGCCGTGTCCTGGCGGTCCTGCGATTCCTGGGCGACTGAGCCCCACCCGCTCCGTGCACGGTCGGGCGCGGACGGTGAACGGGATCCTTGATCGCGGCGGAACGTCGATCTAGTGTCGGGGCACCGTCCCGCCCCGGCGGGAGCCCGCCCCCCTGACACGGAGGTCATCGTGTCCATCCCCCGAGGAACCCTCCCGACCACGGCGGCCGTCGGCGCGGCCGCCCTGTTCCTATCGGCGATCCCCGCACTCGCCGACCCTCTGCCCGACCCCTCCGGATCACCGATCCGCGACGGGGCGCGGATCCCGGTCTCCGACGGCCCCGCCCTGGAGGAGGCCCTGGCCCAGGCGCGGCCGGGGGACACCATCGAACTGGACGGCGGCACCTACAGCGGTGCCTTCGTGATCACCACCGCCGGGACCGCCGACGCCCCCATCACCCTCACCGGCCCCTCCGACGCCGTCCTGGTCAATGACGAGACCCCTTCCGGCAGCGGCTGCCCCACCCCCGAGACCCACGCCGGCGGCTACGGCCTCTGGTTCTACGAGGCCGACCACTGGAACGTGGAGGGCGTCACCGTCGCCGACTCCAAGAAGGGCATCGTCATCGACCGCTCCGACGACGTGCACCTGAGCGGCATCGAGGTGCGTGACATCGAGGACGAGGGCGTGCACTTTCGCAGCTCCAGCTCCGACGGTTCGATCCGCGACTCCCGCATCCGCGACACCGGACTGGTCCAGCCCGGCTTCGGCGAGGGCGTCTACCTGGGGTCGGCCGTCAGCAACTGGGGCTGCTACGGAACCGACGACGGCGTGGACCGCAGCGATCGCATCGAGGTCACCGGCAACCACTTCGGCCCCTACGTGCGCGGAGAGCACATCGACGTCAAGGAGGGCACCTCCGACGGTCTGATCGCCGACAACACCTTCGACGGCCAGGGCATCTCCGGGCAGAACTTCGCCGACAGTTGGGTGGACGTCAAGGGCAACGGCTATCTCTTCGAAGGCAACGTCGGCACCTTCACCGCACCCGGGGTGTTCGCCCACGGCTACACCAGCACCCAACAGGTGGACGGCCAGGGCTGCGGCAACGTCTTCCGCGACAACCACTCCGACCTGGGCGGTGTCGGAGGCTTCGCGATCGTCCTGTGGAGCCAGTCCGACTGCGCGGACGACCCCAACATCGTCTACGAGAGCAACACCGTCGACAACGCGAGCCGAGGCCTGACCAACATCGACGTCACCCCTTGACCCCCACCACGGGTCGGGGCCGTGCCGTCCTCTCCGCGGCACGGCCCCGACCCCCTCACCAGGACGTCTCCGACCGAGGCTCTCAGGCCGAGGTCAGCCCCAGCCGGGTCAGCAGCTCACGTCCATCGATGATGTCGATGCGCTGGCCCTTGGCGATGTAGGTCTCGGCCTGCCGGTGCTTGGAGGTCTTGCCACCGTGGTCGCTGGAGCCCACCACGAGCACGTCGGTCTTCTTCGTGACGTTCTTGGCCGGTCGTCCACCCGCCTCGGCGACGCGCTCCCACACCTCGGTCTTGTCCATCCCGGCCACGTCGCCCGACACGCACACGGTGCGCCCGAACAGGGGGCCGTTCGGGTCGGCGTCGGGGGAGGGCTCGGGCAGCGGGGTCTGGGCGGCCCGCTGCCACCGTTCGAACCGGCCCTCTCCGACCGTGCTCGTCGGCGGAACCGCGACCGCCGCCGAACCCGCCGAGAATCGTTCGGTCCGACGCCCGGGAAGACCGGCGGCGCGCAGCGCCTCGGGCAGGGAGGTGGTGCCGTAGCGCTCCATCGCGGCGATCATGATCCGCGCGGCGGCCTCGGCGTCGTCCTCGGCCCGGTGATGGTGGGCGATGTCATGGCCGATGTGCGCGCACACCGTGGGCAGCCGATGGTCGGGCAGATCCCAGGTGCGCCGGGACATCGCCAGGGTGCAGGCGTACTCCAGGGCCGGTAGGTCATGGCCGATGTGGGCGCTGGCCTGACGCAGCGCGCCCATGTCGAAGGCCGCGTTGTGCGCGACCAGGGGGCCGCCGCCGGAGAAGTCCAGGATCCGTTCCAGGACCGGTTCCCAGGTGGGCGCCTCGCGTACGTCGTCGGCGGTGAGCCCGTGGACGGCGGTGTTGTGCCGGGAGAAGAACGCCGCAGGGCCGGGCGGCCGGATGAGGGTGCCGAACCGGTCCACCACCCGCCCGTCGCTCACCCGCACCAACCCCACCGCGCAGACGCTGCCACGGTCCTGATTGGCGGTCTCGAAGTCGATCGCGGTCCAGGTGTGCGACACCCGTGCCTCCCTTACGGTCCCGTCCGAACGGATCGAGCCTACCCACGGGCGCCCACCGGGACGACCCGAAGCCGAGAAGAGCCCGCCGAAGCGCCCGGCCGGGGCCGTCCTCCCGGGGCGGGCGCTTCGGGGTCCTCAGGGGGCGGGCTCGGTGAGGAAGTCGCGCACCAGGCGCCCCACCCTTTCGGGGGACTGGCGGCCGAGCCAGTGACCGTGTCCCGCCAGCAGTTCCAGGCGGGCGTGGGGGACCGCCTTGGCGGCGGCGATGGTGCGGGCCGGGGGCACGCCCACGTCCTTGGCCCCTTGGAGGAACAGCGCCGGGCAGGTGATCTCGCGCAGGCGCGGCCGCAGGTCCACGTTCATGCGCCAGGGGCCGATGGAGGTGTTCTGCCAGTCGGAGGCGGAGGCGCCGTTGACCTCCATCTCGGCCATGACCTCGTCGATGACCTGGTCGAAGTCGGCGACGGGGCCGGCGAACAGGCTCCGCCGGACGAAGGCCTCGACCTTGCGCCGGTCGCCGATCATCATCCCCGGCAGGCTGGATCCCAGCAGGGTGCTGCGCGCCATCAGCCACAGGGCCTGGTGCACCACCGGTGGGAACTCCAGGATGCCGGCGGGGCACATCGCCACCAGGCGTTCCACCCGGTCGGGGTGTTCGATGGCGGTGTCCAGGGTCATCGCCCCACCCTGGGAGAGCCCCACGACACGGGCCGGTCCGGAGGCGAAGCGGTCCAGGACCGCCAGGACGCAGCGGCGCAGCGTCGCGTGGTCGGCGATCCCCTCCCAGGGGATGCTCCTGCCCTGTTTGGGCCAGTCGAGGGCGATGACCCGGTGGTCCCGGGCCAGGTCGGGGATGAGGTGGCGCCAGCTCAGGGTGGCGCTGTCCACCCCGCCGCCGCTGAGCAGCAGCACCGGCGGAGCCTGTTCGGGGCCCTCGACGATCACGCTCAGGTCGCCCTCGGGCATCGAGACCCGTTCGCGGTGGAAGACACGGTCTCGGGGGTCGGTCGTGTTCTCGTTCACGGGGTGTCCTCCTCGTCTCTTTCCCGCCAGCGTCGGAGCATGGCGGGCAGTTCCCTCTCCAGGAACCCGTAGAGCTCGTGGACGCCGGCCAGACGTTCGCGCCGTTCGGGGGAGGCGTCCTCCAGAGCCGCCAGCCCTCGTTCGGTGACCCGGCGAAAGCTCGTGGCCAACGCGTAGCGGCGCTCCAGCATCCGGCTCCAGCCGTCGTCGGCGATGCGGAAGTACTCCTGGCGGTGGCCGCGCTTGCGTACGCCCTCGACCAGGCCGCTGGGGGTGAGCATGCGGGTGGCGGTGCCGATGGAGCTGCGGCTGACCTGGAGTACCTCGGCGAGCCGGGCGGCGCTCTGTTCGGGCGGGTCGCTGATCAGGAGCCATCCGATGACACGGCCTGCGATCAGGGGCAGCCCTTCGTCCTCGAAGAACACCGCGACCTCGTCGACGAAGGCCAGTTCCCTCTCTGTGGGTTCGCTCATGCGACCACATTACAGTCATTGCAGTTATGACTGCAATGACTGTAATTACTGCAAAGATCGCCATGCGCCCCAAGAGCACACTCCGCCTCAGCGGATCACTAGCGACGTGTGTGGGTTCGCCACGACTGTGGTAAAAGTTAGGCGTGCCGAACTTTAGAGATGGGTTGTCTTCAAAAGCCTGGTCGGTCATGTTCTGTGCCGGTATGTCAGCACTTGTACTCAGCTCCTGCACCACGACCCCACCCGAGCGCCCGGGGGATCGTCCCCTCGTGCTCACCACGTTCACGGTCCTGGCCGACATGACCGAGAACGTCGCCGCCGACCGCGTCGACGTGGCCTCCCTGACCCGCCCCGGCGCCGAGATCCACGGCTACGAACCCACCCCCGACGACCTGGTCCGCGGCCGCGACGCCGACCTGATCCTGGAGAACGGCCTGGGGCTGGAGACCTGGTTCGCCCAGTTCACCGAACGCGTCCAGGCCCCCACCGCCGTACTCGCCGACGGCGTCGAGACCATCCCCGTCACCTCCGGCGGCTACGAGGGCGAACCCAACCCCCACGCCTGGATGTCACCCGCCAACGCCCCGATCTACATCGACAACATCCGCGACGCCCTCACCGAACTCGACCCCGAGGGCGCCGACGAGTTCGCCGAGGCCGCCGAGGCCTACAAGGCCGAGATCGCCGAGGTCGCCGACTACCTGGACACCGAACTCGCCGAGGTCCCCTCCTCCTCCCGGGCCCTGGTCACCTGCGAGGGGGCCTTCTCCTACCTGGCCCGCGACGCCGACCTCACCGAGAGGTACCTGTGGCCGGTCAATGCCGAACGCGAGGGCACCCCCCGCCAGATCGCCGCCGTCGCGGACTTCGTCCGGGACAACGACGTCCCCACCGTGTTCTGCGAGAGCACCGTCAACGACAGCGCCCAACGCTCGGTGATACGCGAGACCGGCGCCCGCATGGGGGAGACGCTCTACGTCGACTCGCTCTCCACCGCCGACGGCCCCGTCCCCACCTACCTCGACCTGCTCCGCCACGACGCCGAGGCCATCGTCGACGGCCTCACCGGAACATGAGACCGCACACCACGAGCGCTTTCGAGGAAGGGAGGCGTCCATGACGGCCGCCATCGAGGTCGACGACGTCACCGTCCACTACGGCGACGTCCTGGCCCTGGACCGGGTGAGCCTGTCCCTGGAGCCCGGACGGATCTGCGGGCTGCTCGGCATGAACGGATCGGGCAAGTCCACCCTGTTCAAGACCGTGTTGGGCCTGGTGCCCGCCGACCGGGGGCGGGTACGCGTCCTGGGCAGGGACGGTCTGGCCGCCCGCCGAGCGGGGCTCGTCGGCTACGTGCCCCAGTCCGAACAGGTCGACTGGGCCTTCCCCGTCCGGGTGCGCGACGTGGTCATGATGGGCCGCTACGGACACATGGGCGGCCGCCGCCGCGCCCGCGCCGCCGACCGTGAGGCGGTCGAGCGGGCCCTGGCCCGCACCGACCTGACCGACCTGGCCGACCGCCAGATCGGGGCCCTGTCCGGCGGGCAGCGCAAACGCGCCTTCGTGGCCCGCGCCATCGCCCAGAACGCCGACGTGCTCCTGCTGGACGAACCCTTCGCCGGGGTGGACAAGCGCTCCGAGGCCACCATCGTCGAACTGCTCCTGGAGCTGCGCCGGGCCGGACGCACCCTGCTGGTGTCCACCCACGACCTGGCCCAGGTGCCCACCCTGTGCGACGAGGCGATCCTGCTTCAGCGCCGCGTCATCGCCCACGGGCCGCCGGAGAAGGTACTCGAACCGGACACGCTGCTGGAGGCGTTCGGTATGCATCCCGGAGAGGAGAACTCGTGGACGCGTTGATCGGGTTCGTGGAGTGGTTCACGGTGCCGTTGCAGTTCGAGTTCGTCCAGCGGGCCCTGCTGGTGAGCGTGGTCGCCGGGGTGGTCTGCGCCGTCCTGTCCTGCTGGATGACGCTGGTGGGCTGGTCGCTGATGGGCGACGCGGTCTCCCACGCCGTCCTGCCCGGGGTGGTGCTGTCCTTCATGTTCGGGCTGCCCTTCGCCTTGGGCGCCCTGGTGTTCGGCGCCGGTTCGGTGGCGCTGATCGGGGTGGTCAACCGCACCTCCCGGGTCAAGGAGGACGCGGTGATCGGCGTGGTCTTCACCGCCATGTTCGCCCTGGGGCTGGTGATGATCTCCCGCGTGCCCAGCCAGACCGATCTGGGCCACATCCTGTTCGGCAACGTCCTGGGCGTGTCCGACTCCGACATCGTGCAGGTGTTGCTGTTGGCCGCCGTGGTCCTGGCGGTGGTCTGGTACAAGCACCGCGACCTGACCATGTACGCCTTCGACCCCGTGCACGCCCACGCCATCGGCGTCAACCCGCGCCTGCTGGAGACCCTGCTCCTGGGGCTGCTGTCGGTGACCGTGGTGGTCGCCCTCCAGGCGGTGGGCATCATCCTGGTGGTGGCCATGGTGATCGTTCCGGGCGCCACCGCCTACCTGCTCACCGACCGTTTCGAGAGGATGCTGCTCATCTCCGCCGCCGTGGCGGTGCTCGCCGCGATCGTGGGCGTCCTGGGCAGCTTCCACCTGAACGCCTCCACCGGTGGCTGCATCGTTCTCGCCCAGACCTGCGCCTTCGCCCTGGCCTACCTGTTCTCGCCCCGCCACGGCCTCCTGCGACGTGGACGGGCACGGCGAAGCCCGGCCCGTGTCGAGGGCTGAGAGTCGAAACGACCACCCTCGCGGCCCGCCCCGACCATCGGGGCGGGCCGCTCGTCATCGATTGAACAAAATGTTCAACATATTTCATTGACAACCATCCGTGAACAACACATAGTTGACGCCATGAGCACCGAACCGGACCCCTTCACCCGACCCGACCCCGAACAGGCCCGACGCGCCCGCGCCTACGAGGCCCTGTTCCGCATCACCGAACGCCACGCCACCGGCACCGACCGCGCCCGCTGGGAGGAACGGCGCATGCCCATGGCCCCGCACGACGCCGTCCGCCGCATCGCCGACCTGGCCGCCGGCAGCGCCCTTCCCGACGAAGGCGCGCCGGCCGTCGACCAGGCCGACCTGACCGCCGCGCTGACCCTGGTACCCCTGGCCCGCGCGGAGTTCGACCAGATGGAATCGGGCCTTCTCACCATGGCCAGGGGACGCGAGATGACCTGGCAGGAGATCGCCTTCGGCCTCGGACTGGGCACCGCCCAGGCCGCCCGCCAGCGTCACGAACGCCTCCAGGCACGAGGCGAGGACGAACGACCCTGACCCCGGCCCGGACGCACCGCCCCCGGTCAGCCCGTACCGCGGAACGACCTCAGAAAGTGCGTCACCACCCGCTGGGCCGCCCGCTCGGCCCGCTCCTCGTCCGACTCGACGGCCACCACCGCCGCCACCGAGATCATGACCAGACGTAGATCCTCGGCACCGACCGCCGCCGAGATCCCTCCCGTCTCCCTCGCGTCCGCCAGCAGCCGGCACAGCCCCCGATGGACCCGCTCCTCCAACTCCCGCGCCCGCTCGGGAAAGAGCTCCCGATGGTCCGGGGAACACGCGCGCGTGGCGACCGTCTCGGAGGCGACGAGCCGCAGCGCCCGCTCCAGAGCCACCTCGGCCGGAAACCCGCGCGCCAGCACCTCCCATCGTTCGTCCCACTCCCCGGCGACCTGTTCGGCCAGATCCGCGACGATCGCGTCACGACCGGAGAAACGCCGATGGACCGTGGCGGTGGAGACCCCGGCCCGATGGGCCACGTTCCGCACCGTCGCCTCCAGCCCCCGCTCACGAAAGACCTCCCGCGCCGCCCTCAGCACACCGAGCCGGTTACGCCGGGCGTCCCGCCGAAGCCCCCCAGGCTCGGAATCGGACCGGAACCGCGCGTCCTCGACCACTTCTCGTCTCACTTGTCCTCCATCGGGATGGCCCGCCGGCGGGGCACGGGTTACCCCCATCGACACCGGCGACCACCGGCGAGAACCCACGAACACGGCGGGGACTTCCCCGCACCAGGAGGAACCATGCGCGCGGTTCGCTACGACCGCTACGGAGGACCCGAGGTCCTCACCATCGTCGACGGACTCCCCACGCCCCCGGTGGGCGAGACCGACGTGCGGGTCCGGGTGAGCGCCGCCGCCGTCGGCGGCGGTGAGATCCCCATCCGCGCCGGACGGCTGCGCCACGTCCTACGCCAACGCCTCCCCGTCGGGACGGGCGTCGACTTCGTGGGAACCGTCGAACGCACGGGGACGGCCGTCACCCGGGCGAACGTCGGCGACCACGTGTGGGGGGTGATGCCGCACGGCACCTTCGGCTCCATAGCCGAGACGATCGTCGTCCCCCAGGAACGCGTCGCCCCGGCCCCGCGCACGCTCTCGCCCCACGAGGCCGCCGCGCTCCCCGCCTCGGGCACCACGGCCCTGCACGCCCTGACCCGCCGGATCCGTCTTCGACCGGGACAGCGGCTCCTGATCCGCGGAGCCGCCGGGGGAGTGGGCGTGGTGGCGGTGCAACTCGGCGCCTCCCTGGGCGCGCACGTCACCGCCCTGGCCGGCGCCGACCACCTCTCCCGACTGAGGGAACTGGGCGCCTCCGAGGCCTTCGACCACCGCCGGACACCCCTCCACGACCTGGGGCGCTTCGACGCGATCGTCGACCTGGTCGGCACCCACCTGCCCGCGCTCCGCGCCCGGCTCGTCCCCGGCGGCACGCTGTTCCCGCTCGCGCTGGACCCGAGCCGACCGATCCGATCGGCCCTGTGGGTGGTGGCGGGCCACCTCCACCGGCGCACCCGTCTGGGCGCGTTCAGCAACGACCCCACCCCGCGAGAGCTGGAGGAGCTCACCTCCCTGGTCGAACAGGGGACGATCGTGCCGGTGATCGACACGGTCCTGGGCGTGGACGACATCGTCCACGCCCACCGTAGGCTCGAACGCGGCGGAGTCCGAGGCAAGGTCGTCGTGACCCTCTGAGCCCCTTCCGACGCCGCACACGCCTCCGACCCCCGGTCGATCCGGCCCCGCCGGGTCGACCGGGCCCTCCCGCCACGACCCCACCCCCGGGAGAAAGCGAAGCCTTGAGCGCTCTGATCGCCCACATCAGCGACCTGCACCTGGACGGAACCGAGGAGACCACCCGACGCGCCACCCGCACCGTCGACCACCTGCGGTCCCTGCACCGGAGCCCGGATCTGCTCGTGGTCAGCGGCGACATCGCCGACCATGGCGCCCCCGAGGAGTACGAGCAGGCCGCCGCCCTGCTCGACCTGCCCTTCCCCGTCCTGGTCTGCCCCGGCAACCACGACGACCGGGCGGCCCTGCGCTCCGGTCTCCTGGGACAGGACCCCTCCGACGGCCCGGTCGACACCGAACACCGCGGTACCGGCTTCACCGTCCTGGCCTGCGACACCTCCATCCCCGGGCGCGACGACGGACACCTGGGGACCGAGACCCTGGAGCGCGTGCGCCGCACCCTCGACGAACTCCCCGAGGACATCCCGGTCCTCCTGGCCATGCACCACCCCCCCGGTGCGCCTGCACCACCCGCTCCCCGACAGGTTGGCGCTCGACAACGTCGAGGACCTGGTCGCCCTGCTGGAGGAGTATCCGCGTGTCGTCGGCGTCCTGGCCGGGCACGCCCACACCGGGGCCGCCGCCACTCTGGCCGGCCGCCCCGTCCTGGTGGCCCCCGGCGTCACCTCCACGCTGAGCATGCCCTGGGAGACCGAGGAGGCGCGCGCCGTGCGCACTCGGCCGCCCGGGATCGCCTTCCACGTCCTGGCCGAGGACGCCTCCCTGACCACGCACTTTCGCTCCGTGCCCTGACCTGAACGCCCACGACCGACCACCGATCGGCCCCGCGCCCGCCGGAACCGACGACAAGGAGGCCACCATGGACCTTCCCCGCATCTTCACCATCCGCGAGAGCGAACATCGCATCCACAACCCGTTCACCCCGGACAAGCTCGCCGCCCTGGGCCGTTCGCTCCGCCTGCCCGCCGGAACACGGGTGCTCGACCTGGCCGGTGGCTCGGGAGAGATGCTGTGCACCTGGGCCCGCGACCTGGGCTTCACCGGTACCGGGGTGGACATCAGCACCCTGTTCACCGAACAGGCGCGGGCCCGAGCCGTCGAACTCGACGTCGCCGACCGGGTGGAGTTCGTCCACGGCGACGCCGCCGGCCACGTCTCCGACACCCCGGTCGACCTGGCCGCCTGCGTCGGCGCCACCTGGATCGGCGGCGGTGTGGCCGGCACGGTCGAGCTGCTCCAACGCAGTCTGCGCCCCGGAGGCCTGATGCTGATCGGCGAACCCTACTGGCGGCTGACCCCGCCGGACGAGGAGACCGCCAAGGCCTGCCACGCCACCGGCCCGGACGACTTCCTGTCGCTGCCCGGACTGATCGAATCGTTCGGCGACCTCGGCTACGACGTCGTGGAGATGACCCTGGCCGACCAGGACAGCTGGGACCGCTACAGCGCCGCCCAATGGCTCACCATGCGCCGCTGGCTCGACGAGAATCCCGAAGACGAGATGGCCGCCCAGGTGCGGGAGGAACTGACCACCGAACCCGCGCGCTATACGCGTTACACGCGCGAATACCTGGGGTGGGGGGTCTTCGCCCTGATGCGGCGCTGACCCTCGACCGTGCTCGGAACACGTTGCGGGGCCGTCCCCTGACGGGGCGGCCCCGGGCGAGACCCTCTCAGAGGAGCATCGCGAGCTGGCGGGCCTGGGCCACCAGCGTGCCCTCGCTGTCCCAGATCTCCATGTCCTCCTCGTGCAGGCCATGGGAGAGGTGCTTGGTGAAGACCCGGCAGGCCAGCCAGCCGGGGGCGGGTCTGGCCCGGACGTGGGTGCTCAACTCCACCGTGATGGTGGTGAACTCGCCGATCTCCAGCACCGCCGGGACCGCGAAGTCGACCATGGCGGGCAGGGAGTGCACGTCGGCGTCGCGGCCGTCGGCGAAGCGCATCCAGAAGTCGACCCGGGGCGTGCCGTCCTTCTTCCCGTCCAACCAGCCCGGACGCTCCGGGTAGCGGTACTCGATCCGGTGCGCGATGGTCACGCCCTCGGGCTTGTCCGCGAACTCGGCCGGCACGTGGCAGTCCTCGGGGGAGGGGAGCTCGGGGGCGCCCTCCAGGTGGAGCTCACGCCCCTCGGCGCTCAGATCGCCGTAGGTGGCGGTGGCGCGCAGGATCTCCTTGCCGCCCTGCTCGACCACGACGGCACCGGTGGCCGTGCGGCGCCCCTCGCGAACGGTCTCGGTGCGCAGCAGCGCGGGCCCCGGCGCGGCCGGGCGCAGGTAGAAGGCGGAGACCGCGATCGGGTCGGGCTGGGAGAGGGTCTGTCGCAGGGCGTTCAGGGCCGTCCCCAGGACGTATCCGCCGTTGGGGTGCGAGGTGAAGGTGGTCCAGCCGTCGGTGAAGGTGGCGGTGAACTCGCCGTCGGCACGCTTGTCGACGCGGGTGTCCCGGTCGAACTCGTGGCCTTCGGTGGGGTGGTCAAGGCTCATAGGGCGATGTTACCGGCCAGTAGAAAGCTTGACCACACCCGACCGAATCTCATTCGGTTCACGTGGAGGAAGAAGATCCCCGCTCCGGCCCCACCACCCTGCCGATGCTGCCGGCCTGGATCAGAATAGCGTTCCCCCGCACGTCACGAGCGGTGTTGATCACCGTCGTCCCGCCACTCTCACGCGGCGCCACCTCGTCCAGCAGAGCCCGCAGCTCCTCCGCCGCCCCGGCGTTCTCGCGCAGCAGACGACGCAGCCGCACCTTCCAGGCCTCCTCCACCTCCGAGACCAGGGTCGGATCCTCGCTCAGCTCCTCACGGGACTCCTCCAACTCGGCCAGAGCCCGACCCCGCTTGGCCTCATCACCCTCGAACACCCGGGCGAGCCACCCCCGCACCACCGTCCAACCGCCCTTGACCATCTCCTGCGTCAGGACCTTGGCGCCTTCCTCGAACAGCTCCACCGCGTCGACCTCCACATCCATCGAACCCGCCCCTCCCACCCTGGAAAGGCCCTGACGATGGGACGCTCCGACCCGCGCCATGGTTTCCCCACCCCACGGAGAACCCCGCCACGGGGAACATCACGTGCCCCACCGACGTTGAACCGCCGGGGCCACCCGCCCCCGATACACAGGAGAAGGTGAAGCGGTTGACCGCGCGAACCGGCGCCACCCTCGACGGCGCCCACGACGTTCCCCGAAACCGGGTCCCCGGCTGAACACACCACGGGACCCCTGAAGACGAAGGTCCGCACACCTTGCCGAACACCACACGCACCTGGGCCACACGCCCCGAGACCACCGCCGACATCGGTCAGATCCGCGCGCTCACCACCGCCGCCTTCGACACCGAGGCCGAGGCCGACATCGTCGACGCCCTGCGCGCCGACCCCGAGGCCTGGATCGAAGGACTCTCGATCCTCGCCCTGACCCCCGACGGCGACCCGGTCGGACACGCCCTGTTCACCCGATGCCACGTCGACGAACAGCCCGCGCTGGCCCTGGCCCCGTGCTCGGTCCTGCCCGAACATCAGCGCACCGGAGCCGGTTCCGCCGCCATCCGCGCCGGACTGGACGCCGCCCGAGCCATGGGCGAGAACCTGGTCCTGGTCCTGGGCCACGCCGACTACTACCCCCGGTTCGGGTTCACCCCCGCCTCCGGGTTCGGCGTACGCGCCCCGTTCGAGGTACCCGACGAGGCCATGATGGCCCTGTCCCTGGACCCCGACCGGCCCACCCCGCGCGGAACCATCCGCTACCCCGACGCCTTCGGCGTCTGACCCGCCCCCGAGCGGTGTCCCCGCCGCCGTCCGCGGCGGGGACACCGCCCCGCGGTCAGAGGTGGGACAGGCTCTCCTCCACCAACAGACGCTCGCCCACCCGCCGATAGCGCAACGACCGGTTGACCGTCAACATCGCCGTGTTCTCCAGGTCGATCGTCACCGCCAACGCCCGCACGTGAGGGAACAGATCGTGCACACGCAACGCCTGGGTCGCCTTGACCCGGCTCGCCAACCCCTTACGACGATGGGCGGGCATCACCGCGGTGTCGTGCTGGTCGGCCACCCGACCACCGGTCACCGTGCTCACCGTCGCCGCCACCACCCGACCCGAGGTGCTCTCCAACGCGGCGCCGACCACCAGACGGGACCCGTCCTCGGTGATCGAACGCTCCCACTCCCGCACCTGGTCGGGCTCCCAGGCCCGCGACCCCATCGCCAGAGCGACACCCGGAGCGTCCATCAGGTGCGCCATCACCCCTCCGAAGGAGGACAGTAGGGACGCCGGTGCCTCGCCCTCCCAATGGGTGAGCCGATATCCGCGACCGGGCGTGGCCGCCAGACTCGTACAACGCCCCAACGTCTCCGCGTCCAGACGCTGCTCCTGCAACTCCAACCGCGACAGGGTCCGCGGATAGGGGCCGGTCCGGGCGAAGGACTCCCCGGGAGGACCCGCCGAGACGAGGCTGCGCAGCCGTTCCATCCCCAGGAAGCGGGCCCGCTCGATCACCGCCTCGCGCAACTCGCGGCCGGCGCCCCGGCGACGGGCGCCGTCGATCACGAACAGCCGCATGAACCCGATCCCGGGATCGTGGTGTTGACGGCGCAGTTCGGCCACACCCGTCACCGGCCCCTCGGCGTCGTCGCGCGCCGCCCACCTCCAGGCCGTCCCCGCCCGATTCGCACGCAGCCGCGCCGCCAACTCCTCCGGCAGGGGAGCACCACCCGACAGCTCTTCGCGTCCCTGACAGAAGGTCGCGCTCCAGGACTCCAGATCGGCCTCGGAGGCCGCTACGGGGTCGAAGATCTCCACATGAGGGCTCATCACCTTCACCGTTTCACAACGGCGCCACCCTTGTCCCCTCCCACAGCGGGCGCGCCCTCCCGATCCCGAACGAGTCCGAGCGCCCCACCACCGCACCCGCCCCTCATCGAAACACCGCCCTACCCCGAACACCACGGTCCGACCGCGCGAACGGGCCGAAAGCATCCCCCTCACCCGAAACCAGAATCCGACCCGATGCGTCTGAGCAGCCGAGTGACCATCTCCGACGGCCCGCGTCGGACACACGAGAAAGCCCCCGCACATGTCCTCACGAGCCCTCGGCACGTCCGCAGCGGCACTGGCCCTGGCCCTGAGTCTGAGCTCCTGCGGCCTGCTCCCCGACAACGGCGACCCCGACCCCGCCCCCGAGGAGACCGCCGACCAGGCCCAGGAGACCGTCGCCCAGGATCTGCCCTTCACCCGCCAGGGACGCCTCTTCGTCGAAGACGGCAACGACGTCGCCTTCGAGGTCGTCATCAACGCCCTGGAATCCGACGGCGAATACCTGATGATCGACGTCACCCACAACATCCTCGAACCGCTCCCGGGCGCCGTCACCAGCACCAGCGCCCCCATCCGCATGGTCGACCCGCTCTCCGGCGAGGTTCTGCGGGTCCTGGAGAACGAGGACAACAACGGCGAGCCCTACGGCACCTACTTCGTCGAGGGCGACCCCTTCATGCCCACCCACGAGGGGCTGGCCACCCCCATGCGCCGCTACTTCCCCGCCCCCAGCGAGGAGGTGGAGACCCTCACCTTCACCGGCGCCGGCCTCGGATACGTCCCCGGAGTCCCCGTCACCTACGTCGACGAGTTCACCGAGGCCCCCGAACCCAACGTCTACGACTACATCGACCCCGAGACGTGGGAACGCCAAGAGCTGCCCGACGAGATCTTCTACCCCGACGACGTCCCCGAATCGGGCCTGGACGTGACCGCGGACCGGCAGTCCATGGAGAGCTTCGTGGACAGCCCCGTCTCCTCCACCACCCGCGCCGGCGACCAGGAGACCATCGCCCTGCACTCGGACAACATGTTCGAGGTCGACGAGGCCGAACCCACCGACGAGGCCGCCGAGACCATCCGCCAGGCCGCCGCCTCCCTGCGGGAGAACCTGGCCGAGGGCACCGAGATCACCGTCATCGGCCACACCGACGGCACCGGCGACGACGCCTACAACCAGAACCTGTCCCAAGAGCGGGCCCAGGCCGCCCTGGAGCTGCTCGAATCCGAACTCGGTGACGGATTCTCCCTGTCCACCGAGGGACGCGGCAGCGACGAACTGCTCGCCGAGGAGGGCGGGGACGACGACGAGGAGGCGCGCGCCCGCAACCGCCGCGTCGAACTCTTCTACGAGGTCCCCCTGGACGCCCGGGACAGCGAGGGAGAGGGCCTGGACTCCGCCCAGCGCCACGTCGCCGGACCGGCCGCCTACTTCGAGGAGATGGAGCCCCACACCACCGTCTCCGACGACGACATCGACCTGAACGTCTACCCGCTGGTACGCGACGGCGCCTACCTGTTCCAGATGGTGGGCTTCCAGAACTCCACCCTGAACGACCTGGAGGCGGACCTGGACGGTGACGAGTCGGCGCTGCCCGGCAGCCCCGCCCAGTACGCCGAGGGCACCATGGGCGGTTTCCGTCTGGAGGAACCCGACAGCGGCCTGATCCGCTACGTCATCCGTATCCGCACCGCCGAGGACGAGTACGAGGACTTCGCCGACCAGATCCACACCCTCAGCCCGGGCGAGGAGTACCTGGCCCTGGCGGTCTTCCCCGCCCCGGCCGCGGACGTGAACGAGATGACCCTGTACGCGGGCGCCTTCGGAGAGATCCCCGGCGTCCCGATCCGCTGACCCCCACACACCACCCGCCTTACGCGCGCCCCGCCTCCTCGATCCACGAGAAGGGCGGGGCGCGCGTGTTCACGCCGGAGGCCGCTCACCGCTCCATCGCGGCCGCCTCCTCGCCGAGCCCGACCGGGGCCGTACCGCTCTCGGCCAGGCCACGACCGCAACGACCGCACTCGGAGCGACGACGCACCGCGTAGGCGACGGTCGCCACCGCCAGGGCCACACCCCACACGCCCATGGACAAGAGCGCGAACGTGTTCGGGTCGCTCCACCGCGTGGGATCGGCCTCTCCCAGCATCACCAGCCAGGAACGCCCCATGGCGAGCAGCGCCAGCGACACCACCGTGGCGGGCACCACCGCCAACGACACCGGAACCCGACTCCCCGCCAGACCCAGGGTCCACCAGGGCAGACGCACACCCCAGCGCAGCACGAGCCCGCTCATCAGCGCCACCCCCGCCAGCGCCGCCGACCCCAACCCCACACCGACGACGATGTGCTCACCGGTACGGGTCATCTCCTCGAACACCTCCGGATCCATCCCCATCGGGATCCCGAAGAGCCAGGGCAGCCGCAGCACCGGATAGACCAGGGCGACCGCCGACCCCGCCGTCACCGCGACCACCCCCGTGCGCCGGGCCCGCTCACGCACCCGCGCCTCCACCCGCGGCGTCCAATGACCGTCACGTCCACAACGCGGACACGCCCCGCCCACCGCACGCCGCCGATACAGGGCCGCCACACCCCACACCAGCACCCCCAGCGCGAAGAACAGCACGGTCAGGTGGGTGGGCCGCAAGGTGGCCTCCAACCAGGCCCCGGCCAGACCCGGCACCGTCCAACCCACCACGGGAAGGATCATCGTGTAACCGAGCCAGGCCAACAGCTGCCCGTCGACGAACACCAGGAAGGCCACCCCCGCCATGGCCCAGGAGGCGAACTCCACCGCACGCCCCCACCGGGCCCGACCGGACAGGACGACCAGGGACAACACCACCCCCAGCCCGCCCATCACCAGAGACGCCGCGACCGCCGCCCCGGCGCCGGCCGCGACGAACAACGACCCGAACCCGTCCTCGGTGGGCACACCCACCGGCAACAGGCCCGCGCCCCACCCGATCCCCAGACCCAGGGCGACGGCGGACCAGGCCAACGCGACCCAGGGCGCCGACGCCAGGACCCCCGGCGGATGTGCTCTCTCGGCATTCGAAACGGTCATGGCCTTGCTCCCTCACCATCGGAACGGATCCTGGAGCCCACTGTGGCCCTCGCACCCGCACCGCCGCCTCCCCACAGGGAGGGTTTCGTCTCCCTCTCATGGGGGAGAGCGCCGCCCCGGGCGGGGGAGGGCCGCGCCCCTCACCCCCGGTGTCGGGAGACCGCCCGATCCAAGGCCAGCCGCAACAGCTCACGGGTCGCCTCGGCGGTACGCGGCCCGGGCGAGACCACCGACACCCACCCCTGGGAGGCGTAGACCGGATGCGGCAGCAACCGGTCGATCTCGGCGTGGTCGACGTCGCCGCCCTCGACCGAGTACTCGGCGGGGGAGCGGCCCATCCGTTCGGTGAACGCGACCCGCCCCACCGCCATGTTGACCCGGAACACCCCGGGCCGATCCAGATCCGAGGCGGTGTCGAACCCCGGATAGTCCTTGGTCACGATGGTCGCGAAGGGCCCGAACCCCCGCTCCCCGCCCTGGCCGCCGGGATCGTAGGTGAAGAAGGTGTCGCCCCAGGCCACCGGGGGCGCCCCGCTCTCCTCACTCGCCCGATCCACCCGTACCGGCCCCGACGCCGCCACGAACGCGATGATCTCCTCTTGGTCCACGTCCCACCCCTTCGACACATCGAAGAACGAGGGGCCGACCCACGGACCGGCCCCTCCCCGTACTTCAAGTGTGTCATCGAACCGCTTTATGAGACCTGAGCGGAGGAAACCCCTGATAACAGGCGCCTACACCGTTCCAACCCTCAAATCAGGAGGTCACGATCCCGTCGGAGAAGGAGCCCGGTCCGCTCGGACCAGGACCACGACCTTGCCCCGCACACGTCCGCTCTCGGAACGGGCGTGCGCCCACCCGACCCGCTCCAAGGGATAGGCCCTCTCGATACGCGGCGTATAGAGACCCCGCCGACCGAGCTCGCCCGCCCGCGCCAAGAGCGCGGAATCGTTCTCCGCGTCGGCCACGCGCACCCCCAGACGCCGCGCGCCGGCGTGATCGGCCACCGTCGAGACACGATCGGGACCGCCCACGATCGCGACGAGATCGGCCAACGAACCGGAGGCCGCGGTGTCCAACGCGACGTCGACCCCCTCCGGTGCCAGAGCGGCCACACGCTCGGCCAGGCCCGGCCCATAGGTGGTGGGAACGGCCCCCAACGAGGCGAGGAAACCGTGATTGCGCTCGCTCGCCGTCCCGATCACGGTCGCCCCCAAGGCCCGCGCGATCTCCACGGCCGCGCCGCCCACGCCTCCGGCCGCCCCCTCCACCAACAGGGTGCGCCCCTCCAAGGGGCCCAGCGCGTTCAACCCGCCCAGCGCGGTCACCGACGCCAGACCCGCCCCCGCGGCCTCCTCGTCGGTCCAGGCCTCGGGAACCCGAGCCCAGGCCGAGAACACCGCCAGCTCCGCCGTCGCTCCGGTGACACCGCCCAACCCGAAGACACGCTCGCCCGGACCCACACCGCGCACCCCGGCACCGATCCGATCGACCACACCCACGGCGTCGCGCCCGGGGATCGCCGGCAGCTCCACGGGCAAGAGCCCGCGCAACGCCCCCGAACGCACCTTCCAGTCGATGGGGTTGACCCCGGCCGCCGCGACCCGGACACGAATCTCGCCGGGGCCCGGAGAGGGCTCCGGCGCCTCCTCGACCACGAGGGTGTCCACACCGCCGTACTCGTGATAACGAACCGCGCGCATGATGTTCTCCGCCTTTCCGTACGACCCGAACGGGCCGATGGGAGGAATGGTCGGCGGACGCCGACGCCGGCTAACCTAGAACCTGACGTCAACGTCAGGTGCAAGTCGTGCCGGACACCCCGACGAAGGAGGACCCGTGCGCATCGGAGAGGTCGCCGAGAAGGCGGGAGTGAGCGTTCGGGCACTGCGCTACTACGAGGAACAGGAACTGCTCCCCGCCGAACGCGGCCCCGGAGGCCAACGGCACTACCCCGACACCGCCGTGGCACGGGTCGAACTGATCCAGCGGCTGTACTCCGCGGGCCTGCCCAGCAGAGTGGTCCGCGAGGTCCTACCGTGCGTGGACTCCGGAGAACCCGACCCGGCGCTCCTGGGACTACTGGTCGACGAACGCGAACGCGTCGACGAGCGCATCGACGACCTGCTCGCCGTACGCGACCGGCTCGACCTGGTGATCGCCCTCACCCGCGACCCCGAGGCGGACTGCTCCCGCCTGGAACGGGCCCCCGCCCCACGACCACGCCGATGAACCCCGCCCGCCGGCGCCCCCGCCGACCCTAGAGCCCCACGCCCTCACCGGCCAGGGCCCAGGACGGCAACGCCTCCACCCGAGAGGACCACTCACGCGAGGCCGGAGCGCCCGAGGAACCCGCCCCCAGCACCCCCGCCACGATCGCGCACGTGGTGTCCATGTCCCCGCCCGGCGCCACCGTCGCCCACAACGCCGACTCGAGCCCGCCCCGATAGCGGGCCACCACCCACAACGCGAAGGGCACCGTGTCCACTGCCCGCGCCGATGCCCCCGACCCCAACTCCGTGGCCGCGCCCAACGGGTCGGAGGAGACCAGCAACGCACGCGCGTCGCGCACACCCTCGCGCACCGGGCCCGGCTCGAGCGCCTCGGCCACCCGGTCCAGGAACCGGCCCGGCCCCCACCACTCGTGTCGGGCCATCAGGGCCGCGGCCACCGCGACCGCCACCGCGCCCTCCACCGCCTCGGGGTGGGTGTGGGTGACACGCGCGCTCACCCGCGCCTGCTCCACCACCCGCTCCAGATCGTCGGCGAAGTAGGCGCCCAACGGCGCCACCCGCATCGCCGCCCCGTTGCCCCACGAACCGGCGCCGTCGAAGGCCCGCGCCGCCGCCTCACGCAGCTCACGGCCCCCGGCGGCCTCACGCAACAGACGTTCGGTCCCGGCCCCATAGCCACGCCCGGAGTCGTGACGACGCACGAAGGAGGCGGCCAACCGGTCCGGGTCCACCCCCTGGCCGCGCACCACCTCGGCGTGGACCGACGCCGCCATCTCGGTGTCGTCGCTCCACCGCCATGGGCCCCAGGGCGGGATCCGATCGGGGATCGAACCCCCATGGTCGGGGTCGGCCAGCCGAGAACCGAAGGCGTCCCCCACAGCCAGAGCCGACAGAGCGGCCAGGGCACGCGCCGAAGGAGAAAGATCGAAGGTGACCATCCTCCACATCCTCACCGACCCGACCCTGCCTGTCCACAGCACACCACCACGATATGTACACGCTTGACCACAAAAGGCGACCCGTGTGCCCTCCTCACCACCAGCGGGTAGAGACCCCCTCGGACCCACACCGCACCCAGGAGCACCCATGACCCCACGCCCCCACGAACGCCCCCGCCACGACCGCGCAGTCGGAGCCCTACTGGGCGCACCCGCCGCGGCCGCCCTGGAGGCCCCCCACGCGAAACCACACCCGCCCCCCGCCCTGGAACGGCTCACCCGCGCCGCCCTGGAGGAACTCACCACCAGAGAGGAGACACCCCACCCGCCCACCGACCCCACCGACCGGGCCTGGGTCCGGGCCCTACGAGCCCTGGCCCGCACCGGAACCCCGCCCGAACACCTCCCCGAACTCGACGACGCCCCCCACCACGACCCGCGCGGCGCCTCCTGGAAGGCCCTGACCCGCACACCCCCCACCCCGCACGACCCCGCACGCGGCTCCTTCGCCTGCGACCACCTCGTCCAGGCCGTCCGCGCCGCCCACCACGCCCACGACCTGCCCACCGCCCTCTACACCGGGGCGCTGGCCGGAGCGCTCTGGGGCGCCTCCGCCCTGCCCGCCCGGGCCCTGCGCGGCATCGGCGCGCACACCGACCCCCACACCCCCACCACCGAGGCGCTACTCCTGGCCGGCCCCACCCCCGACGAAGAGCGCTGGCCGCTCGCGCCCCTGAACAGCGAGGACGGACACACCTTCCCCTCCTTCGCCGTCCCCCACCCCCTGGACCCCCACGTCCTGCTCGGCGACATGGAATACCTCAGAAACAACCCCCACGCAGTGGACACGGTCGTCTCCCTGTGCCGCACCCACCCCGACGACGCGCCCCACCTGCCCCACCACGACTGGCTCCGCTTCTGGCTGCACGACTCCTCCGCCGCCAACGCCAACCTCCACTTCACCCTGAACGAGGCCGCCGCGGCCGTCACCGACCTGCGCGCCCAAGGCCGACGCGTCCTCCTGCACTGCTGGGCCGGCGCCTCACGCACCCCCGCCGTGGCCACCCGCTACGCCGTCACCGCCCTCGGAGCCCCACTCCTGCCCACCATGGCCGACATGATCCGCACCGTCGGAGGCCACCTGGACAACCCCTCCCTGTCCCGCGCCGTGGCCGAACTCGACGGCCGAGAACTCCCCGATCCGGCGAAGTCCCTGTTCAACGGCCATCTCCCCCCGCGACGCACACCCACCGGGTGATAAGTTCCACAAACCCCCTCTTTCCGGTACCGTTACTCTCGCGTTACCCCTAAGCTCTGCGCCCAGACCCCGTGCAACGCCAAACGCCGGCGGTCCCGGCTCCGCCCGTGCCCGGCCCACACCCGTGGACCCCGCACCCCCAGGAGCGTCGACACCCTTCGACCCCCCGAAGGGGACACGCGCCAGGAGGCGGCCGCCCTGCCCTGTTCCCGTTCGAAGGACTGCGTTGTGGGCAAACACGAGCCCCAGAACCCACCGGTGGACGACCCCATGGACGACCTCGCCGCCGCCACAGGCCCGGCCGAGACACCCCTGGGCCCCCGCCGCGCCGCAAAACGCTCGCGCCGCAAACGCGCGATGATCGTGGCCTCGGCCGCCGGACTGACCCTGGTCGTGGGCGGCGGCGCCGCGACCGCCGTCATCGTCTCCGGCGCGGACCCGGGCGACGCCACCAGCACGGTGACCATCCCCCAGGCCCAGCCCGACCCGCTCGTGGCCGCCGAGGGCGACACCGAACGCGACCCCGAACTCCTGGAACGCGCCGAACAGGCCCGCGCCCAGGCCACTACCAGCCAGAGCGCCTCGGGCCCGGCCATCCGGGAAGAGCCCGACCCCGAACCCGAGACCCAGAGCACCGAGTCCACCGACACCGGCGGCTCGGACACCTCCGCCTCCTCCGGCGGCGGACAGGGCACCGGCGAGGGCGGCACCTGCCAGGCCTCCTTCTACGGAGACGGCTTCCACGGAGCCACCACCGCCAACGGAGAGACCTTCGACACCTACGGCATGACGGCCGCCCACAAGACCCTGCCCTTCGACACCATGGTGCGGGTCACCAACCCCTCCAACGGCAAGTCGGTGACGGTCCGCATCAACGACCGCGGACCCTACATCTCCGGACGCTGCCTGGACCTGTCCACGGCCGCCTTCGACGAGATCATCGGCACCGGAGCCGGCGTCGGCACCGTCGACTGGGAGGTCGTGGGCTGACACCCGCCCCTGCCACCGCTCCACCACGCGCGCCCCGGACCACCACGGTCCGGGGCGCGCGTCGTTTCCCGCCGCCCCCGCCCAGAACCACCACCCCCGGGCCCCTCGACGCGTACAATCCCGCCCAAGGCCCCACCCCCACCGCAGGTGAGAGCCGCGACGCCACCCCCACGTGGCACGACCCCCGTACGCCACCACAACCGACCCCAGGGGAGCCCGGACCTTGTTCCGCACCACGACCGGATGGGTCGTCTCACCCACCGACCTGGTCGACACCCTCGAATGCGACCACCGCAGCGCCCTCAAGACCGCCCTGGCCGCACACCTGCCCGGAGCCCCCCGCCCCGAACCCGTCGACCCCCTCGTCGCCCACCACGGCCACACCCACGAGACCGACGAACTCGACCGCCTCACCGACCTGTTCGGCGACGTCACCACCATCGACGCCCCCGCCCCCGACGACCACTCCCTGGCCGAGGCCGCGCACGCCACCGCCCGCGCCATGGAAGCCCGCGTCCCCGTCATCTACCAGGCCAGCTTCCACCACCCCCTCACCGACCGGGTCGCCTTCCACGGACGCGCCGACTTCCTCATCCGCTCCGACCTGGACCCCGCCACCGGCGAACCCCGACCCGACCACACCGGGCCCGCCACCTACGAACCCTGGGACACCAAACTCGCCCGCGACCCCGGACCCGCCGCCGTCGTCCAACTCGCCGCCTACGCCGACGCCGTCGCCACCCTGTCCGGCCACACCCCCCACCACATGCACCTGATCACCGGCGACCGGCACACCCGCACCCTGCCCACCGCCGAATTCACCCCCATCCTGGCCACCATCACCACCCGCCTCCTGGAACGCCTGGCACGCGAACCCGCCCTGCCCACCCCCACCTGGGGCGAACCCCGACCCGCCTGCGACGGCTGCGGCTACACCACCTGGTGCTCCCAAGGCCGCGTCGCCGCCCGCCACCTGTCCCTGGTCGCCGGCCTGCGCACCGACCAGGCCGCCAAACTCGCCGACGCCGGCATCACCACCATCGACGCCCTGGCCCGCGTCACCGACCAGGACCGCCCCACCACCCTGCCCCGACGCTCCTTCGAACAACTCCGCGCCCAGGCCGCCCTCCAGGTCCGCCAGGACACCACTCGCACCGCCCACGACCCCCAAGGGCGGGTCAGCGCCGAAGTGTTCTCACCCGACGGACTCGCCTCCCTGCCCGCCCCCTCCACCGGCGACGTCTTCTTCGACATGGAGGGCTACCCCTACCACTCCCACCAGGACGGACGCGGCCTCGAATACCTCTTCGGCGCCACCACCGAGGACCCCGACGGACACGAGACCTTCCACACCTTCTGGGCCCACGACCGCGCCCAGGAGAAGAAGGCCCTGGAGGACTTCGTCGACTTCGTCACCGCCCGCATCGACGCGGACGAGGGCGCCCACATCTACCACTACGCCTCCTACGAGGTGGACCGGCTCAAACACCTCAGCTCCGCCTACGCCACCCGCGAAGAGGAGGTCGACCGGCTCCTACGCCAGAACCGGCTCATCGACCTGTACACCGTGGTCCGCAAGAGCCTGCGCGTATCCCAACGCTCCTACTCCATCAAGTACCTCGAACCCCTCTACCTGGACACCGCCCGCGACGGAGGCGTCACCACCGCCGCCTCCAGCATCGACGCCTACGCCGCCTACCTGCGCGCCCACCAGGACGGCGACACCGACACCGCCGCCCGCGTCCTGGACGACATCGCCGCCTACAACCGCGACGACTGCCACTCCACCGCACGCCTACGCGACTGGCTGGAAGGCCACCGCGCCGACCAGGGCATCACCACACGCCCCCTCCTCCAGATCGAGATCACCGAGGAAGAGGCCGAACGCGCCCGCAAACGCGCCGAAAGGGACGCCCGCCACGCCGCCCTGACCGAACCCCTCCTCGACGGCGTGCCCGAACAACCCGAACAGCGCACCGACGCCGACCACCCCCGCGCCACCCTGGCCGCCCTGGTCGGCTACTACCGGCGCGAGAACAGCCCGCCCTGGCGCGAACACTTCCAACGCTCCAACGCACCCCTGCACGAACTGGAGACCGACGGCAACTGCGCCGTGCCCTGGCAGGCCCACGTGGGGGAGTGGGAACACCCCACCGGCAAACGCCGCAACGCCCGCCGCGAGGTCGCCATGCGCCTGGACCGCGCCCACCCCAACCCCTTCACCACCGGCGAGAGCGTCCACCTACTGCACCCGGCCGCCCCCGGACAGAGCGCCACCACCCGCCCCGCCAAGGTCCTCAAGGCCGAACCCGACGCCCTCACCCTCATCGAGACCGCCCCACCCGAACAGATCACCTCCAGCGCCCCCATCGCCGTCCTGCCCGGTTCCCCGGTCGACCCCAAACCCAAGGACGGCGCCCTGGAGACGGTCGCCCACACCGCCGCCCACACCCTGCCCGACTGGCCCCGCCACGCCGGCCTGGACGTCCTACGCCGCACCCCACCCCGCCTGGACCCCCCGGGCCCCCTGCCCGACCCCGCCCACCACGACGACCTCATCGACGCCGCCATCACCGCCGTGGACCGCCTCGACCACTCCTACCTCGCCGTCCAAGGCCCACCCGGAGCCGGCAAGACCTACCTGGCCGCACGCCTGATCACCCACCTGATCGCCAAGGGCCGCAGCGTCGGCGTCTGCTCCACCGGCCACAAGGCCGTCGAGAACGTCATGAGCGCCGCCCTGCGCGCCGCGAACGAACAAGGCCTGGCCATCGAGGCCGCCAAACGCCCCCGCGGCGGCAAGAAGGACCCCGACGCCCCCTGGTACCAGCCCTCGAGCCAACAGGTCCTGGCCAACTGGCGCACCAAACGCGCCGCCCAAGGACAGCCCGTCCTCATCGGCGGCACCGCCTGGGGCATGTCCGGCGCCGACACCATCGCCGACCCCCTGGACGTGATGATCATCGACGAGGCCGGCCAGTTCGCCCTCGCCGACACCCTGGCCGTGTCCGCCTCCGCCCACGACCTCGTCCTGCTCGGCGACCCCCGCCAACTGCCCCAGGTCGTCCAAGGAGTGCACACCGACGGCGCCGACGCCTCGGCCCTGCAACACCTCATGGACGGCCAGGCCATCATCGACCCCGCCCTGGGCTACTTCCTCGACCAGACCCGACGCATGCACCCGAACGTGTGCGCCCCCGTCTCCACCCTGTCCTACCAAGGCCGACTCCAAGCCCACCCCACCACCGCCCGACGCCGCCTCCACCACCTGGAGGCGGGCGTGTACGCCCACCCCGTCCACCACACCGGCCGCACCACCCACAGCCCCGAAGAGGTCGAGGCGGTCGTGGCCGCCGCACTACGCCTGACCGAGGAACACCTCACCCTCGACCCCGACCAGGACCCACGCCCCCTCACCGGCGCCGACATCCTCGTCGTGGCCCCCTACAACCTCCAAGTACGCTCCCTGCGCCAGGCCCTGGCCCACGCCGCCCAGGACCACCCCGCCCTCGAAGGCGTACGCGTGGGCACCGTCGACCGCTTCCAAGGCCAGGAGGCCGCCGCCGTCATCTGCTCCATGACCGTCTCCAACGCCGCCGAGACCAGCCGAGGCCCCTCCTTCGTCCTGGACCGCAACCGACTCAACGTCGCCCTCTCCCGCGCCCAACTCCTGGCCCTGGTCGTCTACTCGCCCGACCTGCTCACCACCGCGCCCCGCACCGTGGACGAACTCCGCCTCCTGGCCTCCTTCACCGGACTGACCCACCACGCCCGCCCCTGGAACCACACTTGAGGACACCCCGCTCCACGGTTTCGGACACCTGCCCGGTGGAGTACGTTTTACGTGGCACACCACGCCGTCCCGCCCCACGAACGGGACCTCGTTCTGGTGTGCGCCACGACACCCGCGCGGCGCACCCCGCCGCGCCCCAACGATCCGGCCCACCACCCGTATTCGTCGAAAGGCCCCACGGCCCCCGTGTCTGAACGTCCCTCCGCCCCCGGCGGCGGCCGCAACACCCGCCACCCCACCGGTATCCGCGTCGTCCTGTGCCTCCTGGCCCTGTTCGCCCTGGCCGCGGGCCCCTTCGGATACCTGATGGGATTGGACGCCGACTCCCACGCCGGCTCGGCCGCCGAATGGTTCACCCTCGCCTTCGGCGCCGCCGTCGGCATCCCCTTCCTGGCCGCCGCCGTGGCCACCGTCGCCGGCGACCGCCGCGCCGCCCTGTGGTCCCTGGCCCTACTCCTGTGGCCCGTGGTGTTCGTGGTGGTCATCCACCTCCTGCGCTCGGCCGGGTAGGCTCCCGGGCGTGTCACCCAAGAAACGCAAGAGCCGCCGCACCCGCCAGGACCGCGCCCGGACCACACCCGCGCCCACCGAGGCCGGCCGTGTGGCCCCGGGCACCACACCCGACAAGCGGCCGCTCAAACGCACCCCGGCGGTGATCGCCTCACCACCCGACCGCAGAGTGACCGCGCTGTGGGTCCTGCTGTGGATCCTGTGGGCCCTGGGCACCCCCATGGCCCTGGCCGCGCTGCTCTTCGCCGGCCTGGACACCGGCGTGGACCCCATGGACCCGCGCCTGGAGGACCCCCAGACCGCACAAGAGGTGATCGCCGAACACACCGACCGGACCATGCGCGCCATCGGCAACGCCCTCATCTGGCTCCTGGTCTTCGCCTGGGGCGTCCCCGCCCTGGGCACGGTGTGCGCCCTGGCGCTACGACGACGCATGGCCGCCATCGCCTTCGGTGTGGCCCTGGCCCTGTCGGTGACCCTCCTACTGCTGGTCGCCCCGCCCAACGAACTCTGGGACGCCGTCATCGCCCACCTGTTCGGCTGAGCGCCCCGACCCACCCGCACGCCTTCACGCGCCCCGACCCGCCCCAGGCCACAATGGACCCCGTGGACACCACCGACACCGACAGCCCGCTCCCGGTCCCCGTACGCAGCCGCCTGCGTCATCTGGACCACAACGTCCTGGTCGACACCCGCGCCCTGGAACGGGTCCGCGAACGCTTCGACACCGAACAGGCCCGACTCCTGGGCCGCTTCCTGGCCAACGCCCAATCACCGGCCACCCTGCGCGCCTACCGCGCCGACTGGACCGCCTTCGGCGCCTGGTGCCTGACCGAAGGCCGCACCTCGCTACCGGCCGACCCCGTGGACGTGGCCGTCTACCTGGCCGCATGCGCCCAGAACGGAGAGGGGACCGGACGCCCCCTGGCCCCCTCCACCCTGGAACGACGCGCCGCCGCCATCGCCGCCGTCCACGGCGCCCACGGCCTGGACTCGCCCACCCGCGCCGAAGTGGTGCGCATGACCCTGCGCGGAATCCGCCGCACCCATAAGGCCCGCCCCCGCCGCAAGGCCCCCGTCCTGCTCTCGACCCTGGAGGCCCTGCTCGCGGTACGCCCCCAGGACGGACACCCCGGGGGAGTGGCCCGCCGACGCGACGCCGTCCTGCTGCTGACCGGCTTCGCCGGAGCGCTACGCCGCTCCGAACTGGCCGCCCTGACCTTCGACGACCTGACCCTGGTCAAGGACCCCGTCGACGGAGCCCCCACCCTGGTGGTGTCCCTGCACACCACCAAGACCGACCAGGAGGGCCGCAAGAACCAACAGGTCGCCCTCCCGCGCGGCCGCCACCGCGCCACCTGCCCGATCTGCGCCCTGACCGACTGGACGCGTCTGATCGAGCTGCTGCGCGACCACGGCGCCCACGCCCTGCGCAACCACCTGGAGCACACGCCCCCCACCCCGCCCACCGGAGCGCACTCCTGCTCCGGGCTGGAACGCCTCACCCCGGCCGACGGCACCGGACGCCCACTACTGCCCTCGGTGGACCGACACGGACGCGTCGCCGAACGCTCCATGTCCCCTCGCGCCATCGGCGACCTGGTCAAACGCTACGCTCAACGCGCGGGCCTGGACCCCGACGACTTCGGCGGCCACTCCCTGCGCGCCGGGTTCGCCACCCAGGCCGCCCTGGGCGGGGCCGCGGACCGCGAGATCATGCGCCAGGGCCGATGGACCAACCCGGGCACGGTGCACGACTACATCCGCACCGCCAACCCGCTCGAGGACAACGCGGTCACCCGACTGGGCCTGTGACCCCCCTTCACCGGCCCGACCGACCTCATCTCGAAACACCAACAAACACACCCGCAACACCCGATATAGCCCGTTAACGTGCGAACCTGCCCTGATGAGGCATTAGGTTGGTCGCGTGAGAAAGGGGACGGACCTATGGTCGACGAGTTTCGCGCAGCGTTCCAAGCACTGATCGACGCCTCCGTCGCCACAGACCCCCACCAGTTCCCACCGGCCGTCCACAAGGTCTACCTCCTGGCCCCACAGATCCCCGTCGCCGAACGCGAACTGGCCCTGGAGGCCCTGGCCCCCCTCCTGGCCACCGACCACGCCGCCCCCGGCATCGTCGCCGACCTGGCCGTGATCGCCGGAGCCCTCGTCGAGACCGGCACCGACCCCGGACCCGCCGGAATCGAGATCCTCCACCTACTGCGCACCATGGGCAAGGGCGCCATCGCCTTCGCCCGCGCCTGGGAACGCACCGGAGGCGGCACCCCACCCGCCCCCGAGGCCGTCACCGCCGACGCCGAGACCCGCGTGGCCGCCGACCTGGGCCCCGACGCCCCAGCCGCCACCATGTGCTGGTGGACCATCCAACGCCACGGCCTGGCCGCCAAGACCATGCTCGCCCACTCCGAGGTCCGCGCCCACATCCGCCGCGACCCCTCCCTGCACGCCGAACTGGTCGCCATCACCAACCAGCTCAGCGACCTGCTCACCGAATTCGACCAGATCCGCACCCTGCTGCGCATGGCCGAGGCCACCTCCGCCCTGGTCCTGGACCGGGCCTCCGAACGCGGCTTCCGCGTCCTGTTCGACGGCATCGGCGACAACCTCCAACTCCACACCCTGCTCGCCGACGCCCTCATCGGCCCCCATGGCCAAGGCCTGGCCGGACACACCCCCGACCCGCGCTGGAGCGCCTCCTACCGCCACGCCCCCGTCGACCCCGAAGCCGACCTCGTACACGGCTGGTGGAACCTGGTCGCCCACGACGGCTCCTGGGTATGGAACGAAGGCCTGCCCGCGGAGATCCCCACCATCGACGGCGAACACGTCCTGATCCTGGAGACCCCCACCCACCCCCGCTCCTGGAAGGCCGGACGACGCCACCCCCAGGTCCGCGGCTGGCTGGAGGTCGAATCGGAACTGAGCGCCGAGGAGGCCCACCGATGGTGGAGCCGGGTCGCCCCCGCCGAGAACCCGCCCACCACCCACCAGGACGAGGAGGAGGCGACCACGCCCCCCACCGCCCCGGCCACACTCGAACCCCCCACCGACCCGAACCGACCCGAACCCGCCCCGGACCCCGACGCCACACCCCCCGACGGCACCCGGGCCACCCCCTCGCCCACCGCCGACACCGGCCCCTCACTGCCGCCCCTGCCCAAGGGCGTCTCCCAGAGCAGCGGCTGGGGACCCGCCTGGCGCTGAAGCCCCCCCGAACACACGAGACGGCCCCGCCCCCGGACCCCACGGTCCGAGAACGGGGCCGCCCCGACGGGTCAGTCCCGCGCCCGATGTCGGGCAGCGGAGCGCGCGGGCACCGGCTCGGCGCGCGCCGAACGCTCCTCTTCATCATCGTCCTCATAGAGGCCGTCGAAGTACTCCTCTTTGGTGGGCCCCTCGTCATCGTCACGGACCCAACGCCCGCCCACGAACACCGGCGCCGCCAACAGCAACGCCAAGGGCACGAACACGCCCAGGGGCAACAGCACCAGGGCGCCCTCGCTCCCGGGCAGCACCGGCAGACGCTCCACCAGATGCATACGGGTCAGGGCCACGGCGCTCAGACCGCCCAGGACCAGGGCGGCACCGAAGGGCAGCATCGGGGTCAGCCGCGGGGGGACCGCGACCAGGGCCACCAACAATCCCACGCCCACCAGACCGGCCAGGGCGACCGGACCGGTGCCCTGAAGCACGGCGGTACCGACCGCGTGCAGACCGCGCAGGTGGGAGAAGGCCCAGCCGGTCAACAACAACAGGACCGGACCAAGGATCAGGCCCGACAGGAAGCCGACGAAATGTCGCACGGGGGTGCTCCTCTCAAGGGTTGCGCAGCACCCTAGCGACAAAACCCCGCTTCGGCACCATCGACACCACCTAGACAAACCACCACAAAAGGGTGTACCGCGCCGGTGATACCACACACCGGTGGCGCCGCACCCGCACCGGACACGACGCCACCGAACACCACGAACACATCACCCACCGGCGGGGGAGGAGCCCCCCTTACCCGCGATCCGCTCCAACTCCTCGGGCGTGGCACGCTCACGCACACCCAACACCAGACGACTCGGCGCGCTCCGACCCCAACGACGACGCCCCTCATAGGCCACCAACGCCACCACCACGGCACCCACCGACGCCCACAGCGCCTCACGATGCTGCGGCAACGTCGCCATCGCCACGAAGATCCCCACCAGACCCAACAACGTCGCCCACGTCAGATACGGGAACGCCCACATCCGCAACGTCAACCGCTCCGGCGCCCGACGACGCACCCGCGCACCCACCACCAACTGCGAAGCGCAGATCGTCAAGAACAACACCAACAGGATCGCGCCGATCGAGGCCACCAGGAAATGGAACACCTGACCCGGCGCCACATAGTCGGCGACCACCGCCGCGTACCCCACCACGGTGCCCAACAGGATCGCCCGCACCGGCACACCACGCCGATTCGTGCCCCGCAACACCGCCGGAGCGTCACCCTGACGGGTGAGCATGAACAACATCCGCGACGAGGTGTACATCGCGGCGTTCAACACGCTCAACACCGCGATCAACACCACGATCTCCATGATCAACGCCGCGCCCGGGATACCCACCGTCTCCATGACCACCACGAACGGACTCCGATCCAGATCGGAGGAGTTCCACGGCACCACCATCACCACCACCAGGATGGAGGCCACGTAGAACAACCCGATCCGCCACAGCACGTTGGTGACCGCCGAGGCCACCCCCCGCTCGGGCTCGGAACTCTCACCCGCCGCGATCGTGATGATCTCCACCCCACCGAAGGCGAACAACACCACCACCGTGGCACCCAACACCGCGACCCAGCCATTGGGGGCGAACCCGCCCAGATCCCACAGGTTCGACACCGTCGACCCTTGCGAACCACTCCACAGACCCAACGCGTACAAGCCGCCCACCAGCAAGAACGCCACGATCGTGGCGACCTTGATCAGCGAGAACAACGACTCCGTCTCAGCGAAGACCCGCACCGAGATCAGATTGGCCACCGTCATCGCCAACAGAACCGTCAACGCCAAAACCCAACCGGGCAGATCCACCCACTGGGCCAGGATCGTGGCCCCGGCCACCGACTCGGCCGCCACCAACACCGCGTACATCCACCAATAGACCCACCCGATGGCGAAACCCGCCCTGGGCCCGAACGCCAACCGCGCGTAGTCGGAGAAACTCCCACCGGCCGGAACCGACACGACCATCTCGCCCAAGGCCCGCAGGGTCAAGAACACCAGGGCGCCCGCCAACGCGTAGGACAACACCGCCGCCGGCCCCGCGGTCTGGATCACCGCGCCCGACCCCACGAACAGCCCGGCACCCACCGAACCGCCGATCGCGATCAACGTCATGTGCCGGCGGCGCAACCCGTGCGCCAGCCCCGACCCGTCCTTCTTCTGTGCCGCCTCACCGGGCGACGTCTCACTGCCTGTCACGAGCCCCACCATAGGACGAAAGATCGGTCACACTTCACAAAGGGGTGCGCCACAGACCAGAAATCAACAAACGTGACTCGGCGCAACACATCCGCACGGGGGGTCACACCACCCTAAACCCCACACCGAACCCCCACACCCCACCCGAACATGCCACCATCCACACCATGACCGCCCCCATCCCACCCCTGGGCGCCCTGACCAGCCCGCGCACCTACCGACACTGGGCCCACCTCATCATCGGCGGCGCCCTGGCCACCCCCTACCTCATGGCCTCCCTCGTCCTGGCCTCCCTCATCACCGACACCACCACCCCACCCACCCCCACCGGACTCACCCTCACCCTCGCCCTGGCCATCGGCCTCACCCTCATCACCGCCACCGCCCTCATCCCCGCCACCCGCACCGGACAACACCACCTCGCCCACGCCCTGGGCATCCTCCACGACACCACCCCCACCAGCGGCCGCCTACGCCCCACCCTCTGGCTCCACCTCCACCTCACCATCGGCCTCCTCGCCTGCGTCGCCACCATGGTCGCCCTCACCGAAGCCGCCCTCCTGACCCTGGCCCCCCTCGACCACGGCACCGCCACCCCCCTCACCCCCACCCACCCCTACCTGGGCCCACCCCTGGCCCTGCTCTGGCTCCTCGCACTCATCCACACCATCGCCCTCACCGGCCGACTCCTCACCAAAATCGCACCCCACCTCCTCGGCCCCACCCCCACCGACCGACTGGCCGCGGCCCAAGCCCACGCCCACCGCCTCGCCGAACGCAACCGCCTGGCCCGCGAACTCCACGACGGCCTCGGCCACGCCCTGTCCGTGGTCACCCTCCAAGCCGCCACCGCCGCCCGCCTCCTGGACACCGACCCCGACTTCGCCCGCCAAGCCCTCACCCACATCGCCGACACCGCCCGCACCGCCACCGCCGACCTCGACCACGCCCTCGGACTCCTACGCCAGGACACCCCCACCCCATGCACCCCACCCCCCGACCTGACCCACCTACCCCACCTGACCCAGGCCACCCGCCACACCGGAACCGACCTGACCAGCCACATCGACGGACCCCTCGACCACATCCCCACCCTGCTCTCCCGCGAGACCTACCGCATCACCCAAGAAGCCCTCACCAACGCCCTACGCCACGCACCCCACCAACCCCTCACCCTCACCCTCAAAACCACCCCCACCTCACTCACCCTCACACTCACCAACCCCCTGCCCACACCCCACCGACCCCGACGACGCCACCCCACCCGCGGAGGACACGGACTCCACGGCATGCGCGAACGCGCCCACCTGATCGGCGCCACCCTCACCCACGGCCCCCACCACGACCAATGGACCACCACACTCCACCTGACCTGGAAAGACACCCGATGATCCGGATCAACCTCATCGACGACGAACACCTCATCCGCACCGGCCTGGCCGCCCTCATCGACGCCGAACCCGACATGGAGGTCACCGGCCAGGCCGCCGACGGAGCCGACGTCCCCGACCTCGTCGAACGCACCCGACCCCACATCGTCCTCATGGACGTGCGCATGCCCGGCCTCGACGGCATCCAGGCCACCCACACCCTCCAACGCACCCCCCGCCCACCCCGCGTCATCGTCATCACCACCTTCGACAACGACGACCACGTCTGGGACGCCCTACGCGCCGGAGCCCAAGGCTTCCTCCTCAAACGCACCCCGCCCGAGGACATCCTCGCCGCCATCCGCATCGTCCACCGCGGCGACACCCTCCTGTTCCCCACCACACTGCGCACCCTCGCCGCCACCCGACCCCCCCACCACGCACCCACCCCCGCCGCCCGCGCCGTGGCCACCCTCACCGAACGCGAAGCCCAGACCCTCACCCTCATCGCCCAAGGCCTCACCAACGCCGAGATCGCCACCCACCTCCACCTGGGCGTCCAGACCATCAAGACCCACGTCTCCCACACCCTCACCAAACTCGGCGTCCGCGACCGCACCCAAGCCGTCATCGCCGCCTACGACGCCGGACTCATCCACCCCCGCCACCACACATGAGCCCACGACACACCCCACGACACGCCCAACACAAAGTCACGACAGTGCTACGTTCGGCAATCGAACGGTCGCACACACCGCGGGGGAGACCACCATGACCACGCCACCGGCCATCGACCTCGACCTCATCACCCACCTGTACCGAACCCACCGAGACGACCTCGCCCGCGTCCGCGACCAACAACGCGAACAACACGCCAACGCCGACCCCGCCATGACCCCCCAACTCGACGACCTCGAAGCCGAGATCACCTACCTCCTCCTACGCCACCACCGCCCCCACAACGTCGTCGAGATCGGCACCTACTACGGCTGGTCCACCTCCTGGATCCTGTCCGCCCTACGCGACAACGACACCGGCCACCTGCACTCCTTCGACATCGTCGACCACGCCCCCCGCCACGTCCCCGAACACCTGGCCCAAGACCGCTGGACCTTCACCAAAGGCGACGTCCGCGCCAAGATCGCCCACATGCCCGCCCACACCGACTACCTGTTCATCGACGCCGCCCACAACGGCTGGTTCGCCCGCTGGTACATCCACCACCTCCTGCCCACCCTGCCCGCCCACATCCCCATCAGCGTCCACGACGTCTTCCACCAGCGCTACGCCCTGCCCTTCACCGAAGGCGCCGTCGTCCTCAAATGGCTCACCAACAACACCACCGACTACTTCACCGCCTCAGCCGCCCGCGCACCCCACCACCACCAGATGCTCAACGACCTCAAAACCGAACTCGGCCTGGACACCCCCGTCCGCGAATCCCTCCACAACCCCATGATCTTCTTCCGCATGCCCGCCCGACCCCGACCCGCCGCCACCATCGCCCCACCACGACCCCGCCACACAAGCGACCCCGACCCCGCCCCCCGCACCTGAAACCACACAAAAAAAAAGGGGGTGGCGGGACCCCACCGGCCCCACCACCCCCAAAGAGCACACACCCCTACACGAGGTCACACCCCATCGGCCTCCAACGAAGCCCCACCCGCCTCAGCCTCCGCCTGAGCCTCCAACGCCGCACGCCCCTCACGCACCGACACCACATCAGCGGCATCACCCACGATCCGCGCGAAATTCACCGGCTGATCCAAACTCACCATGTGCCCCGCCCGAGGCACGTTCACCAACCGGCCATCCGCGCACGCGTCGAAGAAATGCTTCTCATGGATCCGGAAATGATCCCGCGCCCCATTGATCAACCACACCGGACCCTCATACGCCGACAACGACGCGATCGCGTCCATATTCGAGATCTCATCGATCACCGACGTCGCCGCCTCCACCGCCAACCCGCCGTCCAACACCGCTTCGGCCGCACCATCACGCAACGTCAACCGATGAAAACGCTCATTGACCGCCGCACCCCGATCCGGCAACCGATCCATCAACACCGCCGGAATCCGATACACCTGAGCCAACGACTGCGCCGGCTTGGCCGTACAACTGGCCGCCACCAACCCCGCCACCCGACCCGGCGCCGCACCCGCCACCGCGATCGACACGAACCCGCCCAGACTCAACCCCGTCAACAACGCCCGACCACCCACCTGATCGATCGCCGCCAACACACTGTCCACCGCACGCCCCAGCGAGAACTCCTCACCCCGCCGCGAACCATGCCCCGGCAGATCCGGCGTCACCACCGTACGCCCCTGAGCCCGCAACAACTCCACCTGCGGCCGCCACATACTCGACGACAACCGCAACCCGTGCACCAACACGATCGGCACGTCCATACCCCGACCCCTCACCCTTCCACCCGATAACGCACCGTCACCGGAGCATGGTCGGACCAACGACTCTCACGATCCCGATACCGCTCCACACCACCCTCGACCGCCCGCGCCGCCAACCCCGGCGTGGCCACCTGATAGTCGATCCGCCACCCCGTGTCGTTATCGAAGGCCCGCCCACGATAGGACCACCACGAATACGGCCCCTCCTGCCCCGGATACAACGACCGCACCACATCCACATAACCGGCCTCATCGAAGACCCGCGACAACCACGCCCGCTCCTCGGGCAAGAACCCCGAATTCCTCCGATTACCACGCCAGTTCTTCAAATCCGCCTCCGTGTGCGCGATGTTCCAATCCCCGCACACCACCAGCTCCCGCCCCGCACCCTCCACCTGAGCGCGACGCTTCACCAGATACGGCAGGAACATCTCCAGGAAACGCTCCTTCTCCTCCTGACGCTCGGTCCCCACCTCACCCGAGGGCAGATACAGACTCGCCACCGTCACCCCACCCAGATCGGCCTCCACATACCGACCCGCGTCCTCGAACTCCGTCCCCGGAAAACCCACCCGCACCGCGTCCGGCTCACGCCGCGCATAGATCGCCACCCCCGCACGACCCTTCGCCGCCGCCGGACACAACACCACACGCCAACCCTCGGGCGCCACCACATGCGCCGGCAACTGGTCCGCCTCCGCACGCGTCTCCTGCAAACACACCACATCCGCGTCCGTGGCCGCCAACCACGAAACGAACCCCGGATCCTTACGCGACGCCGCGCGCAGACCATTGACATTGACGCTGGACACAACAAAACTCGACTGGCTCACGCCAACAGAGTAGCCACCACCCCCACCCCCTCAACCCCCCTCCACCGGCGACTCCGACCCCGCCAACCGACGCAACACCCCATAGGTCCGATTCGAACCCGCCGCCTCCCGCTGCGCCCGCGCCGTCACCTCGATATAGGCCTGCGACGACGTCACCGACGCATGCCCCAACAAATGCATGATCTCGGTGACCGACGCCCCATCCTCGGCCAACCGCGTCGCGAACGTATGCCGCAGAGCGTGCACCAACGTCCCCCGCGCCACCCGATCATGCACACCCGCATGCCGATAACACTGCTTCACCAGATACTGCAACCCACCCCGACGCAACCCCTCACCCCGGTTGTCCACCAACAACGGATCCCCACCCCGCACCACCCCGAACCGCACCCGACGCGACTCCAAATACCCCTCCAACAACACCTCCAACGGCACCTCGATCGGCAACACCCGCTCACCGCCGCCCTTACCCACCACCCGGATCCGCCGCTCACCCGAACGCCCACCCAACGAATCCACCCGCAACGACAACATCTCCGCCGACCGCATCCCCGTCAACAAAGCCAACGCCAACACCGCCAGATCCCGCTCCGGCCACGGATCCCGCGCCCGACGCGCACCCCGCGCCAACGCCTCCAACAACCGCTCCGGCGTATCCTCACCCATCAACGGCTTAGGCGTCGAAGGCCGCACCCGAGGCCGCGGCACCGCCGACATCGGATTGCCCGCCACCACCTGCTCGGCCACCCAGAACCCGAAGAACCCGTTCCACGTCGACCAGGCCCGCACCACACTCGACGCCGCCCGCTCCTCACCGAAATCCGCGAACGCCTCCCGCAACACCCGCGACGTCAGATCCGACAACACCACCCCACCCGGATCCACACCCAACACCCGCGCCGCACACCCCGCCACACCCACCAGATCCCGCCGATAGGCCGCCACCGTATGCGGAGAGGGCTTGGCCGCCCGCCGCGCCACCAGATACCGCTCGATCGCCAGCTCCACCACCACAGCATCGCCACTCATACCCCATATCCTGCCCCCTGCCCACCCCACCCCGACCCCACGGGCACCACAAAGAAAAGGGCCCGACCCCAAGGCCGAACCCCACACGCACAACCACCGCCCGCTCACCCCAACACCGCACGCACCCCCCGCACGATCTCCACATCCTCCCGCGCCTCCACCACCCAACACCTCACCCCGGCCCCCACCGCCGAAATCTCACCCTCACCCACCAACCCCGCGTTGGCCACCTCATCCACCCCCACACCCAGAAAACCCAACCCCTCCGCACACCGCCCCCGCACCTGAGACGAACCCTCACCCACCCCACCCGTGAACACCAACGCGTCCACACCACCCAACGACGCCACCATCGACGCCACCGCCCCACGCAACCGATGCAGATACACCCCCACCGCCCTCACCGCCCGCGCCTCACCCCTTCGCTCAGCCTCCAACACCCGCCGCATATCCGCCGACCCCGCCAACGCCCACAACCCCGACTCGTGCTCCAACGCCCACGCGATCCGATCCACCCCCACCCCCGCGTGCTGCTGCAACCACAACACCAACCCCGGATCCACACTCCCCGAACGCGTCGCCATCACCAACCCCTCCAACGGCGTGAACCCCATCGTGGTATCCACCGACCTCCCACCCCGCACCGCCGCCAACGACGCACCCGCCCCCAAATGCGCCACCACCACCCGCTCCGCACCCGACCACTCACGCACCCGCCGCGACGCATACGCGTGCGAAAGCCCATGAAAACCGAACCGACGCACCCCCAACCGCGCCCGCCACTCCTCGGGCACCGCATACGTCGACGCCTCCACCGGCAACGACGCGTGAAACGCCGTATCGAAACACGCCACCGCCGGCACCCCCGGCAACACCCGCCCCACCACCTCGATCCCCGCCAACGACTTGGACTGATGCAACGGCGCCAACGACCCCAACTCCCGCAACCGCTCCACCACCCACCCCTCCAACCTCACCGGAGCCGTGAACTCCCCACCCCCGTGCACCACACGATGACCCACCGCGTCCACACGCCCCGCACCGGCCAGCACCCGCTCCACCCGACGCTCATCCCACACACCGGCCTCCACCGGCACCGACTCCGACCACTCCACCACCCCATCGGAGCCCACCACACTCAACTTCACACTGCTGGACCCCGCGTTCACCACCAGAACCCGCATCAGTACGGCCACACCCACTCCCGCACCGGCTCCGGATCCTCCCCGAACTCCCGCGTATAGGCCCGCGCCCGCAACCGCTCGTCCACCATCCGCTGACGCACATGCGCCGCCCGCTCCGCCAACCCCGGAACCCGATCGATCACATCGACCACCAGATGGAACCGATCCAGATCGTTCAACATCACCATGTCGAACGGCGTCGTCGTGGTACCCCGCTCCTTGAACCCCCGCACATGCAGGTTCTCGTGACCCCGACGCCGATACGTCAACCGATGCACCAGCCACGGATACCCGTGAAAAGCGAAGATCACCGGACGCCGCGTCGTGAACAACGCCTCGTACTCGGCCTCGGGCAACCCATGCGGATGCTCACCCGCCGGCAACAACCGCATCAGATCCACCACGTTCACCACCCGCACCCGCAACTCCGGGAAATGACACCGCAACAGATCCACCGCCGCCAACGTCTCCAACGTCGGCACATCACCCGCGCACGCCAACACCACATCCGGCTCCACACCATCATCGGTACCGGCCCACTCCCAGATCCCGATACCCCGCGTACAGTGCGCCACCGCCTCGTCCATCGGCAGATAGTCCAACGCCGGCTGCTTACCCGCCACCACCACGTTCACATAGTCACGCGAACGCAGACAATGATCGGCCACCGACAACAACGTGTTCGCGTCCGGCGGCAGATACACCCGCACCAACTCCGCCGGCTTGTTCAACACCACATCCAAGAACCCCGGATCCTGATGCGTGAACCCATTGTGATCCTGCCGCCACACATGCGACGACAACAGATAGTTCAACGACGCGATCGGAGCCCGCCACTCCAACCCCCGAGTCACCTTCAACCACTTCGCATGCTGATTGAACATCGAATCCACAATGTGCACGAACGCCTCATAGCAGTCGAACAACCCATGCCGACCCGTCAGCAGATACCCCTCCAACCAGCCCTGACACAGATGCTCACTCAACACCTCCATCACCCGACCACGAGGCCCCAGATGCTCATCACCCGGCTCCAACCGACCCCGCCACACCTTGTCCGTCGCCTCGTACACCGCCGACAACCGATTCGACGCCGTCTCATCCGGCCCCACGATCCGAAAACGATCCGGATTGGCCCGCACCACATCCCGTAGAAACCCGCCCAGCACACGCGTGGCCTCACTCGACCGCGCCCCATGCCCCTCGAACTCCACCGCGTAGTCCCGAAAATCCGGCAACGCCAACGGCCGCAACAACAACCCGCCATTGGCATGCGGATTCGCACTCATCCGCCGCCCACCCCGCGGCGCCAACACCCGCAACCCCTCCACCGGAGCACCCTGAGCATCGAACAACCCCTCAGGACCATAGGAGCGCATCCACCCCTCCAACAGACGCAGATGCTCCGGATCCGACCTCACCCCCGCCAACGGCACCTGATGAGACCGCCACGTCCCCTCCACCGCCAGCCCGTCCACCTCCACCGGACCCGTCCACCCCTTGGGAGAACGCAACACCACCATCGGCCACACCGGCCGACCCCCCACACCACCCTCACGCGCCTCCCGCTGAATCCGCGCGATCTCCTCCAACGCCTCGTCCAACACCGACGCCATCCGCCGATGCATCACCTCCGGATCCGACCCCGACACCACCAACGGCCGATACCCGAACCCCTCCAACTGCTTGAGCAGCTCCTCCACACCGATCCGCGCCAACACCGTCGGATTGGCGATCTTGTACCCGTTCAAATGCAGGATCGGCAACACCGCCCCATCGCCCACCGGATCCAAGAACTTGTTCGAATGCCACGACGCCGCCAACGGCCCCGTCTCGGCCTCACCATCACCCACCACACACGCCACCACCAGATCGGGGTTGTCCAACACCGCCCCGAACGCGTGCGCCAACGAATACCCCAGCTCCCCACCCTCATGAATCGACCCCGGCGTCTCAGGCGCCACATGCGAAGGGATCCCACCGGGAAACGAGAACCGACGGAACAACCGCCGCATCCCCTCCTCGTCCCACGTCACCTCCCGGTACACCTCGCTATAGGTGCCCTCCAACCACGCGTTGGCCACCGCCGCCGGCCCACCATGACCCGGACCCATCACATAGATCATGTTCAGATCACGCCGCCGGATCACCCGGTTCAGATGCGCATAACAGAAGTTCAACCCCGGCGTCGTACCCCAATGCCCCAACAACCGCGGCTTGATGTGCTCAGGAGCCAACGGCTCCCGCAACAACGGATTGTCCAACAGATAGATCTGCCCGACCGACAGATAGTTCGCCGCCCGCCAATAGGCGTCCAGCCCCGCCAGATCGTCCTCGTGCTCCACGACCATCGACCCTCCCAGGACGAGGTGTTCACGGTGGGGGAGGACCGGACCCCGCCCACCCCACCCGAGGCCGACGCGTACGCCCGATCCACGCCACCGTAACCGCCCACCCCCCGAACCCCCCGGACACCACACGAACCCGTGTCGCGGCCACTAACCTGCCCCCATGACCACAGACCCCACCACCGCCTACACCGCCTGGGGCCACCCCCACCACCACCTCCTGGGTCGAGGAATGGAAGGCACCGTCCACGCCTTGGGCCCCGGCCCCTTGGGCGACCACCTCATCGCCAAGGCCTGGCACCACCGCACCGAGACCGACCTACGCCCCCTCCAGGCCTTCCACGACGAACTCGCCGCCCAACACCCGCCCTTCGCCACCCCGCGCATCCTCCACATCCGCCACCACCACGACACCACCATCACCCTCGAACCCCACCTGCCCGGCACACCCCTGGACACCCTCCACCGACAAGGAACCCTCACCCGCACCCAGGTCCAGGACGCCACCACCCACGTCCTGAACGCCCTGGCCCACACCACCGCGGGCCCCGCCACCAAAGCCCTGACCGCCCTCGACGAACCCCACCCCCTCTGGCGAGACCACACCACCTGGCCCCAGGCCCTGACCGCCCTCATCGACCGCCGCACCACCCGCTTCGCACACCCACTGCGCGCCGCCCTACCCGACCTGGACACCCTCCACGCCGCCCTACGACGACGCCTGTCACACCTGCCCGCCGAACCGCCCCGCATCGTCCACGGCGACCTGTGCCCGCCCAACATCCTGGCCACCGACCAGGGCACCCCCACCGCCGTACTCGACTGGGGCTTCCTCACCACCGCCGCAGACCCCCTCTTCGACACCGCCACCGCGGCCGGCCTCCACGACATGTACGGACCCCACGCCCGAGAACACGACGACGCCCTGCTCACCCGCTGGACCGGCACCTCGGGCCCCGAACGCGAACGAGCGCTGCTGTACCGGGCCGCCTACGCCCTGATCAGCGCCAACGCCTACTCCGACACGGGGGAGGACGGCCACTTCCTCTGGTGTGTACGCACGTTCGAACGAGCCGACGTGCGCGCCGTTCTGGGGGTGTGAGGCACCCGCCCGATAGGGGAGAGGGGGCGAGGGAACATCTTCGACACCCCTCGTGAACTGCGATTTCTCCCCTTTTCCCTGGTGGGTGGCGCCGGCGCGGGGAGCCCTGGGGGATGAAGGACGGGGGAGGGGTGGATTCGTACAGATGTACACGACCCCAATGGGCGCGATCGCGACCATGGGCACACACGTTCGATGCGAGGCCGGGGCGGGCCGGCGCGAGAGCGGAGAGGGGTGGGGGTCAAGAGTGAAAGAAAAGGGACGTGCGCGCCATATCGGTCACGTGTCGCTCAAGGAGTGCAAAATGCTGCATAACACAGTTTATGCATGAAACATGGAGATACCGGCCCACCGAGAGGGGGACCGCACCCACCGAGAACACCCGCACAGGCCCCTCGACCCACCCGAGCCGCGCCCTGGAGGGCACACCCACCCCAGACCCGGGACAGCCGCCGAGCGGGCACGCGCCCCGGGCACGAAGAGCACGAAAACGCAGGTCGGGCGCCTCACGAACACCATGGCGAACGCCGGGGCGGACTCGGGGCGCACAGGGAGAGCCACCGAGACGAGAACGCCCCGGCCAAACCCGGCCGCCGGGAAGACACCCACCGAGGCCGACCCGCTCGAGCCCTTCGCCCAGGAGCACGTTCCCAGAGCGCCCCACAGAGCCCACCGGACACCAGAGGGCCCTCGTCGACATACCACCGCCGACACGACGACCCCACCGACGAAGAACCACGTCAGAGCGGGTGTACGCGTTCACGCCATGCGCTCGCCGTCCACAGGCCGAAGATCCGACCTTGCCCCAGAGTCCGCTCAGGGACCAGGCTCGACTTCGGGGGCATCACGCCCGGCCACCGAACGCTCACAGCGCCCCCGTATCGACGCTACCGCGCCGCGGCCGACCGGCGCCGGCCCGTGCGATCTCCCTGTGGACGAACCGCGCGTCGATCCGGCCGCCGCGCAGGAACTCGACACGACCCGCGCCGACCGGTGAGCCGCCGCCGAAGTCCTCGAAGGCCCCGGATGGCCCACAGAACACGAAAACCCCTTCCCCACAGGCGTTTCCACATCGCCGATAATGCACATTATGTCAAGTAGAAGGTGTGGAAGGCCCTCCGCCACCACCGACACGCCCCCAACGGCCGCCTTTTCCGACCCTTCACCCCCAATGACCCCCACCACTCCACACCCCCGACCCCGGCCCACACCGACCGAGGACCCCCACCACGCCGCCCAGGGCCCCTCCGGACACCACCCGGACTCCACACCCCCGACGAACACACAGAGCGATGACGCGAGAACAATCAGCGACCACCGCTCGTCCCGACTCCCCCACGCCCGCACCGAACAGACGCGGCACCCCGACTCTCCTCCACACGCCCCCGACCCACACCCACCCCACAGGCTCCACCCGGTCGACCCCGGACCCCCGCCTCCCTCCAACGCATCGGTGGGCCCCTCCAGTGCGAGCCCCGCACCCGCCGGCCCCACCACCAGAACCACACCTCAACACGACGAAGCCCCCCGGACACGTCCACGAAGAACACACCCAGAGGGCCACCGAAACACACAGACCGGCCCCTCACGGCAACCGCAACCACCCCGTACACACCCTCAAACCCGCACCCGACCCCAACCGCTCCAACGCAGCCCGCTCCAACCGCGTCCCAGCCGACACAGCACCCACATCCACCCGAGGAGACCCGAACACGAACCGGAACACATCCGACTCCCCCGGAACCCCCTCACCCACCAACCTGAACCGCCGCTGGAACCGCACGATATTCGACCCCTCCCCCAACACCTCCGCCCAGAACGGATCCAACAACCACGACGTACACGTCGCCACCACCGGATCGATCCCCAAATGATCCCGAGCGAACCCCCGCGCCCGCCCCAACGCCTCATCCACCACCGACGGATCCAACCCACCCGTCGGAATATGCAACCTCAACACCGGATCCCCCACACCCAACCCCGGACCCAACCCCGAAGCCTCCTCCGGCGAATACCACTCCACCACCCCCTGAGAACCCAACACCGCGGGCTCCAACTGCAAACCACCCACCCAGAACAACCGCCCCCGAAACTGCGCCGCCACCCACGCCGCCGTCTCCAACGACAACCGCCCGAACAACCACCGCGACCGCCGCACCTGCACACCCACATCGGCCAACGTCGCCACCGTCACCGACCGATCCACACCCAACGCCCCATGCCGCGCCAACTGCACCGGCACCCACGCCGCGAACGCGAACAACGACGCCACCCGTGCCCGCGCATCCTCCACCTCCACCAACGAAGGCCACCCACGCCACACACCCACCGGCAGATCGGCATCAGCGCACAACCGCCGACACATCAACTCCACCAACCACCACAACTCCACCGGACAACCCTCACCCGGCCACAACCCCTCCACCTCGACACGATCGCGCCCCTCCAACACGAACATGTCCAACACCCGCGCCGCCTCCACACCCGAGGGCACCCTCAACCCCGACTCCGGCAACCCCTCCGCCGCCTCCAACCACGACCGCGCACCCTCATCCAAACCGAAACGTTCCACCACACGAGCACTATCCATCCCCACATCCTGGCCCCCACCCCACACCCGACGGAAGAGCCCACCCACCACAAGTGAGACCCGTCCCACAGAAGGGCATAGTGTGGAAAGCACCCCCCACGACCACCACCACCGAAAACGAGGAACACCACCGATGTCCGACCCGGCGCAACTCCTACGCGACTGGATCGCCACCTACCACACCCCCACCACGTCGGTGGCCCACCTCCTCTGCGACCGCCACGACCCCCACACCACCGCCACCACCCAGATCGGCCCCACCCTCGAACCCACCACCCTCACCTACGGACAACTCCACCAAAAATCCACCACCCTCGCCGCAGGCCTCCACCACCTCGGCATCCGACCCGGCGACCGCATCGCCACCCTCATCCCCAAAGGCATCGACCTCACCATCACCGCCCTGGCCACCTGGAGACTCGGCGCCACCCTCGTCCCCCTCCTCACCTCCCTGGCCCCCTCCGCCATCCACCAACGCCTCACCGACTCCGGCACCACCCTCGTCATCGCCCAAGACGACTACCGCACCAAACTCGACCCCGGCCCCCACCAGACCACCCCACCCACCTGGCACACCGCCACCACCGGAACCCACCCACTCCGCGACGGCGACCACACCCTCCACACCCTCACCACCAGCGACCACACACCACCCCCCACACCCCCCACCACCGGCGACACCACCCTCGCCCTCGTCTACGTCTCCAACCTCATCGGCCCACCCCGCGGCGCACGCGTCCCCGTCCGCGCCCTGGCCGCCATGCACGCCTACCACCACTACGGTCTCGGCGTCACCGACGACGACACCTACTGGAACACCGCCGACCCCGGCACCGCCTACGGCCTCTACCACGGCCTCATCTCACCCCTCCTCGCCGGCCACACCTCCCTCGCCCTCCAAGCCGGCTTCTTCGACCCCGAACTCACCCTCGACGTCCTGGGCATGTACCAGGTCACCAACTTCGCCTCCGACCCCACCACCTACCGCACCATCCGCGCCGCCACCAAGACCCTCCCACCCGAGATCATCGTCCAACGCCTCGCCAGCGCCGGAGAACCCCTCGCCCCCGACGTCATCGACTGGGCCACCGACCTCTTCGGCATCCCCATCCGCGACCACTACGGACAGACCGAACTCGGCTGGTGCGCCGGCATCCCCAACAACCCCGAACTCCCCCAAGCCGACGCCCCCCTACCCCCCGGCGCCATCGGCCCCGCCCTCCCCGGCTGGAACATCCACGTCCTCGACCCCATCGACGACCAACCCGCACCCCTGGGCGTCTACGGCCGCATCGCCATCGACCACACCACCAGCCCCCTCGACTGGTTCGAGGGCTACCACGGCTACGACGACACCCTCGACATCCGCCGCACACCCGACCACACCCACCACCTCACCGGCGACACCGGTATCATGGACCGCCAAGGCAACCTCCACTTCTCCACCCGCGACGACGGCGCCATCATCACCCGCAGCTACCGCATCGGCCCCACCGAGGTCGAGACCATCCTCACCTCACACCCCGCCGTCGACGAATGCGGCGTCTACGCCATCCCCGACCCCATCGCCGGACACCTCGTCGGCGCCCGCGTCGTCCTGGCACCCGACCACACCGGCGGCCCCCACCTGGCCGACGAACTCCGCGACTGGGTCAGCACCCACCTGGCACCCCACGCCGCACCCCACACCATCGACTTCGTCGACGAACTCCCCCGCACCGCCTCCGGCAAGATGCGCAGAGCCCGACTCCCCTAGAACGTGTCCCCCTAGACCCCCCGACACCACGAAACCCCCGGGCCACACCCCCGGGGGTCCCTCCAACGTGTACACACCACCTCAGTGGTACGACCACATCACCATCCACGCCGACGAGAAATCCCCCACCTCCAGATCCCCACGCCGCACCGACCAGAACGGACACCCCACGAAATCCGGCTCATCCCGGAACCCGTACTGGCCCTGCGCCAACAACACCCACTCCCCGCCCTCCGTCGAAGGAGGATCCTGCGGCGAATACGCGTAACCCCCCAACAGAAGCTCCACCTGCGCCACACCCCTCCTCTCATCCCACTGATCCAACCGATACCGCCCATAGACCCCGCGCACACGCTCGTCCGCCGCCACCACGTCATCACACGCCATCGGCAGACTCCACAACGACCGGGCGAACAAAGACACCGGCTCGCCGTACACCGCCTCCCCGTCCTCGGGCACCCGCTCCTCCACCACCGCGTCCGCGCCCACGTACACCACGAACCCCGAGCCCCGCTCCGACTCGGGCCCCTCCGTGTCACGCCGATCGGCGAAGAACAACAGACTCCCCTCCGCCGGAAACGGGAAATCGAACACCCGCGGCAGAGCGGCGCAGTCCACCGACGCCACGAAGTCCGGATAGCCCTCCCACTCCACCTCCGCCGGAAGAGACGGCCACCCGCCATAACGTCCGGCCAGGACCGCGTCCGGCCCCGGCGAGGAACTCAACTCCACCTGGGGACGCGCCAACTCCAGAGCCAGCTCCACCGCCTCATCGGGAACACCACCCGCACGAGCCGCCGCACGATAAGCCTCGAAATCATCCATGCCGGACATGCTGTCGTATCCCCACGACACCCGCCCGCACACGAAGAGCGGGCCCGGCACACACCGGACCCGCCCCAGAACAGCCCTCTAGAGGCCCGCCCCGGCCTTCCGCAACAACAGATGCGCCTGCGAGAACCCACGCCGAGCATCCAACCCCGGAGCCATCACCAGACGCGCCTGCTCCACCAACCCCACAGCGGCGGCCTCGGCCAGCACGTGATCCACCCCGTACCGATACGCCATCGCCACCTGATGATCGAAGGTCTCCACCCCCGCACCCGGATCCTCATGACTCTGGAAGGCCACCATCAGATACCCCTCCGGAGCCAACACCCGCGCGAACTCCGCCATGATCACCGCCAACCGCTCCGGCGGAGAATGGATGATCGAATAGTTCGACACCACCCCCGCCAACGAGCCCCCCTCGACCTCCAGGGCCCCGATATCGCCCACCTCGAAGCGAATCCCCCCATGCCGAGTCCGGGCCAGCTCCACCAGCCCCTCCGACAGATCCACCCCGAAGGCCTCCACGCCCGAACCGCGCAGATACGCCGTCACATGACCCGGACCGCAACCGGCGTCCAACACCGGCCCACCCCCGGAGGCCGCCACCGACTTCGCCAGAACGTCGATCATCGACCGCCCCAACGGGTCGGACTCGAAGGCCCCCGCCGCGAAGTCCGCGTAGAGCTCGGAGATCATGCCATAGGAACGGGCCGCGCCCGTCTCGTGTACCGCCATGGACCACGACCCTAGACCCGACCGCGCCGGGTCCGTGATCGCCCCCGGTGAGAGCCGTCGGATCCGCCGTGGCCCCTGTCGTGTTCAGCCCTGGCCGGTGACGACCTCGACCAGTTCGTCCACTCGCGCGGCCAGGGCCATGTCCTGGTCGGTCACGGCGCCTTCGGAGTGCGTGCTCAGGGTGAGCCGGACCGTGTCGTAGCGGATGTCGATGTCGGGGTGGTGGTCGGCCTGTTCGGCCGCCTGGGCCACCTCTTGGACCAAGGAGATGGCGGTCGGGAAGTCGGCCAGGCGTACGGTGCGGTGGATCAGGACCGCGTCGGGGTCCCATTCCCAGTCGGTGAGCCGTTCCAGACCGTCCCGGATCTGCTCTTCGCTGAGCCGGAGCATGTTTCCGCCCCCTTGTCGGTGCCGCTTGTGGTGCCAATCCGCGATTGGCCGGTTCCGGCCGATACCTACCCGGTCGGAGGCCGTCCCTCACCCGGCCGCTCCCCCGAGCGGACCCTGGTGTGGTCGGTGCGGCGGAGCCGCTCCTTATGTTTTGAGGTGCGCTTTTGGAATAAAAGCACCGCCGCCTGTACGACGTAGATTCTATACATGTCCTATTTTAGGAGCTTTCGGGATGCCTGGAACCTCCGTCCCACCCCGCACCCCGGCCCCCACTCGGTCTTGCCAAAACCCCCACCACGGCGGTTAGCTCGGTCCCACCCCCGCCCCACCCCCTCGGCGGACCCCCCGCCTCCCCTCGAAGAGCGAGCCCATGCCCCACGAGAAGCGCCGATCGCTTCGCGCCCGCATGATCACCCTGGTGCTCATCCCCAGCACCGCCCTGCTGGCCCTGTGGGCACTGCTCACCACCACCCTCGCCGGCGACATCGGCGACCTGCGCACCACCGCGACCCTCATCGAGGAGGTCGGCTCCCCCACCACCGACGTCATCGACCGGCTCCAAAGCGAACGCCGCGCCACCCTGGCCGCCCTCAACTCCCCCACCAGCAGCACCCACGGCCGACTCGACGAGGCCCGCGCCGCCACCGACCAGGCCGTCCTCACCCTGGACCGCTCCCTGAACGCCCAGGAAGGCGCCACCCTGCCCCGTCAGGCCACCGCCTTCCAGAACCACCTGACCTCGCTGGAGAACCACCGAGCCGAGGTCGACGCCCTCCCCCACGACGCCGACACCCTCACCCTGGCAGCCGGCCCCTACACCGAACTCATCGAAACCGGCCTACGCGTATGGGGCACCCTGGTCGAACGCGCCGACGCCACCCTCTCCCCCCACCTGCGCTCCCTGACCTCCCTCACCCGCACCCGCGAACTCCTCAACCGGCAGGACACGATCCTGGCCCACGCCGTGGCCACCAACGAGTTCACCGCCCAGGCCCACGCCGAATTCGCCGCGGCCGTGGGCGCCCAGCGCCACACCTGGTCCCGGGTCGACGCCGAAGCCGGAGAAGAGGCCGGACGCGACTTCGTACGCCTGGACGGCTCCGCCCAGATGGAGACCGTCGAACTCCTCCAGGACACCGTCATCGCCACCCCCGGCCGAGAACACGGCTCCGGAGTGCCCGTCAACGCCCAGACCTGGCAGGGCGCGGCCGAGGCCCTGGACCGGCGCATGAGCGAGGTCGAACGGGAACGCCGCGACCACGTGGTCGCGTTGGGGCACCGACACGCCGCCGACCTGCGCGACCGTGCCCTGATCATCACCGTGCCGACCCTGCTGGTGGCCCTGGCCTCCGTCGGTGTGGCGGTGGTCGGCACCCAACGCCTGGGAGCGCGCCTTCAGGAACTGCGCACCCGGACCCTGGAACACGCCCGCGACCGTCTCCCCCGGGTCACCGCCCGACTCCGCGCCGGCCAGGAGGTCGACGTGGACGCCGAGGTCCCCCCGTTGAACGCGACCCACCACGACGAGATCGGCCAGGTCGCGTCGGCCTTCGACGACGCCCGCCGCGCCGCCGTGACCGCGGCGGTGGAGGAGGCCCGGGTACGCGCCGGGGTGCGGTACATGTTCCGCAACCTCGCCCGACGCACCCAGTCGTTGGTGCACCGCCAGCTCTCCCTCCTGGACCGGGTCGAACGCGAGGAGACCGACCCCCAGGTATTGGAGGCGCTGTTCCGCATCGACCACCTGAGCACCCAGATGCGGCGTAACGCCGAGAACCTGATGCTGCTGAGCGGCGACCGGCCCACCCGGCACGGCGCCGCCCCCGTGGGCCTGCACGAGGCGGTGCGGGCCTCGGCCGGTGAGATCGAGGACTACACGCGTGTCCAGGCGCGCGCCCTGCCCCCGGTGGCCCTGCGCGGCGGCGCCGGCGCCGATCTGGTGCGGCTGTTGGCCGAACTGTTGGAGAACGCGACCTCCTTCTCCCCTCCCGACACCCCGGTGATCGTGGAGGGCGACGTCGACGAGCGTGGAAGGTACCGGATCCTGGTCCGCGACCAGGGGCTGGGCATGACCGGGGAGCGCGCGGAGGCGGCCAACACGCTGCTGGCCGACCCGCCCCGGTTCGATCTGGCCCGGGTGCGGGACGACTCCCAACTGGGGTTGTACGTGGTGGCCGTGATCGCCGCCCGCCACGGCTTCCGGGTGCGTGTGGACTCCACCCCCGGAAGGGGCACCGTGGCCATGGTGGAGATCCCCGCCGACACGGTGGTCGAACCCGCCCACACCACCGGGCCGATGCGGGTGGGCCACCTGGGGGCCGCGCCCGCTCCGCCCTCCGACCGCGACGTCGCCCCCGCCCCGGCCCCCGTCCGGGTCGAGGACGAGGTCCCCGAACCACAGGCCCTACCCCCCTTGGAGGAGGGGCCCGACACCCACATGGGTCTGCCCCGACGACGCCGCCGCGTCGTCGCCGACCCCCCGCCCGCCTCCGACACCGCTACCGTCCCCCGCCGATCCCTGGACCAGATCCGCACGATGATGGGCGCCTTCCAGACCGGTACCGAACGGGCCCGCGCCCTATCGGACCGCGAAGGCGCCGACCCCGTCGAACAGACACACGATCAACACGAGCAGAACACGGAGAGGTGATCTCGATGTCGGTGAACACCGCCGCGCAGAACCCGGACGCGGGTTCGGCGATCCGGAGACTGGACTGGCTGATGGGCGACCTGGTGGCCCGGGTCGCCGGTGCCCGCAACGCCCTGTTGTCGTCCGCGGACGGCCTGGTACTGTCCCGCTCCCCCGAACTGGACCGGGACGGCGCCGAACGCCTGGCCGCCATCGCGGCCGGGTTCGCCAGCCTGGCGCGAGGCGCGCGCTCGGAGCTGGGGGCCGAGGAGGTCCGCCAGAGCGTGGTGGAGATGGACAGCGCGTTCTTCTTCGTGCTCTCCGCCGGTCAGGGCACACAGTTGGCGTTGATCACCGACGCCGACTGCGACATGGGACAGGCGGCGTTCGAGGTGAACCGTCTGGTGCGTCAGGTGGGGCCGCATCTGTCGGCGCTGCCACGCGGCCGCGTGGGCGAGGCGTGAACGTGTCCGCCTACGAGGAGGACGACCGGTCGGTGGAATCGAACCTGATCCGCCCCTATTCGCTCACCGGTGGGCGTACCCGCCCCTCGCGCGGCGATCTGACGGTGACCTCCCAGGTGGTGGCGGTCCCCTCGATGGGTTCGGCGGATCTGGACCCCGAGCTGGAGCTGATCCTGTCGGTGTGCGCGCGTCCGGTGTCGGTGGCCGAGGTGGCCTCGCGTGCCGGGCTCCCTCTGGGGGTGTTGCGGGTCCTGCTGTCGGACCTGCTGGACCAGGGGCGGGTGGTGGCGCACACCTCGCCCTGGGAGCACCGGCGACCGGACGCGGACACCCTGCGTTCGGTACTCGATGGAATCCGACGACTGTGAGGGGTGGACGATGGCAGGTCCCTGGACGGTGGTGGAGGGGGACCCGCCGGTTCCCGACACCTTGAAGATCGTGGTCGCCGGCGGGTTCGGGGCGGGCAAGACCACCCTGGTCTCGACGTTGAGCGAGGTCGAGTCGTTGCACACCGAGGAGATCATGACCTCGCGGAGTGTGGGCGTGGACGATCTGGCCGGGGTGGAGGACAAGACCACCACGACCGTGGCCCTGGACTTCGGGCGGATCACGTTGGACGCCTCGACCGTGGTGTACCTGTTCGGGACCCCGGGGCAGCGCAGGTTCTCCTACATGTGGGAGGAGCTCTCCCAGGGCGCTCTGGGCGCGATCGTGATCGCCGACACCCGACGGTTGGCGGACTCCTTCGATTCCATCGACTTCTTCGAGTCGCGTCGGTTGCCGTTCGTGGTGGCGGTGAACTGTTTCGACGGTCAGCGCACCCATCGCGCCGAGGACGTGCGTGTGGCGTTGGACCTGGCCGAGGAGGTGCCGTTGTCGTTGTGCGACGCCCGGGACCGGGAGTCGGTCAAGGGCGTGCTGGTGGAACTGGTGGAGTTGGTGCTGCGGCTGGAGCTAGCCGGCGCCCAGGGCCCGCTGTAGGCGGTCGAGCAGGTCGTCGACGGGTCCGAGGGTGAACAGGCCCGAGGCGGCCCCGGCGTGTTCGCCGCGGGCCGCCTCCAGCGCCGTGCGGGCACGCAGCAGTGTCGGCCGTTCCCCCAGGGTCAGGGCGGCGTGGGCGAGCAGTCCCCAGTGGGCCTCCATGAGCAGCCCCGGGGCGGGGTCGGGGGTCCGGTCCAGAACCGAGGAGGCCCGTTCCGGCTGTTCGGAGGTGAGCAGGAGCGGATGGACCCAGGGCAGGTGCGGCCCCCAGTCGTCGACCCTCCCCGCCTCTCGCCGCCAGGGCAGACCATGGCGCACACGTAGACACAGCAGGGCCAAGGGGGCCAGGCCGCGTTCCAGGCCGGGCATGCCCGCCCCCTTGGTGCGTTCGGCGGCGGCCCGGTAGGCGCGGGCGACACGTTCGGGGTCCTGGCCGGTCAGATCCAGCCGCAGGGCCCGATACCAGTCGGTGAAGACCCCCACCAGCGGGCGTTCGTGGCGTCGGGCCAGCGCATCGGCCCGGTGGGCGTGATGGTCGGCTCCTTCGACGTCGGCGTGGGCGGCGTGGGTCTGGACGCCGATCAGGTGGCCCAGGATCTCGAAGGAGTCCAGGCCGTGGCGTTCGGACAGCTCCACCAGTTCCGTCCCGATCCGGCCGCGCCGCCGCGACAGCCCCGGACGGGAGAAGGTCTGCATCCAGCGGGCGTTGAGCGCGAAGACCGTCAGCGCCGGGTCGGCGAGGTCGCGGGCGATCCGTTCGGCCTCGGCGGCGGCCCGCGCCGGACGTTCACCACGGCTTCCCCGGGACTCCAGGGCCACGGTGGCCAGCAGACGCGCCCGCACGGTGGGGTGGACGGCCGAGCCCGCCTCGGCCAGGGCGTGTTCGGCTGCGCGGACCACCCGGGCGGCCTGCTCGGGATCGTCCGAACCGGTCCAGACGGCGGGCACGTCGTAGGCGCCGATGATCCGCGCGGTCAGGTCGACGTCACCGGAGGCCAGGGCGGCGTCGATGGTCTGGGAGCGTCGATCGCGGGCGGCGCGCAGCCCGTCGGCGCCGGTCAACGCCAGGGAGCGCAGCAGCCCCACCGTCGATTCCAGACGTGCCCGTGTGCCGGGTCCCTTCTCATAGGCGCGGGCCGTGCTGTGCCAGAGCCGGTCGACGCGTTCGTCCTCGACCGGCGCCATCCCGGTGGAGGAGAGACGGGGGTCGTGGTGTTCGCTCTGTCGGAGGATGTCCTGCTCCAACCGGCCCAACGCCCGCCCCGGATCCAGGCCCAGCCGATCGGCGAGCAGGGTACGGGCACGTCGTAGGACGGCCAGCGCCTCGGCCTGACGGTCGGCGCGGTACAGGGCCGAGGCCAACAGGTACCAGGCCTCCTCCCGCCAGGGGTGATCGGTGACGTGGGCGTCCAGGTCGGCGATCACCCGGCCGGTGGCGCCCCGGGCCAGACGCAGCCGGGCCAACTCCTCCACCGCACCCGAACGCGACTCCTCCAGCCGGGCCCGTTCGGCGCGGGCCCAACCGGTGTGGGCGACGTCGGCGTAGGCGGGGCCGCGCCAGGCGTCCAGGGCCCGCTCCAGGGCGCCCTCGTCGGGCGGGCCCTGGACACCGGTGACGGTGCGTTCGAACACCAGGGCGTCGACCGCCTCCGGATCGGCGCGCAGGGCGTAGCCGGGGCCCTCGGTCACGAGCAGACGCGCGGGGGCACGAGGCGCCCGTTCGGGCTCCAGGGCACGGCGCAGGGCCGCCACGAAGGTGCGTACCGCGCTCGCCGCCCCCGCCGGAGGGCCCTCCTCCTCCCACAGGTCCTCGATGAGCGTGTCCAAGGGGACCAGACGACCGTGGGCCACCAGAAGACGGGCCAGGACCGCGCGGTGGCGCGGCCCCTTCAACGGCAGGCTCCGCCCCCGCTCGTCCCAGGCCCGTAGCGGCCCAAGGACACCGAAGCGCACCGTCACGGGCTCCCCCTCTCCCTCCCCCGGTGGCGGACACGGTCACCGTACCGCTTGCTCATCGAACGCTCATCGACGCTCGACACACTGATCGCACACCCATTCGAACGACCAGAGGGGTTCCATCATGGACACCGTCATCGCCGGCACCACCACACGACGTGTGAGCGTCGCCGAGGGCGTGGAGCTGAACGTGGCCGTCGGCGGCCACGGACCCGCCCTCGTCCTGCTGCACGGCTTCCCCCAGACCCACCTGATGTGGCGCCACGTGGCCGCCGACCTGACCGCGGACCACACCGTGATCTGCCCCGACCTGCGCGGCTACGGGGACAGCGACGCCCCCGAGGCCACCGGACCCCACACCTACTCCAAGCGCACCATGGCCACAGACGTCGTGGCCCTGGCACGCGCCCTGGGCCACGAGCGCTTCGCCCTGGTCGGACACGACCGGGGCGCGCTGGTGGCGATCCGCGCCGGCCTCGACCACCCCGAGACCATCACCCACCTGGGGATCCTGGACGTGCTGCCCGTCCCCCAGATGTGGGAGGCGCTGCGCGGCGTCCAAGGCGCGGTCGGCTTCCACCTGTACCTGATGGCCCAGGAACCGGACCTGCCCGAACGCATGATCCAGGCCGCGCCCGACACCTTCTTCGGCCACTTCCTGGACCTGTGGGGCCGCGACCCCGAGGCGATCCCGGCCCCCGTACGCCGGGCCTACCTGGACGCCTGCCGCCGCAACGTGCCCTCCATCGTCGCCGACTACCGGGCCTCGGCCGGCATCGACCTCGAACACGATCTGGCCGACCAGGAGGCCGGACACCGGCTGTCGATGCCGGTGACCGTCCTCCAACAGGACTGGGGCGCCGCCCTGGGCTACGACGCCACCGCCCTGTGGCGGCCCTGGGCCCGAGACCTGCGGCACGCCACCGTCGACAGCGGCCACTTCATGGCCGAGGAGGACCCGGCCCTGATCGTGAAGGAACTCCGAGACCTGCTGCGCCGCTGAACCCCGCCCGCCCCGACGGTCAGTCGTGGACCCGGCGCACCCCGCGCCGGTCCACCGGCACGATCATCGGGGTGGCCGTCTCCGGGTCCTCGATGACCCGCACCGGCAACCCGAACACCTTCTCCACCAGATCGGCGGTGACGATCGTGGCCGGCTCGCCCTCGGCCACGATCGTCCCGTCCTTCATCACGATCAGATGGGTGGCGTAACGGCAGGCGTGGTTGAGATCGTGCAACACCGCCACCAGGGTGTGACCGCGCTCGGCGTGCAGATCGGCGCACAGATCGAGCATGTCCATCTGGTGGGCGATGTCCAGATAGGTGGTGGGCTCGTCCAACAACAGCAACGGCGTCTGCTGGGCCAACACCATCGCCAACCACACCCGTTGACGTTGACCGCCCGACAACTCGTCCACCGACCGGTCGGCCAACGCCGACACCCCCGTCGACTCCATCGCCTCGGCCACCACCGCCTCGTCCTGGGCCGACCACTGGCGCAGGAAACTCTGATGCGGGAAACGACCGCGCGCCACCAGATCGGCCACACCGATCCCGTCCGGGGCGATGGAGGTCTGCGGCAACAACCCCAACCGGCGCGCCACCTCCTTGGCCGGATAGGAACCGATGACCTGACCGTCCAACAGCACACTGCCCTCGGCCGGTTTGAGGGTGCGCGACAGGGCGCGCAACAGCGTCGACTTCCCGCAGGCGTTGGGGCCCACGATCACGGTGAAGGAGTTGTCGGGGATGGTGACGGCCAGATCCCGGGAGATCACACGCTGGTCGTAGGCGAGTGTCAGGTCACGGCCGCTGAGACGGGCGTCTTGGGTCATCGTTCTCTTTCGGATGCGGATCGAAGGGGCGGGAACACCGGACGTCTCAGGCGCGTCCACCACGCCACTCGGTGTACAACAACCAGATGAGGTAGCCGCCGCCGATCACGGCGGTCACCACACCCACCGGCAACTGCGTGGGCGCCAGAGCGCGCAACGCCACCAGATCGGCCACCACCAGCAGAGTGGCGCCCATCAGCGCCGAACCCACCAGAGTGGTACCGCCGGTACGGGTGAGACGACGCGCCAACTGGGGCGCGGCCAGGGCCACGAAACCGATCGGACCGGCCACGGCGATGGCGGCCCCCGTCAGGGCGCTGGCCACGGCCAGCGCGATCACCTGCGTGGAACGGGTGGGCACGCCCAACCCGCGGGCGGTGTCCTCGCCCAACTCCATGAACCGCATCCGCCGACCCAACGCCAACAGGACCGGCGCCAACAACGCCACACCGATCCACACCGCGGCCGCCTCGCCCCAACCCCGGTTGTTGAGGCTGCCGATCATCCAGATCTGAGCGCCCAGGGCGTCGGTCAGATCGGCGCGGGTCATCATGTAGTCGCGCACCGACGCCAACATCGCCGAGACACCGATACCGACCAGCACCAACCGGTAGCCCTGGACCCCGTTGCGCATCGCCAACAGATAGACGACCGCGGCGGTCACCAACCCTCCGGCGATCGCCCCCAGAGAGACCACCACCCGGCTCGCGCCCACCACCAGGATGGCGAAGACCGCCCCGGTCGCCGCCCCCGAGGTGAACCCGATGATGTCGGGGCTGCCCAGGGCGTTACGCGACAGGCTCTGGAAGACGGCTCCGGCGATGCCCAGGGCCGCGCCCACACCGATCGCGGTCAACGCGCGGGGCAGGCGCACCCCTTGGACGAAGAACACGTCCAGACGTTCACCCTGACCGATCAGGGCGCCGGGCACCACCGGCAGGGGGATCTCGTAGTCGCCCACCGACACCGACACCACCAGGGTGACGAAGGTGACCGCGACCAGGGCCAGACAGACCACAAGGGTGCGCGGCCGCATCAGGAACGACAGCCGCCCCTTGGGGCTGCGCCAGGCCAGGGTGTCACGAGGCCGGAACGGCGCGGCCGTGTCGGGACGTGCGGAGGTCAGGGTCTCGTTCACAGCTGGGCCATCCTCTTCGTGCGGACCAGGGCGATGAACAGCGGCGCCCCGACCAGAGCGGTGATGATGCCGACCTCCAACTCCGCGCCCGGCAGGACCACGCGTCCGACCGTGTCGGCGGCGGTGAGCAGGACGGCCCCCAGGACGGCGGAGTAGGGCAGCAGCCAGCGTTGGTCGGGGCCGGTGATGATCCGGGCCACGTGCGGGATGATCAGCCCCACGAACCAGATGGGTCCGGCCGCGGCGGTGGCCGCCCCGCACAGCAGGATGACGGCCACGGCGGTGGCGGTCCTGATCAAGGGGATGCGGGCGCCCAGGGTGGCCGCCAGGTCATCGCCCAGGGCGATCGTGTTGAGCGAGGGGCCCAGGGCCAGGGTGAGGACGATGCCCAGGACCAGGAAGGGCATCACCTGCCAGAACACGTCCAGGTCGCGTCCGGTCAACGAGCCCACCTGCCAGAAGCGGATGCGGTCGAAGACGAAGTCGTTGAGGACGATCACGCCGTGGACGAGCCCTTGCAGGACCGCGGCCATCGCCGTTCCGGCCAGGGCCAGACGGACCGGGGTGGCGGCGGAGCGGCCGCGCGAACCCAACGCGTAGACGGCCACGGCCGCCACCGCCGCGCCGATGAACGCGGGCCAGACCAGACCGGCCCCGCCCATGCCGAAGAGGAACACCGCGATGACCACGGCGGCGGCCGCCCCGGAGTTGACGCCCAGGATGCCGGGTTCGGCCAGCGGGTTGCGGGTGAGCGCCTGCATGAGGGCGCCGGCCAGCCCCAGGGCGGCACCGACGAAGATCCCGATGATGGTGCGGGGGACGCGCAGGGTGAGGATGACGTTGTGGTCGTAGCCGCCGTCGTGGGCGGTCAGGGCGGCCCAGACCTCGGCCACGGGGATCGGTTTGGCTCCCACGGTGATGCTCAGCAGAGCGCAGACGAGCAGGGCCCCCAGGGCGAGGAGCAGGCCCACGGGGCGTAGGGCACGTCTGGTTCGTGTGGGGCGTGTCGGTGTGGGAGCGCGCAGGACCACGGCTTTCCCGTTCGTTGTGCGAGGACGGTTATGGGTGGTGACGATGGGGGACGGATCATGCTTTTCGGCCATCTACCCGACGAACACCACCGAGCCAGGCTAGCCTTACCTACATCATGTTCGCACGGAAGGGTCCCGACACGATGCCCCACCCCCTCGGCCCGCTCCGGGCCGCCACCGTGTTCACCCTGGCGGGAGCACTCACCCTGACCGGCTGCGCCACCGACGGAACACCCACCGCCGCCCCCGAAGGCCCGACCCGCACCGTCCAGGCCGCCAACGGCACCGTGACCATCCCCACCGTGCCCGAACGCGTCGCCGTCCTATGGCGCCCCACCCTGGCCGCCGCCACCGCGCTGGGCCACGAACCCGTCGCCACCATGGCCTCACCCGGCTCCCCCGACCAGGGCCTGACCCCCTTCCTACCCGACCACATCGACGGCGCCGACCTGCGCCCCGTCACCTCCTCCCCCGCCGAGGACGACGTCGACATCGAGGCGCTCGCCACGAGCGACCCGGACCTGATCATCGGCGTGAGCACCCCCGTCGGCGCCCAGACCGCCCTCCTCGACTCCCTGGAGGTCATCGCCCCCACTGTCCTGCTGGAATGGGAGGGCACCGGCTCCTGGCGCCGACACCTGGAGGAGGTCGCAGAGATCCTGAACGCCGCCGACGCCGCCGACGAGACCGTCGAGGCCTACGACACCGCCCTCGAGCGGGCCCGAGCCGAACTCCGGGAGGCCGGGGTGGTCCCCGAGGAGACCGAGCTCTCCCTGATCCGCCTCCAGAGCGAGACCGAGATCCGCCTGGAGACCCCCCGTTCCTTCGCCGGACAGGTCGTCGACGACCTCGGCTTCGCCCGCCCCGACGCACAACTGGAGGGCGAGGGCGACACCGACTTCGTCCCCCTGGGCTACGAACACCTCGAACGGGGCGACGGCGACGCGGTGTTCGTCCTGGTCGGCTCCGGCTTCCCGGACGCCCCCGACACCTTCTCCGACGGGGTCTGGTCCCACCTGGAGGCGGTCCGAGAGCGGAACCTGTACCGGGTCGACCAGGACGTGTGGGGCGCGGCCAATCACCACGCCGCGCTCCGTGTGGTCCAGGACGTCACCGACGCCCTGACCGACCGGACCGAACCGGCCGTATGAGCGGCCACGGCGCGGACCTCAGGCGAAGACGTCCCAGCCCATCCGGGCCAGCAGCGCCAGCACCACCACCAACAGCACGGCGCGGATGAACCCCGCGCCCCGCCGCAGGGCCATGCGGGCGCCGATCTGCGCCCCCAGTGTGGTGCACACCGCCAGCCCCAGACCCAACAGCCAATCCACATGACCGCCGAACGCGAAGACCGTCAGCGCCCCGAGGTTGGTGCACACGTTCACGATCTTGGCCGAGGCCGAGGCCTGGAGGAAGTCCATGCCCAGGACCGCGGTGAAGGCGATGATGAGGAACACCCCGGTTCCGGGCCCCACCACGCCGTCGTAGAAGGAGATCGCCACCCCGGCCAGCGCCAGCGTCGCCAGGAGACGGTTGCGACTACGGGGACGCGGATCGGGAGAGGCCCCCATGGAGGGGCGCAGGACCACCATCAAGGCCACCCCGGCCAGGACGACCATGATGATGGGTTTGAGCACGTCGGCGGTGAGGGCGGTGGCCAGGGCGGCGCCCAGGCCGGAGCCGAGCAGCGCCAGTCCGGCCGTGGGAAGGACCACGCTTCGGTCCACGCGCACCTTGCGCGCGTAGGCGATGGCGGCGGAGGCGGTACCGAAGACGGCGCCGAGCTTGTTGGTGCCCAGCAGGGTGGCCAGGGGGGTCGTGGGGGCGGCGACCATCAGGGCGGGCAGCAGGAGCAGGCCCCCTCCCCCGACGACGGCGTCGACCCAACCGGCGGCGACGGCGGCCGTCAGCAGCAGGCCGAGGATCTCGGGGGCCATTACCGGAACGGTCCATCGATAGAGGGGATCATGGGCTCTTCTCCGAGGTGGGGAAAGGGACGCGAGCCAACGTATCGACCATCGAATGCCCGTTTTGTCAGGGGACCGGTACTTTGATCCCCTTACAAGAGCTTCACCTTGATATTGTAGATTCGTACCGATTCGAAAGAAGGCGGTGGCGCCCGGGGGCACGGGACACCACCGCTGTCTCGAAGGGGCTCAGAAGTCCGAGCCCGCGAACCACTCCCTCGCCCGGTCCAGCACCGGGGCCGGCACCTGGTGTCCCCCGGGATGCTCCTCCCGACGCACCGAGGCCCCTCTGCCCCGCAACTGCTCGGCCAGCAGCCTCCCCTGGTCCACCGTGGTGATCGGATCGGCCGTCCCATTGCCCAGGAACACCCGGGTCCCCGACAGATCGACCGGGTCGGGCTCACGACCCTGCAACGGGGCCCCGGCCGCGAGCAGCACCGCCCCCGCGACCAGCCCCGGGTGGAGCAGGAGCAGCCCCGCGCCCGTGTTGGCCCCGTTGGAGAAACCGCTCACCACGATCCGCTTCGGGTCCAGGTCATAGGCCCTGACGGCGGCCTCGACGAACCCGGCCAGCTCGGCGGTACGCGCGATCAGGTCCTCGACGTCGAAGACGCCCTCACGCAGCCGACGGAACCAACGGTTCATCCCGTTCTCGTCGACCCTGCCGCGCGGTGAGAGCAGGGCCGCGCCGGGCGCCAGCGCCCGCCCCAAGGGCAACAGGTCGTACTCGTCGGCGCCCGTGCCGTGGAGCAGCAGCAGAGTCGGCGCGTCCGGACGGGTCGCCGGTTCGAAGACGTGGACGAAGTCCTCCACCGCGCTCATCCGCCCACCCGCACGTTCGGCAGGTTCGCGGCGATCCGCTCGTGGTCGGGCTCCAGCCACGGCGGCAGCTTGAGCGAACGCCCCAGCTCCAGCAGCGGCTCGTCGTAGTCGAACCCGGGGCCGTCGGTGGCGATCTCCAACAGGACGCCGCCGGGCTCACGGAAGTAGATCGAGGTGAAGTAGGTGCGGTCGCGGATCTCGGTGACCCCCACCCCGTCCTCGGCCAGGCTGCGGCGCCAGGCGTCCTGCACGGGGGTGTCGGGGGCCCGGTAGGCCACGTGGTGGACCGTGCCGGCCGCGACCACGCCGCGTTCGGCCGCCGGGTCGCCGACGACGTCCACGATCGTGCCCACGCCCTGGCCGGACTCGTCGGTCCGGAAACGCATCCGACCGCCGCCCTCGCTCTCCAGACGGAAGCCCAACGTGTCGCCGAGCATCGCGGCGGTGCCGTCCAGGTCCTGTTCGGTGAGGGTGACCGCGCGGATGCCGCGGATCGCGTGCTCGGCCGGAACCCCTCCCCCGTCCCAGGGGTCGGTGTCGTGGAAGTCGGCGGAGGCGGCCAGCTCGATGAGCAGGCCGTCGGGGTCGCGCAGGGCGAGCACGTCCTCCTGGCCACGTTCGGCCGGACGCGTGGTCGGCACGTTCAGCGACGCCAGGTGGTCGGCCCACCAGCCCAGGGAGCCCTCGGGCACGGAGAAGGTCGTGGTGGTCGCCTGACCGGCGCCGATCTTGCCCTTGGGCGCGTCGGGCCAGGGGAAGAAGGTCATGATCGTGCCGGGGTTGCCCGCGCGGTCGCCGTAGTAGAAGTGGTAGGTCTGCGGGGCGTCGAAGTTCACCGTGCGCTTGACCATGCGCATGCCCAGCGCGTTGAGGTAGAAGTCGGCGTTGGCCTGGGGATCGCTCGCGATCGCCGTCACGTGGTGGATCCCCGAGGGGCGCACATCCATGTCCTCGTCCTTTCCTCGCCGTGCGTATCGACACCAATATGTTGAATCTTAAACTACTTCCTGGAAAAAATCTCCCTGGTCTCGACCATGAAACGATCACCCCTCCCCGAAGCGCTCTCCTTCCCCACGTGAAAACCTCACCACGAGGCACCCCGCCTCACCCCGTCCGCCACTCCGGGAGAAGACCATGACCAGCCCCGTCCCCGACGCCTACTACGTCCGCGCCGGCGAGGGCCGCTACCGCCCCACCGAGCACACCGGAGGCGCCTGGAACGACGCCGAGCAGCACTTCAGCCCCCTGGGCGGCCTGATCGCCCACGTCATCGAGGCCCACGCCGACCGACGCGACCTCCAGATCTCCCGGATCGGCTTCGACATCCTGGGCCGCCTCCCCCGCGAGGAGTGCGAGATCGAGGTGGAGGTCCTACGGCCGGGACGCACCATCGAACTGGTCGAGGCCCGGGCCCGGATCGGGGACCGCACCGTCGTACGGGCCAGGGCCTGGCTGTTGATCTCCGGGGACACCGAGGCCGTCGCCGGGAGCACCGCCGCTCCCCTCCCCGATCCCGAGGGGCTCGAAACCGCCGACATCTCCTCGCTGTGGCCCGGCGGCTACATCTCCTCCATCGACGTGCGCCCGGTCGGGACGCCCGTGCCCGGGCGCGGCACGGCGTGGATCGGGACCGGACTGGAGCTGGTCCAGGGCGAGAAGGTCGGCCCCGTCGCCTCCTACGTCGCCCTGGTGGACACCGCCAACGGCATCGCGGTCCGCGAGTCGCCCCGCGAGTGGATGTTCCCCAACGTGGACCTGACGGTGCACCTGTACCGGCGCCCGGAGGGGCCCTGGGTGGGGCTGGACACCTCGGTGGCCTTCGGCCCGACCGGCCTGGGGCTGACCGCCTCGGTGCTGCACGACCGCCTTGGAGAGCTGGGTCGCGCCGAGCAGAGCCTCACCGTCCGCCCTCTCTAGCCACGAGACCCCCAAATCGTCACTCTCCGTAGAGGAAAGTGGCCGATCGCCACGGGCGGGCAACTACTCTCCGTGAGAAACGTGGGCTCAGGACTGGGCCGGGGTGGGCAGGCGACGCAGGCGCAGGGCCACGAGCCCGGCCAGGACCGTCAGCGTCAAAGCCAGGACCACGGTGCCGTTCCAGCCCACCGCGTCGTAGACCACCCCGCCCAGCCAGCCGAAGAGACCGGCGCCCAGGTAGTAGGCGAGCGTGTAGACCGCCGCCGCCTGGGCCCGCCCGGTGACGGCGTGGAAACCCACCCAGGCCGAGGCGGTGGCATGGGCGGAGAAGAAGGCGAAGGTCAACAGCAACAGGGCCAGGAACAGCAGCGGCAGCGAGGTCGTGAACAGCCCGCCGATCCCCACGAGCAGCAGCAGGGTGGCCAGGGTGAGCACCCGGTAGCGGCCCCAGCGCAGGGTGGCCGATCCGGCCACGGCCGACCCCACCATCCCGGCCGTATAGGACAGGAACAACAGCGAGGCCATCGCCTGGGACAGACCGAAGGGCTCGTCCGTCAACCGGAAGCCGAGCACGTTGTACACGGCCATGAAGGCGCCCATCAGCAGCAGCGCCTGGGCGTACATGGGCAGCAGCCCACGGGTGGTGGCCGCCGCGCGCAGCCGCCGACCCAGGCTCAGGGGCCCGGGGTCGCCCGCGGCGCGAGGCGCGGGGGCGGTCCTCGACGAGCGGGGCAGGACCAGTACGAACACGGCCAGGGAGACCAGACCCAGCAGGGTGTTGGCGGCCACACCCCACTGCCAGCCGCCCAGGTCGGCGGCGAAACCGGCCAGGAGACGCCCTCCCATACCGCCCAGGGGGTTGCCCGCGATGTAGAGGCCGGTGGCCTTGGGGGCGTCGGCGGGGTGGATCTCCTCGGCCAGGTAGGCGACGGCCGCGGCCGAGACCCCTCCCAGGGCGGCCCCTTGAAGGGTGCGCAGCAGCAGGAGCGTCCACAGTTCGGTGGAGAAGGGCGCCGCGAAGCCCAGCAGGGTGGCCAGGAGGAGGGAGATCGCGATGACGCGCGCGCGGCCGACCCGGTCGGCGATCCCGCTCCAGATCAGGGTGAACCCGGCCAGTCCGCCGGTGGCCAGGGAGACGGTGAGCGCGGCCTGCCCGGCGGAGGTGTCGAAGCCCTCGGCGATGGCGGGCAGGATCGGCTGGACCGCCCAGAGTTGGGCGAAGGTGGCCACCGCGGCGGCCACCAGTGCGATGACCGTGCGCCGGTAGGCGGCGGTCCCCGCGCGGGGGCGCGGGTCGTGGGTCTCGGAGGGCACGCTGGTCACGGTCATGTGTCAACGCTAGAAAGCGCCTTTTCATACGTCCAATGCATGGTTTCACGTTGTTGCATACTGAAATGTATGGATAGTCCTGATGTGGAGGCGCTGACCCGGGTGCTCGCGCCTCGCCTGCGGATGATCTCCGAGGTCGCCCGCACCGAGCACGTCACGCACGCGGCCGCCGCCCTGGACACGCCCCAACCCACGTTGAGCAGGGCTTTGGCCCGACTCCAGGACGAGTTGGGGATGGCCCTGGTCGAGCGCACCGGGCGCGGGATCCGGCTCACCCGGGCCGGACGCGTGCTCCTGCCCCACGTGGAGCGGGCCCTGGACGATCTGAGCCGGGGAGTGGCCGAACTCACCGGGACCGAGGAGGGGCGCGTCGCCCTCACCTTCCTGCCGACGCTGGGGGTGGAGGTGGTCCCGACTCTTCTGGGCGGGTTCCGTTCGCTGTATCCGGGTGTGCGCTTCACCCTGACCCAGGAGGCCTGGGCCGAGTCCCTCCAGCGGTTGTCGGCCGGGGGCGCGGATCTGGCGTTGACCTCTCCCCTGCCCACGGGCCGGGGGTTGGCCTCGCAGGTCCTGCACACCCAGCATCTGCGTCTGGTGCTTCCCGAACACCACCCGCTGGCCCGTCGGGGGTCGCTCTCCCCGGCCTCGGTGGTGGACGAGTTCATCCTGCTCAAACCGGGGCGCGGGGTGCGGCATCTGACCGATCGCCTCAACGACCAGGTCGACTTCACCCCCAAGGTGGCCTTCGAGGCCGACGACATCGCCACCGCCCGCGGTCTGGTCGCGGCGGGGTTGGGGGTGTCGATCCTGCCCGCGCGCCCCAGGGGGCCGCTGAAGGGCACGGTGGAGGTGCCCATCGTCGGAGGACCGGCCGAGCGTCCCGTCGGCGTGGTGTGGCATCGGGAGGGCTCTGGAGGCGGGTACGAGCCGCCGGCCGTGGCGCTCTTTCGCGATTACGTGTGCCGGGTGGGGCCTCGGGTCATCCCCGACCTGACCGGTTGAGCCCGGGGGCGTGGAGGATCGCCTTCACGTCATTCCGACATGAAGATTTCTTCAATTCAACATATGGTGGTGGCCGAACCAGTCGCGTCCTACCGAGGTCCACCGTGCATCGACCCCTGTACCAGGCCAAGGCGGAGTTCTTCCGCATGCTCGGCCACCCCGTCCGCATCCGTGTCCTGGAGCTGCTCCAGGACGGCCCCAAGGCCGTCCGCGACCTCCTGGCCGACGTGGACGTGGAACCCTCCAACCTCTCCCAGCAACTGTCCGTCCTGCGCCGTTCGGGCATCGTCACCTCACGCCGGGAGGGCTCCACCGTCGTCTACGAACTGGCCGGCGCCGACGTCGCCGACCTGCTGCGCGCCGCCCGACGCATCCTCACCGAACTGAGCACCGGGCGTGAGGAGCTCCTCTCCGAACTGCGCGAGGACTGACATGACGACGACCTCCTCCACCCGAACGGGCCGGGGAGCGTGGGGGCGCGTGCGCGCGCTGCTACCGCGCGCCTCGGATCTGACCGCGATGCGCCGCTCCCCCGGCCGCGACCTCCTGGCCGGCGTCACCGTGGCGATCGTCGCGCTGCCGTTGGCGCTGGGCTTCGGTATCTCCTCCGGTCTGGGCGCCCAGGCCGGGCTGGTCACCGCGATCGTCGCCGGGTTCCTGGCGGCGGTGTTCGGCGGCTCCAACCTCCAGGTCTCGGGGCCCACCGGGGCGATGACGGTGGTGTTGGTGCCCATCGTCGCCCTGCACGGCCCCTCCGGCGTGCTCATGGTCGGCGTGATGGCGGGGCTGATCCTGATCGTCCTGGCCTGGGCCCGGGGCGGCCGGTACATGCGCTACGTGCCCGCTCCGGTGATCGAGGGCTTCACCCTGGGCATCGCCGCCGTCATCGCCCTGCAACAGGCGCCGTTCGTGTTGGGTCTGCCTCAACCGGAGGGGCACGACGTGCTCGTGGGCGCGGTCTCCCTGGTCCGCGACTTCGCGGCGGCCCCGGATTGGACCCCGCCGCTGATCGCCCTGGGTGTGGCCGCCGTGATGCTGATCGGCGCCCGGATGTACCCGGCGGTGCCCTTCTCCCTGGTGGCGGTGGTCGCCGCCACCCTCCTGATCCAACTGTCCCCGCTGTCGGCCCCCACCATCGGGGCGTTGCCCGCGAGCCTGCCCGCCCCGTCGTCGTCCTTCCTGGATCCGGCGGCCCTGGGGCCGTTGATGGGGGCGGCGTTCGCGGTCGCCGCCCTGGCCGCGTTGGAGTCGTTGTTGTCGGCCACCGTCGCCGACGGGATGCGTTCGGACGAGCGCCACGACCCCGACCGTGAGCTGTTCGGTCAGGGTGTGGCCAACCTGGTCGCCCCGGTCTTCGGCGGGGTGCCCGCCACCGCCGCGATCGCGCGGACCGCGGTGAACGTGCGCTCGGGGGCCCGAAGCCGGCTGGCCGCCATCACCCACGCCCTGGTGCTGGCCCTGGTGGTCCTGGTGGCCGCCCCCCTGGTGGGGCTGGTGCCCTTGGCCGCCCTGGGCGGGGTGCTGCTGGCCACGGCCGTGCGCATGGTGGAGATCTCCTCGCTGCGCTCGATGATGCGTTTCACCCGTGGTGACGCGGCGGTCCTGGTGTTGACCGCGGTGGCGACCGTGGCCCTGGATCTGGTGATGGCGGTGTTGGCGGGGATGGCGGTCACCGCGGTCCTGGCGTTGCGGGCGGTCTCGCGTGACGCGCGTGTGGAGCGGGTCGAGTTGACCGAGGACCTTCCCGAGGGGCACGAGGCTCGGGAGCCGGACCTGGTGGACGAGCGCGTCGTGGCCTATCGACTCGACGGTCCCCTGTTCTTCGCCGCCGCCCACCGGTTCCCGTTGGAGCCCGCCGAGGGCTCCGACGTGGCGGTGGTGATCCTGCGCATGTCGCGGGTGAGCGCGGTGGACGCCACCGGCGCCCGGGTGTTGGGCGAGGCGGTCGAGAGGCTCGGGCGGCGGGGCATCGTCGTGCTGATGTCGGGGATCCGGGAAGAGCACCGTCGCGCGTTGAACGCGCTGGAGGTGGTGGCCGGGCTCCAAGAACGAGGCCGGGTGTTCGAGAACACGTCCGAGGCGATCGGGTACGCCCGTGCGCTCCTGCGCGAGCGCTACGCCCTGGACGGGGTGGAGGGGACGGCGACGGTCTGACCCTCGTGCGCGGAGAACACGGAGTGCGCAAGACCTCGGGCACGCTACGGTGGTGCGCGGTGTTCGGGGTCCGGGTCAGGACGGGACCCGGACTCCGAACACCACACGATGCCCCATACTCGTTCAGCGGTTGTCGAAATGTCAACATTCGAACATCCATGTGGTACCGAGACCCGGGAGACGCCTCACCCGTACCGGTGTACGACGTACACTTTTGCGTCGTGGCACACGATGACGGCAAGAACAGCGGAATGCGCAGAGTCCGCAGGCGAGGGTTGGCCCACGAGGCCGCCGACCACATCCGCGAATCCATCTTCGACGGACGGGCCGCCCCGGGTTCCGCGCTGCGCGAGGTCGAACTCGCCGCGTCCCTGGACGTGAGCCGCGGGTCGGTGCGTGAAGGGCTGGCGATCCTCGAACGCGAGGGGCTGGTCCGCAGCGAGTGGCATCGCGGCGCCCGCGTCATCGAACTCAGCCCGAGCGACGTCAACGAGGTCTACACGGTGCGCGCGGCCCTGGAACGCCTGGCCACCATCAGCGCCGCGGCCCGCATGAACGCCGCCCGGCTGGCCGATCTGGAATCCCTGGTGCAGGCCATGGGCCGGGCCCTGGAGGGCGACGCCGACGGCTCCACACTGCTCGCGTTGGACATGGCCTTCCACGACCGGATCTACGAGACCGCCGCCAACGGCCGACTCACCGACGCCTGGCACGGGGTGCGCTCTCAGGTCCGTCTCTTCCAGCTCATCCGGATAGAGCGTGATCAGGTCGACTACCGTGACCGGCTGGTCCCCGAACACCACGACCTTCTCCGGTTGATGAGCCGCGGCCCCAGCGAGGAGTTGGCCCGCGCCGCCGAGGAGCACGTGGACTCGGCCCGGCGCACCCTGGTCCACCTGCTGGAGCGGGACCCCGACCACCCGCGCTCCTGAGGGAGACCACGGAGACACCACGGGGGCGGTGGGCCGATCGGCCCACCGCCCCCGACGTTCCCGAAGGTCTCAGCCCCAGAAACCGAAGCTGTACAGCAGTCCGTTGGTCGCCGCGATGGTGCCCAGGGCCAGCACCGCCCCCGTCACGAACGAGGTCCGTAGCGAGCGCACCAGGTACTCCAGCGCCACCAGGTTGTTGAGGATGAAGTAGCCGAGCATGGTGGCGTGCCCGAAGGAGTCCAGGCTCCACGGTTCGAAGTAGTACGCCGCGCCGGTCCACACGTCGGTCTCGGTGGTGAACCACGACCAGGCCAGGGCCGCGCCGTAGCCCAGCGGGATCTGGATCAGCGGGATGATCAGCAGCGGCAGCAGCTTGACGAAGCTCCACAGGCTCGGCCGATCGGCCCGTCGGGCCTCCGACTGGGCCCTGCGCGCCGCCTCCTGCTCGGCGCGCACCCGTTCACGGTGCGCACGTTCGGCCTCCTGCCGACGGCGCTGTTCCTCCTGCTGTTCCCGGGCCCGGCGCTGTTCCTGCTCCTGACGGCGCTGCTGCTCCATCTGCCGCCGGTAGCGCTCCTCCTCCGCGCGGCGCGGGTCCTGCGTGCCGCGGGAACCGCCGTACAGGTCGGCGTAGGGATCGTCTCCCCCGGCCTGATCGAACCGTCGGGTGGAACCACCGTAGGGGTCGGCCGAGGCGGGGCCTCCCGCGCCGGGGAAGCGTTGCGTGGCCTGATCGCCCTGCTGCTGGTACTGCTGAGTCGGTTGGTATTGCTGAGTCGGTTGGTACCCCTGACCGGCGGTGGCCGGGTTCTCCCCGTTCTGCGGCATCATCCGGGTCGACTGATCGTCGCCCAGTGCCCCCGCCGCCGCGGCGCCCGCGACGGCTCCGGCGGCCCCGCCCAGAGCCGCGGCGCCGCCCGCCCCCAGCACCTCGGTGCGCTGGTGGCCACCGGTCGCGCCGGGGTCCATGGCCGACGTCGCCAAGGCCTTGTTGACCTTGGCCACCTGCTCCTGGACGCCCATCATCACGGCCGGAGGCAGCCAGGAGGACCCGGCGTGCACGTCGCCCAGGTAGTCCAGGATCTCCCCCGGCCCCGGACGGCCCCGGGCGTCCTTGGACAGACAGGCCGCCACCAGATGGCGCAGCGACTCGGGCACCCCCGACAGATCGGGTTCACGGCTGATGATCCGCATCACCATCGTGGGCATGTTGCCCTCGCCGAACGGTCCGCCGCCCGAGGCGGCGAAGGCCAGCACCGCGCCGTAGGCGAACAGGTCACTGGCGGGGGTGAGCTCCTCGCCCTGGACCTGTTCGGGGCTCATGAAGCCGGGGGTGCCGATCACCGACTGCGTCGCCGCCGTACCGTCGGTGGCGCGGGCGATCCCGAAGTCGATCACGCGGGGGCCGTCCTCGGCCAGCAGCACGTTGCCCGGCTTCAGGTCACGGTGGATCAGCCCCACCCGGTGGATCTCCACCAGCGCCTCGGCCAGACCCGCGGCCAGCACGCGCACCGTCGCCTCAGGCAGCGGGCCGTGGGCCTGCACGGCCTCGTCCAACGGCAGGGAGGGGACGTAGGAGGTCACCAGCCAGGGCACCTCGTCGTCGGGTCCCGCGTCGATCACGGGCGCGGTGAAGGCGCCGCTGACCTGACGCGCGGCGGTCACCTCGCGGGCGAAGCGCTCACGGAAGGAGCGGTCCGCGGCCATGTGCGGGTGGATGCGTTTGATCGCGACCGCGCGGCCGCCGGCCGAACGGCCGAAGAACACCTGACCCATCCCACCGGCGCCCAGGCGCCCGATCAGCCGGTATCGGCCGATGCGCTCCGGATCGGTGCTCTCTAGCGGCCCCAACGTCCTCAACCTCCGGCTCTGCGGCGTCTTCCTACCGAACGGGGCCCCAGTCTAGGGCGTACCGCCCCCCTCCGAACCACCGTCGCCCACTGTGATCCCGGCCGTGTCCCCGCCCGGTGACGGCCGCGACCGCGCGGCGGTGGCCGGCGCTCGTCCCGGCCCCTCGTCCGCGTTCCGGAGGCCCCGCCCCTGGCCGCTTACGGCCGTTCCCGGGAAAGCGCACCCCCGCCGGGCCCGGCGGGGCTAGGGTCGGGGCACATCGAGAGGACGGAGCACACCTTCGATGGGGATCCTCGACACCCTTCGCACCGACACCCGACTCCGCGCCGCGCACGGCCTGTCCTGGCTGGTCGCCCAGAGCGGTGACCATCCCAGCCGTCTGCTGCACCATCCCTGGCGCGCCAACCCCTATCCGACCTATAGACGGCTGCGCTCTCGTGGAGACCTCACCCCCAGCCGACTGCCCTTCCACGCGGCCGCCACCCGGGCCGCCGTCGATCAGGTGCTGCGCGGGCGCGACTTCGGTGTCCGACCGCCGGCCGACGTCGAGGTCCCCGGGCAGTTCGACCTTCTGGACCTGTCCTTCCTCCAGCGGGACCCGCCCGAGCACGGTCGGTTGCGTTCCCTGGCCCGCCCCGCCTTCTCCCCCAGACGGATGGCCGACTACCGGACGTTGATCGAGGACGTCGCCGAGGGGTTGCTGGACCGGGCCCTGGAGCGCGACGGTTTCGACCTGATGCGGGACTTCGCCCAGCCGCTGCCCATCGCCGTCATCAGCGGGCTGCTGGGCGTGCCCGAGCACGAGCGGGCCGACTTCGACCGGATCGGCGCCGTCATCGGGGCCTCCTTGGACGGGGCCCGTTCGGCGCGGCACCTCCAGGAGATCCGGGAGGCCGCCGCCGAGTTGGACGTCCTGCTCGAACGGCTGGTGGCCGAACGCCGTGCCCGCCCGGGAACGGACGTGCTCTCCACCCTGGTCGCCCACACCGACGAGGGCGGGCTGACCGCCACCGAGCTGAGCGCGATGTTCCGACTGCTGCTGGTCGCCGGGTTCGAGACCACGGTCAACCTCATCGGTAACGGGACGATGGCGCTCCTGCGGCACCGTGACACCTGGGAGCGTCTGGTCGAGGAGCCGGATCTGGTCGACAACACCGTGGAGGAGATCCTGCGCTATGACTCCCCCGTCCAGCTGACCGGACGGTGGGCCCACCGGGACACCGAGATCCAGGGCGTGCCGGTGGCCGCCGGGCAGCAGGTGATGTGTCTCATCGGGTCCGCCAACCGCGACCCTCGGCACTTCACCGACCCCGACCGGTTCGACATCACCCGGGTGAACGCGGGCGAGCACCTCTCCTTCTCCGGCGGGGTCCACTACTGTCTGGGCGCTCCACTGGCCCGGTTGGAGGGGCGCGTGGCCCTGCGGGTCCTGAGCCGACGCGCCCCGGGGCTGCGTCCCACCGCGATGCCCACTCGACGTGACACCCTGACCGTGCGGGGGCTGTCCCGATTCCCGGTCACCCCGGGGCGTTAGGGAGGAACGGGTGACGGTCAGGCGGAGCACCCCGCTCGTGGTGGGAGGGGTGTGCGTGAGTCTCGTCGTCATCGTCGCGGTACTGGCACTGGTGCTTCCCCGGGCGGAGGGAGGACCCGACCCGGGAGAGCTGCCCGCGCTGGCGGCCTCCCGGGGGATCGAGCTGGGCGTCGCCGTGGCGGTGGACCCGCTCCGGGACGACCCGGCCTACCGTGACCTGGTCGCCGATCACTACACCTCCGTGACGGCGGAGAACACCATGAAGTGGGAGCACGTCCAGCCCGAGCGGGGCCGTTTCGACTGGAGCGGCCCCGACACCGTGGTCGACTTCGCGGTGGAGAACGGTCTGGACGTGCGCGGCCACACCCTGCTCTGGCACAACCAGCAGCCCGCGTGGCTCTCGGAGGGGTCCTACGACGCCGACGGGCTGCGCGCGATCATGCGCGAGCACATGGAGGCGCTCCTGGGCCGTTATCAGGGCCGGGTCTCCTCCTGGGACGTGATCAACGAACCCTTCGTGGACGACGGGCCCGAGCTGCGCGGAAACCTGTGGCTCGACACCCTGGGCGAGGACTACATCGCCCAGGCCCTGACGATGGCCCACGAGGTGGATCCCGAGGCCGAGCTGTACATCAACGAGTTCAACGTCGAGGGTCCGGGGCCCAAGGCCGACGCCCTGTACGCGCTCGCCTCCGACCTTCTGGAGCGGGGCGTGCCCCTGCACGGCGTGGGCCTTCAAGGGCACTTCGTGCACGGCACGGTCCCCGACGACCTGGCCCGGAACATGGCCCGCTTCTCCGACCTGGGGTTGGACGTGGAGATCAGCGAGCTGGACGTGCGCATCCCCGAGCCCGTCACCGAGGCGGCCGTGGCCGAGCAGGGCGAGGAGTACCGTCGTGTCGTGGAGGCCTGCCTGGAGGTCGAGCGCTGTTCGGGCGTCACCGTCTGGGGTGTCACCGACGCCCATTCCTGGATCCCCGAATGGTTCCCCGGCCATGACGCCGCCCTGCCCTTCGACCCCTCCTACCGGCCCAAACCGGCCTTGAACGGAATGGCCGAGGCCCTGGGACGCCGACGCCGTCCCTCCTGACCCCCGCCCGCGCATCCACCACGAGGAAGACCTCTTGGACGAGATCACCCCCCGCCCCGTCACCGTGCCCGACGACCTGGTGGAGAGCCTCACCGGGTTCTTCGGGGCGGACTGGGTACGTTCGCTCCCCCTGCTGGCGGCCCGCCGGATCGACCGGTGGGAGCTGACCGTGACCGGAGCCCCCATGCACGGCGCCATCGCGCTGGTCCTTCCGGTCCGCCGTCCCGACGGCACCGACGCCGTGCTCAAGCTCCAGCCGCTCGACGAGGAGACGGCGGGTGAACCGATCGCGCTGCGGGCGTGGGACGGCGACGGCGCGGTCCGGCTGCTGGACCACGATCCCGAGGACGGGTCGCTGCTGTTGGAGGCCCTGGATTCCGGGCGCGATCTCGACGGCCTCCCGCTGGAGTCGGCGTTGGAGGAGATCGGTGCCCTGCTGGCGAGGCTCTCCGCCCATCCGGCTCCCCCGGGGCTGCGCGATCTGGGGGAGGTCACACGCGACATCGTCGTCCAGGGGCGCCGGCGGCTGAGGGAGATCGAACCCGAGGGACGCCCGACGTTCGCGGCGTGGATCACCCTCGCCGACGAACTGGCCGACGAGGCCGGTGACCGTCTGATCCACTGGGACCTGCACTACGACAACGTGCTGTCCCCTCGCCCGGGCGAGGAGGATCCCCGTCGGGGCGCGTGGTTGGCCATCGACCCCAAGCCGCTGGCCGGCGACCCCTGCTTCGATCTCCTGCCCGCGCTGCGCAACCGATGGGAGGAGGCCGAGAGGAGCGGCGATCCGGTCGGCGCGGTGCGGCGCCGGTTCGACGTCCTCACGGCGGCCGCCGGCCTGGATCGTGACCGTGCCCGCGCCTGGACCCGGGTGCGGATGCTCCAGGACTGTCTGTGGATGGACGAGGGGCGGCACCGGATCCCCCGAAGGTACGCCGCCGTCGAAAGCGCCCTGGAAAGTCGTTAGGCGACCCGTCCGGCGGTCGGGAGCGGGCTTCGACGGTGTTCGGTGGGGGTCACCCCGCGTACGCGTTTGAAGGCGGCGCTGAGCGCGAAGGCGGTGGAGTAACCGACCCCTCGTGCGATGGCGTCCACGGTCTCGTCGGTGCCTCGCAGTCGTTCCGCGGCCAGGTCGACCCGCCACTCCGCCAGATAGGTCATCGGCGGGGTGCCGACCAGGGCGGTGAAGTGGCGGGCCAGAGAGGCGCGCGAGACCCCGCAGTGGTCGGCCAGGGAGGCCACGGTCCAGGGGTGGGCGGGCCGGTTGTGCATCAGGCGCAGGGCCCGGCCCACGATCGGATCGGCCATGGCCGTGTACCAGGCGGGCGGACGGACGCCGGGTGAGGTGAACCAGGCGCGCAGCCTGGTGATCAGGGCCAGATCCAGGAGGCGGTCCAGGACCAGTTGTTGGCCGGGGGCCGCGCAGTCGATCTCCTCCTGGATGAGTGCGCCAAGGCCGTCGTGGCAGTGGTCGGCGGGGACCGCCAGGACCGGGGGCAGGGCCGAGAGCAGGCGCCGGTTGAGGTCCCCGGTCACCTCATAGGAGCCGCTGAGGAGGAGGTCGGGGGCGTCCGTGGAGGTTCCGTAGGTGCGCATCCCCAGGTCGGCCTCCTCGGTCAGGGGCTCGCCGTCCGGGCCCAGGCACCGGTTCCCGTCCAGGACGACGCAGCTGGTGGGGGCGTCGGCGGGGTGGGCGATGGTGTGGGGACCGGGCGAGCGCAGGATGGCGGTGTCGCCGGTGGCCAGTTCGAGGGGCGTGCCCTCCTCGGGGACGATCCAGGCCCGTCCGCGCACCATGGTGACCAGGGTCAGCGGTGAGTCGTGGGAGAAGCGGACCCCCCAGGGCGGGTTCATGATCGATTTACTGAACAGGGCCCCTCGGGCACGGACCCCGTCCAGGAGGTCGGAGAGTACGTCCATCCCTCGATCGTAGACGATCGAATATCGTCTTGAGCTCATGAACCATGGATCGTCTCAATCGGAGACGATTGACTCTGTTCCATGACACAGAACAAGGAACAGCGTCCGATCCTGGTGACCGCCGCGACGGGAATGACGGGAAGCCGCGTGGTCGCCGGACTGCGCGCACGTGGACACGAGGTGCGGGCGGCCTCGCGCTCCTCCGAATGGCGCTTCGATTGGAGCGATCCCACGACCTGGGACCGGGTACTGGAGGGCGCCGGGGCGGTGTACCTGGTCCAGAACGACGAGGACCCCCGGGTGCCGGAGTTCGTCGAGCGCGTGAAGGCGCTGGGCGTGGAACGGATCGTCCTGCTGTCGGCCCGGGGGATCGACGAGCCCGACTACTTCGAGGACGTGACGGAGACCCCCTCGCACCTGAGGGCGGAGGAGGCGGTGAAGGCCGGCGGAACGAAGTGGACGATCCTGCGGCCGGGCTGGTTCGCGCAGAACTTCGACGAGGGTCTGCTGGCGGACGGGTTCCACTCCGGTGTGCTGCGGTTGCCCACCGCGGAGGGCGCGGTCACCTGGATCGACGCCGAGGACATCGCCGACGTGGCCGTGGCCGCCCTGACCGGGGCGGGGCACCACGGACGGACCTACGAGCTGGGAGGCCCCCGGGCCTCGACCCTGGCCGAGGCGGTCGGTGAGATCTCCGCGGCCCTGGGCCGCGAGGTGCGCTACGAGCCGGTGTCGGTGGAGGAGTACGTCGAGGGGCTCACGAAGGAGGGCTGGTCCGAGGCCGGCGCCCGCGAGATGGTCGTGGCGCTCTCGGCCATCCGGCGCGGCCGGGAGGCCCGGATCTCCCCCGGTGTCCGGGAGGCGCTGGGGCGCGGTCCCCGCGACTTCTCCGAGTACGTCGCCCGGACCTTCCGACGGGACGGGGACGACTCATGACCTCCAGGAACGCCGCCACCTCGGGGGTGTGGGAGGCGTAGGCCATGAGTAAGGGGTGGTGCCCGAGGAGCGGGGTCTCGGGCACCGCCCCCTCAGTCGTCCGCCGGGCTCGGGGTCCGTGCCGATTCCTCCTGGAGCGCGAACCGACTGAGGACCCCGGAGGCCAGGCCCGCGGCGGCCAGGGACATCAGGGCCACCGGCAGGGACGCGACGGTGGCGATCGCCCCGACGACCAGTGGGCCACCGGCGTCGCCGATCTCCCGACCGAGTTCGGCGTTGCCCATCGTGCGGCCCATCCGTTCCTCGGGGGTGACGTCGGCCAGGTGGGCGAAGGCCAGCGGGGTGACCACGCCGAGCATGAGGCCTATGGTCACGGCGCAGACGAACAGCGTGACGGCGTTGGGGAACAGGGCGAGGAGGATCAGTCCGGCGGCGGCGAGGGCGAGACCGGCCGGACCGCCGGCCCGGGTGGTGATCCGGCGTTCGTCGCGCATCCGTCCGATGAGCGGCTGGAGGAGGGTCGAGACGAGCGCGAGCAGCGCGACGGCGCCGGCCCCGACCATCGGGTTCAGACCGAACCGGGTGGCCAGCAGGGGAAGGAAGCCGACGGCGACGCCGAGGATCGCGGTGGTGGTGGCGAGCAGCAGGGTGGGTACCAGGAAACCGCGTTCGGTGGTCTGCCGGACCAGGTCGGCGACGGTGTACCGGGGGCGGGGCACGACCGGCAGTGCGGGGACGGAGGCCAGGACCCAGACCGCGGCGACGGCGGCCAGGAGCGCCAGCGCCAGGTAGAGGGCCTCGATGCCCCACACGTAGGCCAGCCCCACTCCGATGATCGGACCCAGGACGTAGCCGAGGCTCTTCCAGGCGCCGTAGCGGCCGAAGGAACGTCCCAGGCGTTCCTTGCCGGCCAGCCGCGCGACGGCGGCCGAGGAGGCCGGTGAGAAGGCGGAGGCCGCCGCGCCCTGGCCCAGGCGGGCGAGGGCCAGCACGAGCGGGGTCGGCGCGAGGAGGGCGAGCAGGGAGGCCGCGGAGAAGGCCGCCAGTCCGCCGACGATGACGGGCCGGGCCCCGATCCGGTCGCTGAGCGCCCCGAAGATCGGTTTGAGGATCACCTCGGCCACGTCGTACAGGGCCAGGACCAGCCCGAGCTTGAGCAGCGACAGGCCCAGGTCGGCGCTCTCCACCCCGAGGACCCCGGCGACGCCGTGGGCGCCGAAGGCGGTGGTGAAGCCGGCGAGGTACAGGGGCGCGACCGAACGCGCCGACGAAGAATATGTCACGACTACGAATGTAACACCTGTTACTCCACGCCGCTCGTTCGGTGGCCGCTCCCCTTACCGAAGAGGCGCCCCCGGCCGAGGGCATGCCCCGGCCACCGCCCCGATATCCGGTGTTACGGTCGATCCCGTGACGGACGATGCGATGCCGTGGGCCCTCGCGGTGGTACAGGTACCGGCCAGACCCTCCCGACACCGGGTCGCGGTCTGGCGTGAGCTACGGCGCGCCGGCGCCGTGCCCGTGTCCCAGGGCACCTGGGCGCTGCCGGCGACGGAGGCCTTCCGTGAGGCCGTGGACCGCGCCGCCGAACTGGCCGCGGCCGGCGAGGGCCGGGTCCTGGTCTACGACGTCGAACCGCGCGACACCGCGGCCCGCGCGTTCCTGGTGGACGCCTTCACCGAGGCGCGCGTCGACGAGTGGCGCGAGTTCCTGGCCGACTGCGGCGAGTTCGAGGACGAGATCGCCAAGGAGATCGGCAAGGAGAAGTTCACCTTCGCCGAACTCGAAGAGGAGGAGCAGAGCCTGGACCGGCTGCGCCGCTGGTTCCGCGACCTGAAGCGGCGCGACGTCCTCGCCCTGCCCGAGGCCCGGACCGCCGCCGAGCGACTGCGCGTCTGCTCGGAGACGCTGGACGACTACGCCGAGCGCGTCTACTCAGCCATGCGCGGCGACACGGTCGACGGCCCCGCCTAGAAGGGCTCCGGAACGGGGGCTCGCACCGCCCCTCGACCGCGCTTCTCCGACTCCCGCGTCGAGCCCCCGAGAACGAGGAAATTCTTCGGGCACGGCACACTCTTCCCTGTTTCGATACCACACGCGCCAGTGCACTTCGACACACCGAAATAACGAGACAGGAAATTTTTCCTGTGATAGATTTCGAGAAGTTGCAGTAGTGGCCCGATGGATTTTCAACTCTTCGGCGATCACCGCGGTGACGGAAAATCGTCATCCGCGGTTTTCTTCATGCTCCGAACGAGAGGCGCCCCTATGGCGACCGGCAAGGTCAAGTGGTTCAACGCGGACAAGGGCTTCGGCTTCATCGAGCAGGACGGCGGCGGCCCCGATGTCTTCGCCCACTACTCGAACATCCAGGCCACCGGCTACCGCGAGCTGGCCGACGGCCAGGCCGTGCAGTTCGACGCCGTCGCCGGGCCCAAGGGCCCCCAGGCCGAGAACATCACCCTGATCTAGGGAGCCCCGGCTCCTCCAGCGGTGGGGTCCGCCCTCCGGGCGTCGCACCCCACCGCTTTCTCTTTTCCGTCGATTTCTCAGCCGTGATTCTCCGACCGGCATCGACGGTCATCGCGCCCCGGAATTCTTCACCCCGGCGCGGTCATCCGATCAATTCATCCGGCGTACCCGGTTCCCCCTGCGAGGCCAGAAGGCCCCCCGGCGAACACCGCCGGCGAAAGGCCATATATGAGTCATCCCTCCCGCACCGGCACAAGCCGCGGTCGTCACTCCCAGGGGTACGGCCGGCAACGTCCTCAGGGCGGTCGGCGTCCTCGCTTCGACGGGCGCTCCCGGGCCGGGGGCAACGCCTTCGGAGAGTTCGCTCTTCCGGTCACCGTCACCCCCGCGCTCCCACCGGTGACCTCCTTCGAGGCGCTGGACATGCCCGCGCCGCTGAAGCGGACCCTGGCCCGCCAGGGCCTGACCGTCCCGTCCGAGATCCAGGCGGCGACCCTGCCCAACTCCCTGGCCGGGCGCGACGTGCTCGGCCGCAGTCGGACCGGTTCGGGTAAGACCCTGGCCTTCGGCCTGGCCCTGCTCGCCCGGCTCGAAGGGCGTGCCGTCGAACCCCGCCGTCCCTTGGCCGTGGTGCTCGCGCCCACCCGTGAACTGGCCGGACAGGTCGCGGATTCGCTGGAGCCCTACGCCCGTTCGGTGGGTGCGCGCACGGTCACCGTCGTCGGCGGTATGCCCATCCACCGTCAGGCCCGCGCCCTTCAGCGAGGTGTCCACCTGGTCGTGGCCACCCCCGGGCGTCTGCGCGACCTGATGGAGCGGGGCGACTGCGTCCTGGACCGGGTGGAGTCGGCGGTCCTGGACGAGGCCGACCAGATGACCGACATGGGGTTCATGCCCCAGGTCACCGCGATCCTCCAAGAGGTCCCGGCCGACGGTCGGCGCATGCTGTTCTCGGCGACCCTGGATCGTAACGTCGACACGCTGGTCCGTCGTTTCCTGAACGACCCGGTGGTCCACTCGGTCGACGCCTCCGAGGGCGCGGTCTCCACCATGGAGCACCACGTCATGCACGTGTCGCTCATGGACAAGCAGGACATCGCCACCCGGATCGCGGCCCGTGACGGTCGGGTGATCATGTTCCTCGACACCAAGCGCGCCGTGGACCGTATGGCCGATCACCTGCTGGCCAACGGGGTCCTCGCCGCGCCTTTGCACGGTGGCCGGAGTCAGCCGCAACGGAACCGCACCCTCGACCAGTTCAAGCGAGGGGACGTCACGGCCCTGATCGCCACCAACGTGGCGGCCCGCGGCATCCACGTGGACGGATTGGACCTGGTCGTCAACATCGACCCGCCCACCGACCACAAGGACTACCTGCACCGGGGCGGACGCACGGCCAGGGCGGGAGAGTCCGGCAGCGTGGTCACGCTCGTACTACAGAACCAGCGACGGGACATGACCCGGTTGATGAGCCGGGCCCGGATCGAGCCGCATACCGTGCGGGTGAACGCCGAGGATCCGGAACTGACCAGGGTGACCGGGGCCCGTGAGCCCTCGGGGGTGCCGGTCTCGGTGCCCACCGCGGCGCCCCGCGCGCCACGCCGTGCCCCCTCCTCGCGCGGACCGCGACGACGACCGCGCCGCTGAGACGGGATGACACGCGGGGTCGGAAGTGCTCCGGCCCCGCCTAGAAGCGATCCGGGACGGATCACCGCCGGCCCCGCCCGCTCACGCCTCCCGAAGGTCCTCGCCCCAGGGGTCGGCCGCCATCACCGCCTGCTCTCCGGCGCGCGCGTGATGGCGCATCGCCGCCTCCGCACCGAAGCCGTCCTTGTCGATGACGCGGTCGAGCACGATCCGGTGCTCGTCCAAAGCGCTCTCGAACGCCCTCGGGCGTCGTGAGGGGCCGGCCGCCAGACGGTGGTAGGCCAGCTGGTCGGTCAGCCGTCGATGCCGGTGGACCAGGCTCGTGTTGTCCGCGCCGAGCACCACCAGGTCGTGGAACTCGTGGGTCAGCCGCGCGCAGGTGTCCAGGTCCCCCTCGGCCAGGGCCCGGCGGGCGCGCGAGAGGTTCTCCTCCAGCCGGTCGACCTCGACGACCCTCCCCCGCCCGGCGAGCAGGCGCGCGCCCAAGCCCTCCAGCACCTCCTTGATCTGGAACAGCTCGACGACCTCGCGCCGGGAGAGCCCTCGCACGAAGGTGCCCACCCTCGGTCGAATCTCCACCAGCCCATCGACCTGGAGCTGCTTGAGGGCCTCACGGACGGGGGTGCGGCTGGCTCCGTAGGCCTCGGCCAGGGCCACCTCCGACAGGGCGTCGCCCGGAACGTGGAGACCGCCGGTGATCGCCCGACGCAGCTGCTCGACGACGCGCTCCTGGGTGCCCAGGGGGAACTCGGCGGGCTTGCGCACGCCCACCTCCTCACTCTCTTGCATGGCACAGAACATAGGAAAGTCGGCTTTCTAACGTCAAACAACACGAAACCCGGAGCGACACAACCCCTTTCGCCTGGGATTTCTCCCACAGAGTCTTATTTTGACGGTGCCCGAACGGGAAACTAAGCTCGCCTGCCATGCAAGAAACCCTGTACCTACGTCCTCCTCCGGCCGGACCCGACCACCGTCGACGGTGGTTCGGATGAACGCCTCCGCCCGAACCGGGAACGCCACCCGGTCCGGGAAGGGTCTCGGGAGCGTCTTCTGGACCTCCCTGGCGATCTCCCTCGTCTTCGTGGCCTGGGGTGTGATCGCCCCCACCCACCAGATGTCGGTGATGAGCGTCGCACTGGACCACATCACCCGCGGTTTCGGGTGGGCCTACCTGCTGCTGCCGCTGATCCTGCTGGCCTTCCTGCTCTTCCTCGCCTTCAGTCGCTTCGGGCGGATCCGTCTGGGCTCCGACGACGACCGTCCGGAGTTCGCCACCCACACCTGGATCGCGATGATCCTGTGCGCGGTCATGGGCATCGGCCTGGTCTCCTACGGCATCGCCGAACCCGTCTCCCACATGTGGGAACCGCCCCACGGCCTCGCCGAACCGGGCACACCGCAGGCCGCCGTGGTGGCCATGCAGTACTCGTTCTACGACTGGGGCCTGCACGCCTGGGCGATCTTCGCCGTCTTCGGCCTGGCCATCGGCTACTCGATGCACCGTAAGAAGCGCCCCGGCCTGGTCAGCGCCCTCTTCCGGCCGCTCCTGGGCCGTCACGCCGACGGCCCGGCGGGCAAGGCCATCGACGTCTTCACGGTCTTCGCGACCCTGTTCGGCACCACGACCTCCCTGGGTCTGGGCGCGCTCCAGATCGACAACGGGCTGAACCGCCTCCTGGGGACCTCGACCGGCACCACGACCCAGGTCGTGATCGTCGTCGCGGTGACGGTCCTGTTCAGCCTGTCCGCGGCCTCCGGCATCAAGCGCGGCATCCGCTACACCAGCGAGGTCAACCTCTCCATCGCCTCGGTGCTGTTCCTGTTCGTCCTCCTCCTGGGGCCGACCTCGTTCCTGGTCTCGCTCTTCCTGGAGTCGGTGGGCCTGTACGCGAACGACTTCCTCGTGATGAGTCTGCGCGGTCCGGCGTTCGGGGACATCGGCTGGATGCAGGGCTGGACCTACTTCATGATGGCCTGGTGGGTCTCCTGGGGCGCGTTCGTCGGGATCTTCCTGGCCCGCATCTCCCGAGGCCGCACCATCCGCCAGTTCGTGCTGGTCGTCCTGGTCATGCCCAGCGCGGCGTTCTTCACCTGGTTCGCGGTCTTCGGCGGCGCCGCCATCGACCTCGACATGAACCACGGCACCGATATCGCCGGAGCCACCGCGGCCGACATCAACAGCGCCTTCTTCGCGACCCTCGCGGAGTTCCCGCTGCCGACGGTGACCACCGCTCTGGTGGTCGTCCTGGCGGTGCTGTTCTTCGTCTCGGGCGCCGACGCCAACACGTACGTGCTCGGCATGATCACCACGCACGGCGCCGTCAAGCCGCGCACCCCGATCCTGCTCCTGTGGGGTGCGATGACCGGGGTCCTGGCGGTGATCCTGCTGCTCTCCGGCGGTCTGGCCGCCCTCCAACAGACGGTCATCGTCGCCTCGGCGCCGTTCCTGGTCGTCATCGTGGGCGTGGTCGTGGCCTTCTGGCGCGACCTGCGTTCCGACCCCGCCGTCGCCGGGGGTTCGGAGGCCGCCCCGGTGGTCGAGGAGGAGCCGGAACCGGTCCACTGATCGAAACGCCGTAACGGCGGCGCGGACGTGTCGTGCGCACGAGGGCGCGGGGGCTCCTCCCCCGCGCCCTCGTCGTTCACTCGGCGACGGTGATGCCGAGCGAGGCCAGGATCATGCCCGACTGCGTCGGGGAGATGGTGGCCCCGCGCAGGTGGCCCGCCTGGTCCAGGGGCAGCTCGCCCAGATCGGCGCCGCGCAGGTCGGCGCCGGTGAACCGGGCGTTGATCAGGTTGGCGCCGCGCAGCCGCGACTCCACCCATACCGTCTCCCGCAGGTCGGCGGAGGCCAGGTCGGCCTCGTCCATGCGCAGCCCCTCCAGGGTCCGACCGCGCAGGACCAGCCCCTTGCAGCGCGCCAGCATCAGGTTGCACTGAGAGAAGCTATAGCCGATCCCCCGCAGCGAGGTGAGGCCCGCGCCGGTCATCCGGCAGCCGGAGAAGACGGTGTCGGTGAGCAGGGCGCCCTGCCAGCGGGTGTTGGCCAGGTCCATCCGCTCGAAGCGGGTGTCGGTGCACTCGGAGTGCGCGAAGGAGGCCCCGGAGGCGCTGCCGCCGGTGAACACCGCGCCCTCCAGTTCGGCTCGGTCCAGGCGCGCCCCGTCCAACCGGCAGTCGATCAGACGGGCGTCCACCAGGGCGGCGTCGCGCAGATCGGCCCCGCTCAGGTCGCAGCGGGTCAGGACACGGGGCCGTCCCGGGTCACGGGACAGGGCCTCGCGCAGATCGAGGTCGGACAGGTCGGCGTCGGTGGTCTCGGCTGTGGCGAGAGGATCGGTGCTCACGCACCGGACCCTAGCGGCCCCCTCGGACGAAAGCGGCTCAGTCCCGGAGTTTGAGGGCCAGGAACAGATCGACGCGGTGTTCGAGACTGCTCAGGTCACGTCCGGTGAGCTCCTCCACCCTGCCGATGCGGTAGCGCAGGGTGTTGACGTGCACGTGCATCGCGGCGGCGCAGCGCTGCCAGGAACCCGAGTGGGCCAGGAACCGTTCCAGGGTCTCGACCAGGTCCGAACGGTGGTCCCGGTCGTAGGCGATCAGCGGGCCCAGGAGACGTTCCCGGTAGGAGGTCTGCACCTCCTCGGGGACCGAGGCCAACAGCAGTTCGTGGGAGTCGATCTCGGCCCCGGCGATGACACGGGAGCGTCCGCCGCGCAGCTCGGCCAGCCGACGGGCGTGCCGGGCCTCCACCGCCGCGCCGCGCAGTTCGGTGATGCCGCGCGCCGCCGAACTCAACCCGACGACCAGCCGGTAGTCGAGCAGGCCGGCGTCCAGGACGTGGGCGCGGTGGACCAGCTCGTTGCGGATCTCCTCGCCCCGTCGCCGGATGTCGTGGTCTCCGCCCTCCACGGGGATGATCGCCAAGGCGTCGTTGTCGCCGGTGACCACCGCGGCGGGGTGGTCGGCGACCAGCTCGGCCAGCACCCGGCGGGACAGATCGGGGACCCTGGGGTCGGGCAGCATGACGGCGCTGACCACCACGTGCGCGCGGTCCTCGGGCACGGAGCCGCCCTCGGCCCCGCGCATCAGCTCGGCGACCTCGTCGAAGCGCTGGGCGGCGAGCAGACGGGGCAGACCCTCCAGATGCCGGGCGGTGGTCAGGGCCCGCTCCTCGGCCCGGCTGCGGGCCAGGACCCCGATGGAGACGAGTTCGGCGACCGTCTCGTGCTCCTCCTCGCTCCAGTCCCGGTGGTCTCCGGCGACCACCATCCACCAGCCGGCCAGCGAGTGCGTCTCCCTGGCCCGCACCGGCAGGACGGTGATCGCGCGCCCGTTCTCGCCCTCGTCGGGGAAGCGCAGGGTGCGCGGGAAGGCGGACCAGGTGAGCGCCTGGGCGGCCAACCGTTCGCGGTCCTCGACGGGGAGGGGCCCACTGGAGGAGGCGATGTGCCGGCCGCCGGAGGAGATCACCCAGGCCTCGAGACCGGCCTGGGTGGCCGCCGAGGAGAAGGCGCTCGGGAAGTCGGCGCCGGAGGCGACCTCGGCCATGAGACGACGGTGCCGGTCGCGGGTCTCGGCGATGGTGGTGAAGCGGCGCTGGGTGAGGGAGCGCAGCACCTCCTCGGTGACCGCGCCGAAGGAGGTCTCGGTGGGGATCTCGATGAGCGGGATGTCGTGGGCGCGGCAGGCCTCGATCAGGTCCGGGGGGATCTCGCCCAGCGCCCGACCGGCGCCCACGGCCAGCGAGCCGGCGGAGACGATCGAGGAGACGAAGGTCTCGGAGTCCTCCGGTCGGGTATACCACATCATGCCGGTCAGCACGAGCTCCCCGCCGCGGAGGTAGCGCGCGGGTTCGAGCAGGTCAGTGGTGTAGGCCCACCGGATGTCACGGCGGGCGTGCTCCTCTCCCGACAAAAACCGCAGGCGCAGTCCCTTGACGGCGAGGAGTTCACTGATCTGCATGGACTTCCTTCACGTTCGGGTGGGCGTGTCCCACCGGCGATGCCTACGTGTCGGGACACAGTGTGTCCCACGATGGGGGTGGTGAACAGCGGAGTAACGGTCACACGATGCTCTCATCGTCACCACTTGGAGGAAACGACCAAAGGCCGCCGTTCGTTCCGGGATCACTTCATGTCATCACCGGATGGTGATCGTCGACCCTGAGTGGTGTACTTCACAAGATCGCCCGCTATTCGAACGGATCGCCGGATTTCACGAGAGGTCGCGTCGACGTGACCGCGACCGGACCACTGCGCAGGACGAGGACGAGCATGGAATTCCTGAGGCCATCCACACTGGTGGAGGCCCTAGAGGCCAGGAGCGCCCACCCCGATGGAGTGCCCATCATGGGCGGCACCGACGTGATGGTGGAGTTGAACTTCGACAAGCGCCGCCCCTCGGCGTTGATCGATCTGACCCGGGTACCGGAACTGGCGGAGTGGGGCGTGGACGGCGACCGCACCCGACTGGGCGCCGGTGTCCCCTACACCAGGATCATCGAGCACCTGTCGGGGCGCGCCCCCGCGTTGGCCAAGGCCTCACGGTCGGTGGCCTCCCCCCAGATCCGCAACCGCGGCACCGTCGGCGGCAACCTGGGCGGGGCCTCCCCCGCCGGTGAGTGCCACCCGCCCCTGCTGGCCACCGACGCCGAGATCGAGCTCGCGTCGGTGCGCGGCACCCGCAGGGTCCGGGCGCGCGACTTCTATCTGTCGTTCCGCGAGACGGCGCTGCGCGCGGACGAGCTGATCACCGCGATCCTGCTGCCCGCGCCCACCGGCCCGCAGCAGTTCGCCAAGATCGGCACCCGTAACGCGATGGTGATCGCGGTGGCCAACTTCTCCTTGGCCCTGGACACCGAGAACCGCAGGGTCGGCACGGGTGTGGGCTCGGCCGGTCCGACGCCGTTCCGCGCCGAGGCCGCCGAGGAGTTCCTGGAGGCCGAGTTCGACTGGGAGGACGGGCGGCCCCTCTCCGAGGCCGTCGTCACCAGGTTCGGCGAGCTGGTGGCCGCCGCCGCCCGTCCCATCGACGACCAGCGCGGCAGCGCCGCGTACCGCAGGCACACGTTGGCCGTCATGGCGCGTCGTGCGCTGAGCTGGTCCGTCACCGACTACCGGAAGGGATCCACGCGATGCGCGTGAGTTTCAACGTCAACGGCGAGGACGTCACCGCCGACAACGTCTGGCCTGGCGAGAGCCTGCTGTACGTGCTGCGCGAGCGGCTGGGGCTGCCCGGCAGCAAGAACGCCTGCGAGCAGGGCGAGTGCGGTTCGTGCACCGTCTACTTCGACGGGGTGACCGCCTGTTCGTGCATGATCGCCGCCGGCCAGGCCGAGGGGCGCGAGGTGCGCACCGTCGAGGGTCTGGCCGAGGAGCCGGGCAAGGGCGGCGACCGCACCCTGAGCACGGTGCAGGAGGCGTTCGTCGAGGCCGGGGCCGTCCAGTGCGGGTTCTGCACCCCGGGTCTGCTCGTGCAGACCGACGACCTGATCGAGCGGACCGTGGGCGCGGGACGCGCGGCGCCCGACGACTCCGAGATCCGTGAGGCGCTGGCCGGCAACCTGTGCCGCTGCACCGGATACGAGAAGATCATCGACGCGGTCCACCTGGCCGCCGAACGCCGCGCCGCGGCCGGGAGCACCTCATGAGCAACGTGATCGTCATCGAGGGCGCCCACGTGGTGACCGTGGACGGACCCGAGTACGCGAACGGCCACGTCGTGGTGCGCGACGGTCGTATCGCGGCCGTGGGCGCCGGGCCCGCCCCCGCCGTGGAGGGCGAGATCGAGCGGATCGACGGTCGGGGCCTCGTGGTCACGCCCGGTCTGGTCAACACCCACCACCACCTCTACCAGTGGGCGACGCAGGGGTTGTTCGCCGACGGCACGCTCTTCGAGTGGTTGGTGGGTTCCTACGAGATCTGGCACCGACTCGACGCCGAGGTGGTGTCGGGGACGACGTCGGCCGGGCTCGCCCACCTGGCGCTGTCCGGCTGCACGACCGCCTCCGACCACCACTACATCTACCCGTCCGGGCGCGGGGACATCGTGGCCGCCGAGGTGGAGGCCGCCCGCGAGGTCGGGATCCGGCTGGACCTGGCGCGCGGTTCGATGGACCGGGGCAAGAGCCAGGGCGGACTTCCACCGGACAGCGTGGTGGAGACCCTGGAGGGGGCCCTGTCGGGGACCGCCGCCGCCATCGACACCCACCACGATCCCTCCTTCGACTCGATGACCCGGATCGCGGTGGCGCCCTGCTCGCCGTTCTCGGTCTCGGGCGAGCTGATGACCCAGGCCGCGGAGCTGGCCCGGGACAAGGGCGTACGGCTGCACACCCACCTGGCCGAGACCCTCGACGAGGAGGAGCAGTGCCTGGCCGAGTTCGGCTGCACCCCCGTCGAATACGCCGAACGGCTCGGCTGGCTGGGCGAGGACGTGTGGTTCGCGCACGCCGTGCACCTGTCGGACGAGGCGATCGGCCGGATCGCGGCCACCGGCACCGGGGTCGCGCACTGCCCCACCTCCAACGCCCGCCTGGGCGCGGGGATCTGTCGGGTCACCGAGCTGTTGGAGGCCGGCGCCAAGGTCGGCCTGGGTGTGGACGGTCCCGCCTCCAGCGAACTGTCGACGATGGCCGGCGAGATGCATCAGGCCCTGCTGATGGCCCGCGCCCGCAAGGGGCCCAAGGCGCTGTCCGCCCGCCGCTCCCTGGAGATGGCCACCCTGGGCGGGGCCAAGGTGCTGGGCCGCGACCGCGAGCTGGGCTCGGTGTCGGTGGGCAAGGTCGCCGACCTGGCGCTGTGGCGGGTGGACGGCTTCGGCCACAACGTGATCGACGACCCTGTGGTGGCGATGGTGTTCGGCCCGACCCCGCCGCTGGAGCGGCTGATGGTCGGCGGGAACACCGTCGTCGACCGCGGTGAACTGCGCACCCTCTCCGCCGAGACGGCCTCCGCCCGCGGCCGCGAGGCGCACCGGCGTCTGACCCAGGAGGTGAACCGCTGATGGCGACGACGACCCGTACCGTCACGGACCTGACCAGCACCACCAAGGACGGGGTGGGCGCCAGCCCGCGCCGGCCCGACGGGACCTTGAAGGTCACCGGAGAGTTCGCCTACTCCTCCGACATGTGGATGGAGGACATGCTGTGGGGGGCGACCCTGCGCAGCCCCCACCCGCACGCAAGGATCCACGGCATCGACGTCACCGAGGCGCTGAGGCTGCCCGGCGTGTACGCGGTGCTCACCCACGAGGACGTCCCCGGGGAGAAGCGGTACGGCCTGGAGTACCAGGACCAGCCGGTCCTGGCCTTCGACAAGGTCCGCTACAAGGGTGAGGCCGTGGCGATCGTGGCCGCCGACCACCCCGAGACCGCGCGCCGGGCCCTGGAGCGGATCGAGGTCGACTACGAGGTCCTGCCCCCGGTGAGCGACTCCCGACGGGCGGCACTGGACCCCGAGTACCCGCTGGTGCACGAGAAGGGCGAGCTGCCCGAACACCCCGAGTACAACCAGAGCGGCAACCGGGTGCGCTACCAGCCCATCCGCACCGGCGCCTTCGCCGAGTCCCCCTCCTCCCAGGAGGCGCACCGGGAGGCCCTGGAGCGGCTGCGCGCCGAGGCCGACGCCGTGGTGACCACCGAGTACGAGGTGGGCATGCAGGACCAGGCCTTCCTCGGCCCGGAGTCGGGGATGGCGATCCCCGCCGAGGACGGCGGCGTGGACCTGTACGTGGCCACCCAGTGGTTGCACGTGGACCAGCGCCAGATCGCCCCGGCCCTGGGGCTGCCCCAGGAGAAGGTGCGGCTGACCCTGGCGGGCGTGGGCGGAGCGTTCGGCGCCCGCGAGGACCTGTCCATGCAGATCCACGCGTGCATGCTGGCCCTGCGCACCGGCAAGCCGGTCAAGTTCGTCTACAACCGGGAGGAGTCCTTCTACGGACACGTGCACCGCCACCCGGCCAAGATGCGCTACGAGCACGGGGCCAAGGCCGACGGCACCCTGCTGTACGCCACGTTGGAGATCATCGTGGACGGCGGCGCCTACGCGTCGGCGACCCCCGCCGTGGTGGGCGTGGCCTCCTCCCTGGGGATCGGGCCCTACGAGGTGCCCAACGTGCTGGTGGACGCCTATGGCGTCTACACCACCAACCCGCCCTGCGGCGCCATGCGCGGCTTCGGCGCGGTCCAGGCCTGCTTCGGCTACGAGTCGCAGATGGACCGGCTCGCGAAGGAGCTGGGCATGCACCCGGTGGACCTGCGGCTGAAGAACGCCATGGCGCAGGGGTCGCGGATCATCACCGGCCAGGAGATCGACATGCCGCTGCCGATGGCGGAGATGTTGGAGCGGTGCCGTGACCTTCCCATGCCGGTGGAGCGCACCGAACTGGAGGACCCCTCCGACCAGCGCACCCTGCCGGGCGGCGTCGCCGGGACCACGCGCGGCGAGGGTGTCGTCCGCGGCGTGGGCTACGGCCTCGGCCTCAAGAACCTGTGCTTCTCGGAGGGGTTCGACGACTACTCCACCGCGCGGGTCCGGCTGGAGGTCGTCGCCGGCGAACCGGTGGTCCTGGTGCACACGGCCGCCGCCGAGGTCGGCCAGGGGCTGGTGACCATCAAGGGGCAGATCGCCCGCACCGAGCTGGGTGTGGAGAAGGTGGTCATCGCCCCCTCCGACACCCAGGTGGGTTCGGCCGGTTCGTCCTCGGCCTCGCGCCAGTCGTACATGACCGGTGGCGCGGTGCGCACCGCGTGCGCCTCGGTGCGCGCGGAGGTGTTCGAGCTGGCCCGGCGCAAGGGGTTCGTCCCCCAGGGGCGCGAGGACGTCGAGTTGGCGTTGGAGGGCGGCAAGGTCGTCTCCGCCGTGGACGGCGTCCTGGTGTCGCTGGCCGAACTGCTGGGCGAGTCCGCCGAGAACGGCACCGTGGTCGAGCGGACCCGCGAGTACCACCACCGTCCCACCGAGATGATCGACCCCGAGCTGGGTCAGGGCAGCTCGCACACCCAGTTCGGGATGTGCGTGCACCGTGCCGTCGTGGACGTGGACGTGGAGCTGGGCCTGGTCAAGGTCGTGGCCCTGGACGCGGTCCAGGACGTGGGCAAGGTGATGCACCCCCAGCAGCTCGCCGGACAGATCCAGGGCGGCTCGACCCAGGGCCTGGGTCTGGCCCTGATGGAGGAGATCCAGGTCAAGGACAGCGAGATCCGCAACCCGTCCTTCACCGACTACCTGATCCCGACCATCCTGGACACCCCGCCGATGCGCATCGACGTGCTGGAGCACCCCGACCCGCACTCCCCGTACGGGCTGCGCGGCGCCGGCGAACCGCCGACACTGTCGTCCACGCCCGCGATCGTGGCGGCGGTGCGCGACGCGACCGGACGGCCGCTGACCCACGCCCCCGTGCGCCCCGAGGACATCGTCGGTATCGACCTGTAGGTCCTCTCCCGGGAGGGGCGGCGCCACCCGCGCGCCCCTCCCCCTCTCTCCTCCCGCCCCGGTACGACCGACGTCATCGGCCCCGGGCGGGCGGCCCCGGGCCCCGATATCCCGGCGGCGAATTCGACTACGCTAGGTAGTCACCCCCCCTTTTTTCCCACGCGGCGCTGTCTCGTCGTGCCCATATCCCTCCAGGAGGGGACGTGCCCGAAAACAACGGCACCGGATCGAGCACACGATCCGGTACGGATCGATCCTGGCTCGACCGGTTCTTCCTCATCGGCGAACGAGGTTCCACCTACGGCCGCGAGGTCCGCGGAGGCCTGACCACGTTCATGGCGATGGCCTACATCATCGTCCTGAACCCGGTCATCCTCAGCAGCGTCACCGACGTGAACGGCGACGTGCTCTCGGCCCCCCAGCTGACCACCATGACCGTTCTGTCCGCCGGTCTGGTCACCATCATGATGGGCCTGGTCGGCCGCGCGCCCATCGCCTGTGCGGCCGCGCTGGGCGTGATGGCGGTGGTCGCCTACCAGGCGGCGCCGGTGATGGCCTGGCCCGAGGTGATGGGCCTGGTCGTCTGGCAGGGCATCGCCATCATCCTCATGGTCGTCACCGGGGTGCGGACCGCGGTCATGAACGCGCTGCCGCACGACCTCAAGCTCGCCATCGGGGTGGGCATCGGCCTGTTCGTGTCGCTGATCGGTCTGACCAACGCCGGCTTCGTGAGCGCCGGCGACGGCGGAAGCCTGCTCCAGCTCGGTGTCGCGGGCGGCGGCGGCCACCTCGACGGATGGCCGATCCTGGTGTTCGTGACCGGCCTGATCCTGGCCTCCCTGCTGCTGGCGCGCAACGTGCCCGGAGCGATCTTCTACGGCATCGTGGGCGCCACCGTCCTCGCGGTGCTCCTGCACTACGCGCTGAACCTGAACGACCAGGTGTGGGGAGGCGGCGTCCCCGCGCTGCCCTCGAGCCCGGTGTCCATGCCCGACTTCGGGCTGCTGTTCCAGGTGGACCTGTTCGGCGCCTGGACCTCGGCCGGACCCACCACCGCCGGCATCATCCTGTTCACCCTGGTGCTGGCCGGGTTCTTCGACGCCCTGGGCACCATCCTGGCGATCGGCACCAAGGCCGGGATCGCCGACGACAAGGGGCAGATGCCCCGGGTCAACCAGATCCTGGTCACCGACGGCGCCGGCGCGGTGGCCGGTGGTCTGACCAGCTCCTCGGCGACGCTGGTGTTCGTGGAGTCCACGGCCGGGGTGAGCGAGGGCGCCCGGACCGGTCTGGCCAGCGTGGTCACCGGTGCGCTGTTCCTCAGCGGCCTCTTCTTCGCCCCGGTCTTCGGCATGGTGCCGGCCGAGGCGGCGTCGGTGGCGATGGTGCTGGTGGGCGCCATGATGATGATGCACGTGGGTCAGATCGCGTGGACGGACATCTCGGTGGCCATCCCCGCGTTCCTGACCATCGCGATGATGCCGTTCGCCTACGACATCGCCAGCGGGATCGGCATCGGGATCATCGCGCACACCCTGATCAGGACCGTGCAGGGGAGGTTCTACGACGTCGGCTGGCTGATGTGGCTCCTGAGCGCGGTCTTCGCCTTCCACTTCTCGATGCACGCCATGGGTCTGTGACCCGAACGCGCAGTGGCCGGACCCGCCCTGTCCCGCGGAGTCCGGCCTTGGTCATCCTCAGGGCGTCGAGGCCTTCAGGCAGTCGGCGAGGGCCCGACGCAGGGCCGCGTCACGAGGGTCGTCCCTGATCCGCAGCCCCATACGGTTGGGCACGTAACCGTATCCGGTCCCGGTCGCCGGGTCGGCGAACCCGAACGAGCCGCCCGCGCAGGGGGTCCCGTAGGCCCGATCGTCGCTGCCGAAGCGCCAGGCGGGGTGGGGTTTCCACAGGCCCAGCGAGTACCGCGTGGGGATCTTGAGGTTGACGTCGTGCTCCCCTCTCGTGGGAGGGTCGGGCCGTTCCTCCAGGGCCCGCAGGCTCTCCTCCCCCACCCCCAGTGTCGGGGAGCCCTGGGCGAACTCTCCGTAGAGCGCGGCCAGGGAGCGCGCGGTGGCGAAGCCGTTGCCGTGCGGCAGTTCCACGGAGCGATAGTCGGGCTCGGCGAGCAGGGCGGGGGTGAGCTCGGCGTCCAGGTAGGGCAGCCCGGCGCGGTGGGAGAGCAGCTCGCGGACGGTGATCCGTTCCTTGCCCGCACGCGCGAACCCGGGCCAGTAGAGGGCCACCGGACGGTCGTATTCGAACAACCCCCGTGAATGGGCGTGGGCCAGGACCATCGATGTGACGCCCTTGGTGGCGGAGAAGACGATCGCCAGGGTGTCGGATTCCCAGGGGGCTCCGGAGTCGAGGTCCCGAACCCCGGCCCACAGGTCGACCACCGGACGGCCGGCGTGGTGGACGGCCACGGCCGCGCCCACCTCTCCGTGTTCGGTGAGGTTACGGCGGAAGGCGTCGCGGACCGGGTCGAACCCGGGCTCGACCCGGCCGTGGACGACGGGGCCGGAGGAAGCGTCCATGGTCACCTCGCTGTCGGGGGGAGTGACGGCCCTCAGGGTAGCGGGGCCGGTTTCGACGATCGGGTGCCCAGGTACGTGCGGGGGTCCAGGAACGGCCGCCCTCCGGAGTGGGAGGGCGGCCGTGGTGGGTCGGTCGCGTCCTTCTAGCGTTCGGTGGGCGAGGCGGTGTCGCCGGTGGTGCCCTTGTCGGTGTCGCCGGTCCCGGCGAGGGCTCCGGCGGTCTCGTTCGGGGCCTCGGAGACCTCGGCCTCGACGGGCTCCTCCTCGTCCTCCTCGCGGGCGGGCGGCTCGCGGCCGTCGAGGACGGCGCGCATCCGCTCCATGTCGAGCTGGCCCTCCCATCTGGCGATGACGAAGGTGGCCACGCAGTTGCCGAGCAGGTTGATCGACACGCGCATGGTGTCCATGAGACGGTCCGCGCCCAGGAGCAGCGCGACGCCGGCGGCGGGGAAGGCGCCCAGAGCGGTGGCGGTCGCCGACAGGGCCAGGAAGGCCGACCCCGGGACCCCGGCCATGCCCTTGGAGGTCAGGAGCAGGATGAGGACCATCATGAGCTGGTCGGCGACGCTGAGATCGGCGCCGAAGGCCTGGGCGAGGAAGAGCGCGGCGATCGGCAGGTAGATGGCGGCGCCGTCGAGGTTGAACGAGTAGCCGGTCGGTACGACCAGGCCGGTGGTCGCCTTGGAGCAGCCGGCGTTGGTGAGCTTCTGCATGATGCGCGGCATGACCGCCTCGGAGGAGGCGGCGCCGATGGCGAGGGCGAACTCCTCCTTGGTGTAGCGCAGGAACTTCCACAGGTTGACGCCGGCCAGGACCCGGGCGATGACGGCGAGCGCGAACAGGAAGATCACCGCGGCCGAGTAGCAGGCGATGATGAGCATCCCGAAACTGCTCAGCGAGGAGAGCCCGTAGGCGCCGATCACGAAGGCCATCGCACCGAAGGCGCCGATGGGGGCCACCCGCATGATCCAGCCGATGCAGACGAAGATGACGTCGGTGAAACGCTCGATGAGGTCGAGGACCGGCTTGCCGCGTTCGCCCAGCTTGGACAGGGCCAGGGCCACGAACACCGCGAAGAAGAGGACCTGGAGGAGTGAGTTCTCGGCGAAGGCGCCGACGACGCTCTCGGGGATCACGTCGAGGAAGAACTGGGCCACGCCGGGCAGCTCTCCGCCCTGGGTGACCTCTTCCAGGGCGCCGGTGTCGAGGTCGGCGGGGTCGACCTCGAAGCCCACGCCGGGCTTGAAGAGGTTGGCGACGACCATGCCGTAGAACAGGGCGAAGGCGGTGACGACCTGGAAGTAGACCAGGGCCTTGACGCCGATGCGTCCCACGGAGCCGAGGTCTCCGACCTTGGCGATGCCGGTGACGATCACGCAGAAGATGAGCGGCGCGATCAGCATCTTGATGAGTCGGATGAAGCCGTCGCCCAGGGGGCGCAGCGCTTCGCCGACCGTCGGCCACAGGTGTCCGATCAGTACGCCGAGGATGACGGCGACGATCACCTGGAAGAAGAGGGAGTGGTAGATGCGGCGGGGTCGGGGGGACGAGTCGGTTTCCGTGGCCACGGCCATGGACACCCTCCACAGGGGACGGGGGTTGGAATTTACATTCCTCATCGCGGAATGAATGAGCGGAGTGTAACTTCCGTCACAAGAGCCACGCAATACCCCCCACACCCAGGTGAACAGTGACAGAACGCCGTTCGGCGGCCGCGAGTCCTGTCACGAAGGGGAAACCGGGCCCACGCCCTGTGGCGGGACCCTCCATAACGATCGGGCCGTCCGACCTCTTGCCCACCGCCGGGCCCCGTGATCTCATCGAGATCGCCCCGGGCCTCCGAGCCGGTGACACGGGCGCGGAGCCGGGGCGACGGAACGGGTGGGCCGTCGTGGCGTGGCGGCCGACCCGCTCCCCTATCCCTCGTCCGGTGCCGGGACGGCAGGGAGCCCGTCGACGCTCGTGGCGTTGCGGCGGCGCAGGTAGTCGGTGAAGTACTCCGGATCGCGACGTTCGTGGTGGCGGTCCAGCAGGTCGCGGTCGCCGCGGAGCTCCATCAGGGGGACGGAGAACCCGCAGGAGTCGGAGATCCGGGCGACGTCGACCACGATGATCGAGCGTTGACCGAGGACACGTTCCTTGGGGAAGTGGGAGCGCAGCTCGTCGAACTCCCCGTCCGCAGGCAGGACGACGCGGCCGCGACCGTGGAGCCGGACGATCGACGGGGGTCCCTCGAAGGCACAGAACATCAGGACGATACGGCCGTTCTCCCGCAGGTGGGCGATGGTCTCCGCACCCGATCCGGTGTAGTCGAGGTAGGCGACGCGGTGTTCGGAGAGCACCGCGAAGGTGCCGCCCATGCCCTTGGGCGAGACGTTGACGTGACCGTCGTCGGCCCGGGGCGCGGTACCGACGAAGAAGACCGGTTGGTCGAGGAGGAAGCGTTCCAGACGGGCATCGATGGTGTCGTGGATCTTCGCCATGGTCGTGATCGTGTCACATGGCCCTGGAACGCAGACGACCCCGCCGGGGCGTTCGCCTCGACGGGGTCGCGTGCGCGATCAGCCGCGCAGATGTGCCTGGTGGGCGAGCTCGCGGCAGAGCAGACCGAAGTCCCGTCCCGCGGCGGCGGCCGCCATCGGGAACGTGGAGGTGGGGGTCAGACCGGGGGCGACGTTGGTCTCCAGGAAGACGATCTCGCCGTCGGGGTCGACGATGAGGTCGGTCCGGGACAGGTCGCGCAGCCCCAGGGCACGATGGGCGGTCAGGGCCACCTCGCTCGCGGCCTCGATGGTCTCCGCGTCCAGGCGGGCCGGACAGAAGAACTCGGTCCGGCCGGCCGTGTAGCGGGCGGCGTAGTCGTACACGCCGCCGTCGGGGACGATCTCCACGGCGGGCAGGGCCACGGGGCCGTCGCCGGTGTCGAGCACGCTCACCGCCAGCTCGGTGCCCTGGACCTGCTCTTCGACGAGCGCCGAGTCCCCGTAGGCGAAGCAGGAGACCAGCGCGGTGGAGAGCTCTCCGGACGAGGCCACCGGGGTGGCGCCGAAGGCGGAGCCGCCGCGGTCGGGCTTGACGAACAGCGGCATGCCCAGGCGTTCGATGAGCTTGTCCAACAGCGCCGGGGCGCCCAGGTCGTGGAAGACCGACTTGGGCAGGGTGGCGCCGCGCGGCACCCGGACGCCGCGGTCGGCGAGCAGGGCCTTGGCCGCGGGCTTGGTGTAGGCCAGTCGGCAGGCGTCGGGGCGGGCGCCCACGTAGGGGACCCCGGCCAGTTCCAGGACCTCGCGGATCACGCCGTCCTCACCGGCCGACCCGTGCAGGACGGGGAAGACCACCTGGGGCGGGTCGTCGGTCAGACGTCGGAGCAGGTCGGAGTCGACGTCGGCGACCTGGACCTCGATGTCGAGTCGGCGCAGGGCCTCGGCGACACCGCGTCCGGATTGGACGCTCACCTCGTGTTCGGGGGACAGGCCTCCGGCGAGGACGAGTACCCGGTCAAGGTCGGCCACGGCGCGACCCTCCTTCTGTGCTGCTGTCATGGTGCTGGACCCTTGGGAGAGTGTCAGGGCAGGTCCGGGGTGGGTGCCTGGCTGCCTTCGGTGGGCCGGTTCATGGCGGGGCCGAACGTGTCGCGCAGGTCGAGTTCGCCCTCGATCGCCCCGACGAGCCTGCGCACGCCCTCGCGGATCTGCTCGGGGGTCGGGTAGCAGAAGCTCAGCCGCATGCTGGCGCGTCCGCGCCCGTCGGCGTAGAAGCCGGTGCCGGGGACGTAGGCGACGCGTTCGTTGACCGCGCGCGGCAGCATGGCCTTGGCGTCGATGCCCTCGGGCAGGGTGGCCCAGACGAAGAAGCCGCCCTCGGGCCTGGTCCAGGTACAGCCGTCGGGCATCATCGCCGCCAAGGCGCCGAGCATGGCGTCGCGGCGTTCCCCGTACATGCTGTTGAACGCCTTGATCTGTTCCTTCCAGGGGAAGGTGCTCAGGTAGCGGCGGACGACGAGCTGGTTGAACGTGGAGTGGCTGAGCATCGCCGATTCGGCGGCCAGGACGAGTTTGGCCCGGACCGCGGAGGGGGCCAGGGCCCAGCCGATGCGCAGTCCCGGGGACAGGGTCTTGGAGAGCGATCCGAGGTAGATCACGTTGCCGTCGCCCTGGGAGTAGAGGGTGGGCTGGGGCTCGCCCTCGTAGCGCAGCAGACCGTAGGGGTTGTCCTCGATGATGAGGACGTCGTGGCGCTGACAGATCTCCATGACCCGGGCCCGGCGTTCGGCGGTCATGGTGATGCCGGCGGGGTTCTGGAAGTTGGGGATCGTGTAGAAGAACTTGACGGTGCGCCCGGCCTTGGCGGCCTGGGTGAGGGCGTGGTCGAGTTCGTCGGGGAGTACGCCCTGATCGTCCATGCCCACGTGGCGGATGTCGGCCTGGAAGGCGGCGAAGGTGTTGATCGCGGTGACGTAGGTGGGGGCCTCGGTCAGCACGATGTCGCCGGGGTCGACGAAGACGCGGGTGATGAGGTCGAGCGCCTGCTGGGAGCCGACGGTGACGATGAGGTCGTCGGGACCGGCCTGGACGCCCTCCAGGGTCATGTAGTCGCAGATCAGCTCGCGTAGGACGGGGTCGCCCTGGGCGGAGCCGTACTGGAGGGCGGCGGGGCCCTCCTCGGAGACGACGTCCTTGACCAGGTCGCCGATCTGGTCGAGGGGCAGCGCGGCGACGTTGGGCATACCGCCGGCCAGGGAGACGACCTCTGGTCGGGACGCGACGGCGAAGAGTGCCCTGACCTCCGATGCGACCATGCCCTCGGCTCGGCGTGCGTAGCGGCCGATGTGGGGGTCGATGCGCGAGCCCTGTTGTCCGGGCTGCTGTTCTCGGTGGTCAGCGGACACGGTCCACCTCCGAAGGAAGGACGGTCTTGTGGGGTCACCGGGTCGTTCCGGGAACCTCGTCGGTTCCTGGTTCGACGCCGATTCGTGGCCCCTGGTTCACGCGGGCCACGAGTGGCTCCGGGTGATTCGGTCGGGTCTTGTACGAACCATCGAACGCGGTTCGGAAATGTCCCGAGTCTAGCCCAGTGCCCGTGTGAACGCGCCCCAGCAGGGCTTACGCGGCCCCGCCGCACCTTCTCGCGCACACCGGGTGTAGCGCTCGGTGACGGAGACGGTACCCATGAGAGTGGCGCGACTCACAGGCGGGTGACCAGAACATGACGCACTTTTCACTCGAACACCTTGAGTTGGACATTGGTTACTTTATGTACATCGGAGACATTGGTGCGGTGGATCAGCGCGCCCGGGGACGGGGGCGCCACCGAACCGGAGGAGGACCCTTGAGAGTCCACTCGACCACCGCCGCCGCCTCGCTGGCACTGCTCCTGTGCGGAGCACTCGCCTCGTGCGCCCCCGCCGGGCCCACGGAGCAGGAGATCGACGCCGCCCGGCTGGAACTGACCAAGGCCGCCGACGCCCTCTCGGTGTCGGTCCTGCGCCCCGGGGCGGAGCGGGCCTTCGCCCGCAAGGGCCACCCCGTGGAGGGCGCCCTCGTCTGCTCCACACCCTCGGGCTCCCCTTCCGAGGAGACCTCGTCGGCGCCCGGACCACTGGAGGAGCCCGACGCCACGGTCTCGAACGAGCCACTGACCGCGGGCGAGAGCGTCCTCGAAGACGAGGACGGCGAGGAACGCCTACGGGTGGTCTGCACCGGCCGGGGACGTGAGGGCGAACAGCTCCGGTTCGAGGGGAGCCTGCTCGTGAACGCCCTGGCCGAACGCGGCGAGGGCGACGACAGCCTGCGCGGCGACTTCCTCGGGGTCGTGGACGGCGAGGAACTGTTCACCATGGACTGTTTCCAGTGCTCGCCCGAGGCAGCCGATTCTCCGGGGGACGTCCCGCCCGAGGGGGACACACCACCCGACAAGGCCGAGGGGAACGGTGGATGAACCACCCCCGACGGCGGTCCGGCCCGGAGACGATGTGGCGTCCCCGGGCCGGGCCGTGTCGTGCGCGTGGCCCCGGAGGATCCCCCGAACCTCCCGGAGCCGGACCTTCGGCGCGTCCGTCCTCGCCCCCGTACCCCCCTCAAGGCCCGTAGGACACGGACGCGCCCCGCACCGGCGATGACCACCGTGCCCTCTCTCGCCCGGAGGCCGGCGCCGGTGTGCGGGCCGCGCTGGAACCAGTTGACCCCATGGCCGCGGGGAGGGCAACGGTTGCAACAGGTTGCGCGGCCCTCAGCCCACCCGATCGAACAGCTCCGCCGTGCACGTCCGCTCGCGCAGGCGCCGGACCCCCGGGGCGAGGGATCCGGGCAGCAGGTCCAGGGGCGAGGACGGCCCCACCAGCCGTACCACCACCTCCTCGGAGAAGCGGTAGGGGCGACTCTCGACGACCCCGCCCAGGTTGCGCCGCATGCGGGAGAGCTCGGCGCGCACCGTGACCACGTGCCCTTCCGAACCGAACACGTCCCGGGACAGCTCGGCCCCCGAGCGCCCCGACCGGTGCGCGGCCAGGAGCAGGAGGAGCTCGGCGTGACGCGGCGACAGGTTCTGGACCCATTCCCCGCTGGAACCGGAGACCGTCACCGAGTAGGCCCCCGGTCGGCTCAGGTCGAGGGTGAGCGAGGTGGATCCGGCCTTCTCCTCGGGGCCGGGGCGGATCAGCCAGCCCCCCGGAAGCGGTTCCAGGGCGCACTCCCCCAGCGCGGGAAGCCAGACGGTCCCGGCCTCGCAGTGTTTGGGGAGCAGCACCCGTCTGACCGGTTCCATGTGCACCGCTGTCGCGGTCCAACCCATGTCGTCCACGACCAGGGCCGGCCTGCCCATCCCGGCCAGCAGCGGGGCCGCCACCGAGCGCAGCCGTTCCAGGTGGGTGTGGTGGATGCCCTGGAGGTGCGTCTCGGCCAGCTGCGCCACGGCGTGGACCAGGGCCAGGGTGGAGGGGTGGACGGTCGAGACCGGTCCGGTGACGTCGATGGCGCCCAGCAGTCTGCCGTCCCGGGGGTCGTGGACGGGCGCGCAGGCACAGGTGAGGGTGTGCAGGCTCCGCACGTAGTGTTCGGCGGAGTAGATCTGGACGGGGCGTCCCACCACCAGGGCGGTGCCGATGGCGTTGGTCCCGGTACTGCCCTCGTTCCAGTAGGAGCCCTCGACCAGACCGACCCGGTCGCCGACCGAACGCATCCGGCGGGAGCCCTCCCGCCAGAGCACCTGCCCGGCGGCGTCGGTCACCAGCATGATGTGGTCGGCCTGATCGGCCACCGAGACCAGGGATCTGCGGATCAGGGGCAGGACGTCGGCGATGGGCGAGGACTCGCGGTGTCGTTGGAGTTCGTCCAGCGGTGCCATCCTGGGCGGAGGGGCGCCATCGGGGTCGATGCCGAAACCTCGCATCCTCCGCCAGGAGTCCTCGATCACCGGCCGCAGCGTGGCGGGCGCGGGCCGGCCCGACAGAAGCGCGTCGTGGGCACGACGGAGCAGGTCGGCGTGTTCGCGAGCGTCGGCGCCGGAGGGCAGCGCCGTGTCCAGCGGAGGAAACGTCATATGGCCCCCAGACCTCGTGTCGGCTGTGGCGTTCCCAGTTTCCTGGTTCGAGCGGGACCGGACCAACGGAACCGCGAGATGCCTTTTTTCCGGAAGCCTTTTCGGCCCTGAGCCTCCGATTCTCGCGATGATTATCCCTGGAGACCGACCGAACGTCGTTCGATGCGCCGTCCGCCGAAACCGCTTCGCCCGCCCCAACCGGAACGGGCCGGCGCAGGTCACCCGGCGGAAGGGGCGTCCCGGCCTCGGGGAGGCCCGTCGGAACCCGTGCTCGGGTGGCCGGAACCGGCCACAGACCCCGGGGGTTCTCCCGCGTACCCGCGGGTGAGGGCGAACCACAGGCGCATCCGATGTTCGGGGTCGGCCAGGTCCACCCCCAGGTCGCGTTCGATCCGCCCGATGCGGTGGCGGACGCTGTTGCGGTGCACACCGAGGTCGCCGGCGGTCCGGTCCCAGTTGCCGTGGCGCGCGAGCCAGGCGTGCAGGGTGGCGCGCAGAGCGCGGGCCGTGTCCGTGTCCCGGGCGAGCGGCCCCAGGATCGCCCGGCCCGCCCTTGCGGCCTCGGTCGAGGACAGGAGGGCGTCGAAGGGGTCGTCCCCCTCGGTCGGGTACAGCAGCGGCTCTCCCAGGGCCCGGGCGCGGACCAGGAGGGAGGCGGCGTCGCGGTCGGCTTCGGGCAGCTCCGCAGCGGCCACCGCCGGGCTCAGGGCGCCGACCCACCCCTGGGAGCGGAGCAGGTCCAGATGCTCACGATGGGCCCGGGCGCCTCGATCGGAGAGGATCGCCCGCGCCACCTCGTCGGCGGCGTCCGGGGCGGGCCGGTCGACCAGGTGGGTGCCCCAGGTCGGATCGGTCGCCGCGGCGGGCCCGCCGTCGGAGGCGGGCGAGGCCCGGAGCACCCGGTAGGCGGTGCCCCGCTCCCCCGTCGACGGTCGCGCGGTGTCGTGCCCCGAACGCGCGCGTGTGTCGGTGAGGCCGGCCAGGACGGTCGAGGAGCGAGTGTCGAGGCCGCCGTCCAACAGCAGCGCGACCAGCGGCAGGGCCGGGTCCGGCGGCCCCTCGCCGCCGGCACGGAAGAGCAGTTCGAGCAGGGCCGTCGCGGTGCGCAGGACCGCGCGGTCGGTGATGTCGAGCGGGGTGGGACGCCCCACCATGACCACGCCCCGTTCCTCGGGCGGTGGGCCCACCGTGTGCAGGAAGACCTCGTCGGCCCCCAGTTCGGCCTTGGCGCTGCGCGGGCCGCCCGGTGTGGTCAGTCGGACGATCAGGGAGCGCAGGTCGTCGGGGAACGCCGTGGGGGCGCCGTCGGTACGACGGACGCGCGCGTCGGGGCCGGTGGGGGCCAGGACCACCCAGCCCCCGAGGGCCCCTGCCAGCACCCTCAGCAGCCGTTCCACCGGGTCGGGGGCGGTGACGGCGCGGGCCAGGGCCTGATGCGACTCGCTGATCCCGCGCAGGACCCGCAGGTGGCGTTCGGACAACTCCTCCCCCACCGCACGGCCGACCGCGGAGAAGGAGGTGGTCCGGGGGATCCGGAGCAGCGGCAGTCCTTGTTCCCTGCACTGGTCGACGAGAGGCTCGGGGACGGCCTCGTGCACGGGCGCGACCCCGAAGCCCAGGGCACCGACCCCGACGGAGACCAGCGAGGCGACGTAGTCGCGGGTCCCCTCCACGGTCTCGGGGAGGTTGACCCCGGCGGTGAGCAGCAGTTCTCCCCCGCGCAGGTAGACGGCCGGCTCGACCAGCTCGCTGGCGGTGGCCCAGGTGATGGGCGGGTCCCCCGCGGCCACGACGAGGGTCAGGTCGAGGTCGCGGCGGCCCACGATCTCGCTCAAGAGCACGTGGTGGACGTCGGTCCGGTCCGTGTTCACGAGGCCGCCCCCTCCTTACCCTTCTGGATGATTCGTCCAGTCAGGGCGTTTCCATAGTGCGATTCGACCATTGGAGTCGAGGCTACCGAATACCTACTCTGGCCAGGCCGCCGTGACGAGGACCACCGGCACCACGTCAGACGAGACCGACGAACAGGAACGGATCCATGAACGCACCGATCGGCCCCACCGACTCCAGCCTCGTTCCGCGTTTCGCGGGCCCGGCGACCTTCGCGCGCCTGCCCCGTATCGACCAGGTCGAGCACGCCGACATCGCCGTGGTCGGCGTCCCCTTCGACACCGGTGTGTCCTACCGTCCCGGCGCCCGTTTCGGCCCCTCGGCGATCCGCGAGGCCAGCCGACTGCTGCGCCCCTACCACCCGGGTCTGGACGTGGCCCCGTTCGAGCGCCTCCAGGTGGTGGACGGCGGCGACATCGCCGTGAACCCGTTCTCCATCGGGGACGCGGTGGAGACCCTGGACCAGGGCGCCTCGAAGTTCGTCGAGGCCGGGACCCGCCTGGTCACCCTGGGCGGCGACCACACGATCGCGCTGCCGCTGCTGCGCTCCCTGTACCGGAAGCACGGCCCGATCGCGATGCTGCACTTCGACGCCCACCTGGACACCTGGGACACCTACTTCGGCGAGCCCTACACCCACGGCACGCCCTTCCGTCGCGCGGTGGAGGAGGGCATCCTCGACACCGAGGCCATCGCGCACGTGGGCACGCGGGGTCCGCTGTACGGCAAGCGCGACCTGGAGGACGACCGCCGCTTCGGCTTCGGCATCGTCACCGCCGCCGACGTCCTGCGCAAGGGCGTGGACGAGATCGCCGACGCGCTGCGTCAGCGCATCGGGAACCGTCCGCTGTACGTCTCGGTGGACATCGACGTCCTGGACCCGGCCCACGCCCCGGGCACCGGCACCCCCGAGGCCGGCGGTCTGACCAGCCGTGAGCTGCTGGAGATCCTGCGCGGGCTGGCCGATCTGAACCTGGTCGGCGCCGACGTGGTGGAGGTCGCCCCGGCCTACGACCACGCGCAGATCACCTCCACCGCCGCCTCCCACGTCGCCTACGACCTGGTCTCCCTGCTGGCCCTGAACCACCGGCGGCGTTCGGAGGGCTGAGCGCCGAGCGGCCCGGGCCGGGCCTCGTTCACGCCCGGACGGGGGCGAGTGAGCGCAGGTGGGCCCGGGTCAGCTCGGTGACGTGCCCGGCCATCGTGTCGGGGGTCTCGTCCGGGTGGTCGAGCAGCCAGTCGGCGAAGGCGTCGGCGGTGCTCACGGTCACCCGGGCGAGCAGTCGGACGTCGCGCGGGGCCGGACCGTCGTGGCCGTCGAGGACGCACTCGGTGATGAGGGCGGTCACCTCGTCGATGACGCGGTCGCGCATGCGGACGGTCTCCTCCTCGAAGGGCGGGCCCTGCGCGGCCGCCCTCCGGTACAGGACGGTCCAGCTCTCCCCGTTGGCCACCACGAAGGCGTAGAAGGCCCGGATACCGCGCCGCAGCGGATCGGGGTCCTCGGCCTCCGGGTCGCGTACGGCGGCGCGGACCGCGGCCACGAGACGTTCGACCTCGCGGTTCACGCAGGCGGCGAAGATCTTCTGTTTGGAACCCAGGTAGTGGTAGGCCGTCGGTTTCGACGTTCCCGCGGCCGCCGCGATCTCCTCCACGCTGACCGTGTGGTAGTCGCCCCGGGCGAACGCCGTGACCGCGGCGTCGATCAGTTGCTGTTCCCGGATCCTGCGCGGGAGCCCGCGCTGTCTGGTCTTCACGCGTCCAGAGCCTAACGGGATCGTCGACCGGGACCAGGGTCTCTCGGCCCTCGTTTCGGCCGCCCGCGCCGGCGCCGGGGAAGGGGCGTGTACGTGACCTGTGGGGCCGCCCGGAAGGGGGATCCGGAGCGTGTCCCATCACACATCGTGGTCGGGCGGGCTCCTCGAGGAACCCGCCCGACCGTCCCTCAGTCCAGGGGCGTGTCCCGAAGTTCGAGGGTGCAGCACTTGGCCCCGCCGCCGGCCTTGCGGAGCTCGTCGAGTTCGACCGGGTGCACGGTGTACCCCAGGGCGCGCAGCCGGTCGGCGAGGGCCTCGGCCTCGGCGGCGATCACCACGTTCTCGCCGTCGCAGACCGCGTTGAGGCCGAGCACGGCGGCGTCCTCCTCGGTCGCCAGGAGCGCGTCGGGGTAGAGGGCGCGCAGGACCCGTCGGCTCCCTTCGGAGAAGGCACCGGGGTAGTAGGCCACCTGGTCACCGGAAAGGGCGAACAGGGCGGTGTCCAGGTGGTAGAAGCGCGGGTCGATCAGTTGCAGGGTGACGACGGGCCGGCCCAGGAGGCGTTCGGCCTCCTGGTGGGCGGCCGCCTCGGTGCGGAAGCCGGTACCGGCCAGGATGACGTCGTCGAGGGTGATGAAGTCGCCCTCGCCCTCGTTGACGTGTTTGGGCTCCTTGATCTCGGTGTAGCCGGCCTGACGGAACCAGTCGAGATAGGCGGGGCCTTCGGGGGTGCGCTCGGCCCCGGCGAACCGCGCGCCGTAGACACGTCCCTCCACGACCAGGGCCCCGTTGGCGGCGAAGACCATGTCGGGTAGACCCTCTATCGGCTCGATCTCGCTCACACGGTGCCCCAGGGATCGGTACAGTTCCCTGAGTCCCTCCCATTGGCGGATGGCGCGTGCGCGGTCCACGCCCACGGCCGGATCCATCCAGGGGTTGATCGCGTACTCCACCGCGAAGTGGGTGGGGCGGCACATCAGGTAGTGCCGGGGGCCGCCCACCCTCGACGTGTCCTCGGGTCGAACCATGGAACCTCCCCATCGAGGTACCCCGGAGGCCGGACGGCCCGCGGTGGTCCGGGTTTCGAGCGCACCGCGTTCCCGGGGGATAAAAGGGATATACCCGCCCCATGTGGGGGTCAATATAGGCTTTTCCATAGAACGGTTGAAATCAGAGGGTTTCGTGGGATCCCCAGCCACTCCCGGGGTTCGGAGGCGGCCGAAGGCACGAACGGGCACGGCTTTTCCAGCGTCATTCCAGGAAAAAGACCGACCGGCCGGTATTGTCAGAGGTTCGGCGATTCCACGATTGGAGCCTCCATGAGCACGACAGTCAAGGCCGCCGTCTTCCTCGAGGCCGGGGCGCCTCCCGAGATCCGCCCACTGGTCCTCCCCGACCCCGGGCCCGGCCAGGTGCGCGTACGCATGACCGCCGCGGGCGTGTGCCACTCCGACCTGTCCCTGTCCAACGGGATCCTCCCCCAGCTCTGGCCCGTGGTGCTGGGACACGAGGGCTCCGGCGTCGTCGAGGCGGTCGGCCCCGACGTCGAACACCTCTCCCCCGGCGACCGGGCCGTCCTGAACTGGGCACCGGCCTGTCGGGCCTGCTGGTTCTGCCTCAAGGGGGAACCGTACCTGTGCGAGCACTCCCTGGACGGGACCCTGACCCCCTACGCCGAACTGACCGACGGCACCCCCGTCCACGCCGGCCTGAACACCGGCGCCTTCGCCGAGGCCACGGTCGTACCCGCCCACGCGTTGGTCCCCCTGCCCGAGGGGGTCGACCCGGCCGCCGCGGCGCTGCTGGGCTGCGCGGTCCTCACCGGCTGGGGCGCCGTCAACAACGCCGCGAGACTGCGATCCGGCGACTCCGCCCTGGTCATGGGTCTGGGCGGGGTCGGCATGTCCCTGTTGCAGGCCGCCCGGATCGCCGGGGCCGACCCGCTGATCGCGGTGGACGCCGCCCCGGAGAAGGAGGAGGTGGCCCGGTCCCTGGGCGCCACCCACTTCCTGGTCGCCGACGCCACCACGCCCAAGGAGGTGCGCGCGATCGCCGGAGGCCGCGGGGTCGACCACGCCTTCGAGGTGGTGGGCAAGGCCGAGGTGATGCGCGCCGCCTGGGACTCCACCCGACGGGGCGGCACCGTCACCGTGGTGGGCGTGGGCTCGGCACAGGACGAGATCTCCTTCAGCGCCCTGGAGGTGTTCCACCAGGCCCGCACCCTCCAGGGCTGTGTGTACGGCTCCGGAGATCCGGACCGGGACATCCCGGTGTTGGCGGAGTCGGTCCGCTCCGGCGACCTGGCGCTGTCGTCCATGGTCACCGACGAGATCCCCCTGGAGGGGATCGCGGAGGCCTTCGAGAGAATGCGCCGAGGGCAGGGCGGGCGCTCCCTGGTGCTCTTCGACTCCTAGAGGTGGACGTTCGGGGCGGGGACGAGTGCGCAACCGGGACCTCCCCGACCTCTCGGGACGAGGTTCCCGTAAGGTCGCACTCTGACCGAGACTGTGGCGTGAGCCACATATCGGCCCCGCCCCGGCCCTCGCGACGGGGCGGACCGTCACCACGACGCGCCCCGCCCACGCGGGCCGGAAGAACCCCCGGAGGAGTGACCCATGAGCACCGACCAGGCCGACGTGATCGTCGTCGGGGCAGGGCTGGCAGGCCTGGCCGCCACCGCGGAGCTGGCCGAGGCCGGCAAACGGGTGATCCTGCTGGACCAGGAGCCCGAACAGTCCCTGGGCGGTCAGGCCCACTGGTCCTTCGGCGGCCTGTTCTTCGTGAACTCCCCCGAACAGCGCCGGATGGGGATCCGGGACTCCCCCGAACTCGCCCTCCAGGACTGGATGGGGACCGCCGCCTTCGACCGCCCCGAGGACGAGTGGCCCCGCAAGTGGGCCGAGGCCTACGTCGACTTCGCCTCCGGCGAGAAGTATCCCTGGCTGCGCGCCCAAGGGCTCAGGATCTTCCCGTTGGTGGGCTGGGCCGAACGCGGCGGCCACCTGGCCGGCGGGCACGGCAACTCGGTGCCGCGCTTCCACATCACCTGGGGCACCGGCCCCGGGGTCGTGGCCCCCTTCGAACGGCGTGTGCGCGCCGGCGCCGAACGCGGCCGGGTGGACCTGCGCTTCCGCCACCGGGTGGACGAACTGGTGGTGACCGGCGGCCGGGTCACCGGCGTCAGGGGCGCCGTGCTGGCCCCCAGCGACATCGAACGCGGCCAGGCCAGCAACAGGGACGTCACGGGCGCCTTCGACATCGAGGCCCAGGCGGTCATCGTCACCTCGGGCGGGATCGGCGCCGACCACGACCTGGTGCGCCGGAACTGGCCCGAGCGGTTGGGCAAAGCTCCCGAGCACATGCTGTCGGGCGTTCCCGAACACGTGGACGGGCGCATGCTCGGCATCACCGAGGAGGCCGGCGGCGAGATCATCAACCGCGACCGCATGTGGCACTACACCGAGGGCGTCCAGAACTGGAACCCGATCTGGTCCCGGCACGGGATCCGCATCCTGCCCGGCCCCTCCTCTCTATGGTTGGACGCCACCGGTCGGCGCCTCCCCGCGCCCTGCTTCCCCGGCTTCGACACCCTGGGCACCCTGGAGCACATCATGGGCACCGGCCACGAGTACACGTGGTTCGTGCTCTCGCAGAAGATCATCGAGAAGGAGTTCGGGCTCTCGGGGTCCGAGCAGAACCCCGATCTGACCGGTAAGGACATCGGTCTGGTGCTCAAGCGGATCCTGCCGGGCGCCCCGGGGCCGGTGGAGGACTTCAAACGCCACGGGGCCGACTTCGTGGTCGCCGACCGGCTGCCGGAACTGATCCGCGAGATGAAGAGGGTCGCCGGGGACGACGTGCTGGACGCCGACCTCGTGACCCGCGAGGTGGTGGCCCGCGATCGGGAGATGGCCAACACCTTCACCAAGGACCTCCAGGTCATGGCGATCCACGGGGCGCGCAACTACAAGGGCGACCGGCTGGCCCGGGTGGCCTCGCCGCACCCGATCCTGGACCCCTCCGCGGGCCCGCTGATCGCGGTGCGGCTGCACATCCTCACCCGCAAGACCCTGGGCGGGCTGCACACCGACCTGGACGCGCGGGTCCTGCGCGCCGACGGCACCCCGCTGCCCGGGGTGTACGCGGCCGGTGAGGTGGCCGGTTTCGGTGGCGGCGGCGTGCACGGCTACCGCTCACTGGAGGGCACCTTCCTGGGCGGCTGCATCTTCTCCGGCCGCACCGCGGGCAGGGCGGTCGCGGCGGCGCTCTGACCCGCCCCGGAGGAAGCGCGTGCCGGGGCCCGTCGAACGTCCATGGTCCCGACGTTCGACGGACCCCGGGCTCACTCCCTCCCGTCCTCCTCCGGTTCGTCCGCGCGTTTACGCGGGCGACCGCGACGGGGGATGTCCCGGGCCTCCTTGGGCATCCGCCCGGCGTCGTCGAGGGCGCGACGCAACAGGAACTCGATCTGGGCGTTGGTACTGCGCAACTCCTGCCCGGCCCACCGGGCGAGCGCGTCGTGGACGGCGGGGTCGAGACGCAGTAGGACCTTCTTGCGCTCGGGCACGGCACCTCACCCGGATCTACTGGTAGAGGGTCCCGGTGTTGACGACGGGACTGGCGGGACGGTCCGAGCACAGGACCACGAGCAGGTTGCTGACCATGGCGGCCTTGCGCTCCTCGTCCAGGTCCACGACGTCCTCGTCCGACAGACGCTCCAGGGCGCGGTCGACCAGGGTGACGGCCCCCTCGACGATCTCGGCGCGGGCGGCGATCATGGCACTGGCCTGCTGGCGCTGGAGCATCGCCTGGGCGATCTCGGGCGCGTAGGCCAGGTGGGTGAACCGGGACTCCACGATCTTCACCCCCGCGGCGTCCACGCGTTCGGCGACCTCCTTGGAGAGCTGCTCGGTGATGGCGTCGGCGCTGTCCCGCAGGGACGGGACGGCGTCGTCACCGTAGGAGTCGTAGGGGTACTTGCCCGCGATGTGACGGACGGCCGCCTCGGTCTGGGTGGAGACGAACTGGACGAAGTCGTCCACCTCGAAGGAGGCACGGGCGGTGTCCTCGACCTGCCAGACCACGACGGCCGCGATCTCGATGGGGCTGCCCGAGGCGTCGTTGACCTTCATCACCGACGTCTCGTGGTTGCGGATGCGGGTGGAGACCGCGTTGCGCACGGTGAGCGGGTTGACCCAGCGCAGACCGTCGGTGCGGATGGTGCCGACGTAGCGGCCGAAGAACTGGACGACCTGGGCCTCGTTGGGGGCGACCATCGTCAGGCCGAAGGACAGGAAGGCGCCGATCAGGGCCAGGACCACCCCGACCGCGATCAGGGCGCCGGGGGCTCCCAACAGGGGCAGTAGGGCCAGGCCCACGCCCCCGAGGAACAGGACCAGGGACACCACGAACATGGGGATCCCGCCGGACCCGAAGGCCTCTCGTTCCCGGTACTGGGGTGTCGGCCTGATGACACCCGGGTTGTCGCTCATCGCTGTTCCCTCCTCTTGAGTGATGACGTGAGCATAGCATTGTGATATCACTTTTAATAGCCGGCCCCGCCCCCGAGGCCCGAACGAGAGGAGACGTGGTCGCGATGAGCACCGACGCTCTGCGCCTGCGACCGCCCCACCACCGCGTGGACCGACGCGCCGTCTGGTGGTGGACGACCAGGTCCCTGCTGGTGACGGTCGTCCTCACCGCCGTCCCCGTGGTGCCCGCGCTGATCTGGGAACCGGTCCGGTTCTGGTTCCTGCTCGCGGGAGGGGCCATCGGCGGGGTGGGGCTGCTGATCACCGTGGTGATGCCGCTGTGGCGTTTCCGGGTGCACCGCTGGGAGGTCACCGACACCGCCGTCTACACCTCCAGCGGATGGCTCTGGCAGGAGTGGCGGGTCGCGCCCATGTCGCGCATCCAGACCGTGGACACCGCGCGCGGACCGCTCCAGAGGGCCTTCGGCCTGTCCAGCGTGACCGTGACGACCGCCTCCGCCGCCGGCCCCATCGAGATCGCCGGACTCGCCCACGGCCTCGCCACCGAGGTCGCCGACCGGCTCACCGACAGCACCCAGGCGATCCCGGGGGACGCGACATGACCTCCCACGACGACCACCGTTCCGGAGCCCCGGAAGAACGCCCCGAGCCCCGGGTCGACCCGATCGAGGACCCCGCGGCGACGGAGGCGCCCCCGATCGATCCCGAGGAGGACTGGCAGCGGCTGAGCCCCCTGTCCGTCTGGGCGAACACGGCCATCGTGGCCCTGTCCATGGTCCCCATGGCGATCATCGGGACCGTCGTGCTGATCGTGGTCGGCGTTCCCCTCTGGCCCTGGGTACCGCTCCCCGCCACCGCGGCCTTCGTCGCCCTGATGACCTACCTGGACCTGCTGCGCCTGCGCGCGATCCGTTACCGGATCACCCCCGAACGCATGGAGATGCGTTCGGGAATCGTCGCCAAGGCCTACCGCTCCATCCCTCGCGAACGCGTCCGCAGCGTGGACGTGGCCACCCCGATCTACACCCGGATCTTCGGGCTGTGCTCGGTCACCGTGGGCACGGGCGAGAAGGTCGGTAGCGGTGGCGATCAGATGCAACTCCAGTACGTGACCTCCGAACAGGGGGAGCGTCTGCGTCGCGACCTCCTCCAGCGCGGTCCGGCCCCGGCCTCCACGGGGACGGGAGAGACGGAGGGGCCCGAGGGGGCTCCCGGGCAGGAGGAGACCGAGCTGGCCCGACTCGATCCGCGCTGGTTCGCCTACGCGCCCGCCACCACCGCCACCCTCGGTGTCGGTCTGGGTCTGTTCGCCGCCCTGCTCGGCTTCAACGCCCAGACCAACGGCTGGGCCTGGCGCTGGGTCTCGGATCAGTCCGGGCTGCCCGACATGCGGGAGATGAGCGGCCTGGTGATGTCCAAGGTGCTGCTGGTCGTCCCCATCGCCCTGTTCTCCCTCCTGGTGTTCGGCGTGGTCGTCCTGGTCGCCGCCGCGGTGGAGACCTGGTGGGGCTACCGGCTCACCAGAGAGAGCGACGGCACCGTCCGCCTGCGACGGGGGCTGTTGACCAACGTCTCCCTCTCCGTGGAGGGCCGCCGCCTCAACGGCGTGGTCCTGCGCGAGCCGTTCGTGCTGCGCTCGGTACGCGGCGCGAGCGTCCAGGCGGTGGCGACCGGGCTGGAGACCGGCGACGACAAGAAGACCGACGCCAAGAGCCGCCTGTCCCCCGCGATGCCCCGCGCCCGGGCCCGCGCGTTGGGCGCCGCCCTCATGGGACGGTCGACCTCCCCCCTGGAGGTGCCGCTGGCACGCCACCCCCGGGCCGCCCTGCGCCGCAGGTTCACCCGGGCCGGCCTCGTGACGCTGGTGGGCGTGGCCCTGGCGGCCGGACTGGCGTGGCTCCAGATGATCGCCACCGAGGCCTGGTGGAAGGCGGTCCGGGTCGCCGAGGAGCAGCTCATCCCGTTCCCCCTGGTCAGCGAGGGCGTGAAGGAGACCCCGAACTGGGGGTGGGCTCTGGTGGCCCTGGCCATCGCGGCCATGGCGTTCGCCTACGCGGTCGGCTCCTACCGGGCCCTGGGCCACGGCCTGCACCCGGACCACCTGGTGATGCGCAGGGGGATGGCCGTCCGCGACACCGTCGCCCTGGAGCGTTCCGCGGTGATCGGCTGGCGGATCACCCGTTCACCGTTCCAGCGCCGGCTCGGTCTGGTCGACGTATCGGCGACCACCGCGGCGGGGAAGGGGATGTACACCGTGCCCGACGTGGGTCTGGGACAGGGGCTGGCCTGGGCCCGGGACGCCGATCCGGAGCTTCTGACGCCCTTCCTGGAAAGGTCCGAGGAGCCTCCCGGCGGCGAACGCGCCACCCCGCTCCCCTGAACGCGGCGGTCCCCGCCCGGTGCCTCACTTCCCCGGGGCACCGGACGGGGACCCACCGCGAGGGTCCGCCCCGAGGTCAGGGGACGGGGTTGTCGAAGATGGGCTCCCCGTCCACCCGCAGTCCGCTGGTGTGGGTCAGCGCCATCTCCGTCATCGGATAGATCTCGAACAGGCGCCGCATGCCGAGCGCCTCCAGTACCCGCGCCGCGATGGGCGAGGGTTCGGCCAGGACCACGTGCCGGCCCTGTCCGGTCAGGGTCTGGAAGACCGAGACCAGCGCGCGCACCCCGCTGGCGTCGAAGAACCCGAGTCCGGACATGTCCACCACCAGGCAGTCGCACCGTGAGGCCTCGGCCGCCTGGAGGAGTCGATCACGCAGGCGGTCCGCGGTGGCCAGGTCCACCTCGCCGTGGACACGCACCACCGTCACCCCCGTACAGGGGAAACGCTCCCGCGCAGAGAACAGGGCATCCTTCGCCACTAGGGCCACCTCTCACCGGACGTAACCTTTCCACTACGCAACCGCGTACGAGATCGTAACCTCTTCAGGGAGGTCTCGGGAGGCTTTTTGGTGAGGAAACCCCCCGAAATCTCGCCGATGTGGCTCTCTGGGAAGGATGGTGTCACCTCGCCCCCGGTTTCCCGGAGGTCGGGCGCGGGGTTCCCGATCCTCGGAACCCACGGGTATTCCCCTCGGACACACCCGAAGTCGGGCCCGCACCGTGCTTTCGGGGCTAGCGTGCGATAGAAGCGGTACTTGGACTCCTATGTGAGGGCCGACACCCCGGTGGCTCCTGTGAGCGCCGAGGACGACCGCCCCAGGGACACGAAGACGACGAAGGGAGGGAGCGGTTCCGCGACCGCCTCGAGCGGCCGGACCACCGCGCACCCCTATGACCGAAACCGCCGACACCCGGCCCGGCTGGTTCTCCCGCGATGAGTTGGAGAGTGTTCGTGCCCGCATGCCCGTGCTCTACGTCCAGGCGGTACCCGTCCGTGTGGACTCGAACGGGGAGGTGACGCACGTCGGGCTGCTCATGCGCGCCGACCCCGACGGCAGCTTCAACCGTTCCGTGGTCTCCGGGCGGGTCCTGTACCACGAGCGGGTCAGGGACGCGCTCCTGCGCCATCTGGAGAAGGACCTGGGCCCGGTGGCCCTGCCGCGCATCCCCAGTTCGCCGCAGCCGTTCACCGTCGCCGAATACTTCCCCACCCCCGGGGTCACCCCGTTCCACGACCCCCGTCAGCACGCGGTGGCCATGGCCTACGTCGTCCCGGTGAGCGGGGACTGCCAGCCCCGTCAGGACGCTCTGGACCTGGTGTGGTTCACCCCCGAGGAGGCGACCGGCCCTCAGGTGCGCGCGGAGATGCAGGGCGGCCAGGGGGTCCTGGTCCGTCAAGCGCTGGCCCACGTCGGCCACGCCCCCTGAGGACGGCCCGCGGAGGGAGGGGACGCCATCGCGGCGCCCCCTCCCTCCGGCCGATCCCCCTCCATGGACGACGGCGTACGACATAGGCTGGAGCCCATGCTCGACGCGCTCGTCTCCGACGTCCTCGACCTCGTTCCGCCGGCGGACGGGGAGGGCCCGCACCGCTTGCTGCTCGGCCTGACCGGGCCTCCGGCCGCGGGGAAGTCCACCCTGGCGCGCTACCTGGTCCACCGGGTCGAGGAGGAGCGGGGCGCGGGCGTGGCCGGCTACCTACCGATGGACGGCTACCACCTGTCCAACGCCCAGTTGGACCGATCGGGCCGCAGGGACCGCAAGGGCGCGCCGGACACCTTCGACGCCCACGGTTACCTGGCGATGGTGCGCCGACTGCTGACGGAGACCGATCATCCGGTCTACGTGCCCGACTACGACCGTCGGTTGCACGAGCCCATCGCCGCCCGGCACGTGATCGAGCCCCACACCCGTCTCGTCGTGACCGAGGGCAACTACCTGGCCTCGGACGAGATACCCTGGTCCGACCTGCGGGACCTGTTCGTGGGGCTGTGGTACGTGGAGACCGACGATCCGGTGCGCGAGCGCCGATTGCGCAGGCGCCAGAGGGCGGGCGGCTCCGACGACCGGGCCGCCCGCGAGTGGGTCGAGCGCAGTGACCGCCCCAACGGCGAGCTGGTGAAGCGGTTCCGGGACAACTGCACCCGGGTGGTCCGGGTGTCGGGGGTCCCCAGGATCAGGCCGCCGGAATGGTCCACCGGCCGCTGAGCGGGCCCCGCCTCCCTCACTCCCGGACGGGCGCTCCTACCCGTGGTCCGGGCCATGGCGCGGGCACGGGCGACGCGGGCCATGGCGCGAGCCCGGAGTGCCCGACACCGAGCACCGGCGGCTCATGGGACGTGACCCCTTCTTCGACGGTACCTCCGACGCGGTGTCGATCCACATGACGAGACGGGCGTCCGAGAACGTGACGTCTTCGTAAGTGATCCACGTCACCGAAGGTGCGAGAATCCAGAGGTGGTGGGCGTTGTGGACACCGACGGAACGAACAGGGATGAACACCGACATTCCCACATCTCACATACCGAGACAAATGTTCCATATAATGTCCACGGCGACTAACATCCAGCCATCGACCCGCCTTGACCTGGAAAGAAGTCCCATGACGGACGTCTCCGCAGACACCCCGTCGTCGCGAAGGCCACAAGCCGACGCGGCGCAGCCCCCGACCAACCCCAAACGGAAGGTCCTCACGGCGAGCCTTGTGGGCACGTCCATCGAGTTCTACGACTTCTACGTCTACGCGACCGCCGCGGTACTCGTCTTCCCCTACCTCTTCTTCCCCGAAGGCGACATGATGGCGGCCCGCCTCCAGTCGCTGGCGACCTTCGCCATCGCCTTCGTGGCCCGCCCCATCGGCTCCTGGGTCTTCGGTCACTTCGGCGACCGGATCGGCCGCAAGGCCACCCTCGTGGCCTCCCTGCTGACCATGGGCATCGCCACCGTCGCGATCGGACTGCTGCCCACCTACGCGCAGATCGGCGTCTTCGCGCCCCTGCTGCTCGCCCTGTGCCGCTTCGGTCAGGGTCTGGGCCTGGGCGGCGAGTGGGGCGGCGCGGCGCTGCTGGCCACCGAGAACGCTCCCCCCGCCAAACGCGCCTTCTACGGCACCTTCCCGCAGCTCGGCGCGCCGATCGGCTTCTTCCTCGCCAACGCCGTCTTCCTGACGCTGAGCCAGACCATGAGCGACGAGACCTTCCTCGCCTACGGCTGGCGGATCCCGTTCCTGATCTCCATCGCGCTGATCGTCATCGGCCTCTGGGTGCGCCTGACCCTGCACGAGACCCCCGCCTTCGCGAAGGTCATCGCCTCCGGCGAGCGCGTCAAGACCCCCATCGTCGAGGTCTTCCGCCACAACTGGTCCGCCGTCCTGATCGGCACGCTCATCATGCTGGCGACCTACGTGCTCTTCTACCTGATGACGGTCTTCTCCCTGGGCTTCGGCACCGACGCGGAGACCGGCCTGGGCTACGAGCGCTCCCAGTTCCTCGTCTTCCTGCTCATCGGCGTGGTGTTCTTCGCCGTCTTCACCCCGATCGCCGGGATCCTGGCCGACCGCTTCGGCCGCAGGCCCACCCTGATCACGGTCACCGCCGCGATCATCGTGTTCGGCTTCGCCATGGGCCCGCTGCTGGGCAGCGGGAGCACCGTGGGCGTGATGGCGTTCCTGATCATCGGCCTGTCCCTGATGGGTCTGACCTTCGGCCCCATGGCGGCGGTCCTGCCCGAGCTGTTCCCGACCCGGGTGCGCTACACCGGTGCCTCGGCCGCCTACAACCTGGCCGGTCTGTTCGGCGCCTCCTTCGCGCCCTACATCGCGACCTGGCTCGCGGGCACCTTCGGCCTGGCCTGGGTCGGCGGCTACCTGATCCTGGTGGGCGTCATCACCCTGATCGCCCTGCTGATCGGCCGCGAGACACGGGACGCCGACCTGGACGACATCTCCGCCAAGGTCACCCGCTGACCCTCTCCGCTCCCCGACCGCCGAACGCGGGTCGGACGGCTCACCGCCGCCCGGCCCGCGTTCGCCGTTCCGGGGGAACAAGGGCGTTCCGGGCCCAACCGAACGCCGATTCCGCGCATCGAACCCCACGACCCCACCGTCGTCAGGAAGACGTGCAATGAAGTATCGGATCGCCCTTCCCCCGCTCCTGGCCGTCGCCATGATCACGGCCACCGGTTGCGGAGCCACCACCGACCTCTCCGACGCCCGGCCCACCAACGGGGAGGCCGCCCCCGTCCCCATCGACGTCGACGGGGACGGCTACGGCGACCTGCCGATCAGCGGTGTCCTGGGCGACCCCGAGGACGGGGAAGCCTACGTGGGCGTCCTGCTCGGCGGCGAGGACGGCCTGTCCCCGGACCGGTCGGTGCTCCTCACCGCCGCCGACCTGGACCTTCCCCGATCCTCCGCCCCGCAGGCCGTCCTGGAGACCGGTGACCTGGACGGCGACGGCCACACCGACCTGATCGTGGCGGCCGACGACGACGGCTACCTGGTCCTCGGCGGCCCCGAGGGCCCCACCGGCCCCGCGATCCCCCTGCCCTGGCTCTCCACCGGGGTCGAGAACGGCATGGCCGCGGTCTCCCTCGCCGTGGGCGACATGGACGGGGACGGCCACACCGACGTCGCGGTCCTGGACCAGGTCCAGGGAAGCCCCATCGACGAATGGGAGAGCCGCTACCACCGCGGTCCGTTCGACGCCGAGGGCGAGCCCGCCGAGACGCGCGACCTCCCCCTGCCCGAGGAGGCCTGGGACGCCGAGCTCGCCTCCTTCGACGCCGACGGGGACGCCTATCAGGACCTCATCCTGATCAGCGGCCGGGACGAGTCCCCGGCCACCGACCTGATCCTGCGTTCGGGCCCCGACGGCCCGGCCGAGGAGGTGGTCGGCGAGACCCCGCTCTCCCACACCCGCGCCTCCGGCGACGTCGACGGGGACGGCATCGCCGACCTGCTGATCGGGATCAGCGGGATCCCCAACAACGAGCCCGGCTACGAAGACGAACTGCGCCCCGGTTACGTGGACACCCTCCTGGGTTCCGAGGGCTACCTGGACGCCGAACCGATCCGGCTGGACCGTGACGGCGAGGGCATGCCCGGCGACGCCGAGGACGGCGACGGGTTCGGCGGCGAACTGCTCGTCGGCGACGTCGACGGGGACGGCTTCGACGACGTCGTGGCGATGAGCGGCCCGGGCTACTCCTACGAGGAGGCCTTCCTGCTGCTCGGCGGCCCCGAGGGGTTGCGCGGCACGGGCACCGACCCGCTGACGGTGCCCTCCGCCCGGGACGGCTCCTTCGGCCCCCACGCGCTGATGGACTACGACGGCGACGGCTACGCCGACCTGCTGCTGAGCACCGTGTTCCCGGCCATGCCCGGCGCCTCCGGCGAGTACGCGCTCTACCTCGGCGGCCCGGACGGCTTCTCCGCCGAACCGGACACGACCTTCGACACCGCCGACCTGTAGGGGCGGACGAGGACCGGGAGGCCGTTTTCGGCCAAGGGCCGGTCCGGGCTGTGGACGACGCCCGGACCGGCCCCTCGCGTTCTAGGGTGGGGAACCCCCTGTCGTCTCCCCCCGAAAGAGACCTCGTGTTCGAAGCCGCCCTCAAGGTGGGTGTCGCCGTCGTCAAGGCCGCCTGCGGAATCTGGATCGGGAACCCGCTGGCGGAGAGCGCCGCGACCACCGTCACCGACATCGTGCGGGAGAAGGTCACCGGCGCACGGGAACAGCGCCGACTGGAGCGCAGATTCGCCGAGATCGAGGAGAGCATCGCCGAGCGGATGCTCGGCTACCTCGACCACGAGTTCCGCGGGCTGGCCGAGAACGAACGCGAGGCCGCCGTCCTGGCCGTCGCCGACACCTTCGAGCGGGCCGGGCTGACCGACCGCACCCTCTTCGAACAGGACCTGGACCCGCTGTACCTGGAGCGCTACCTGCGCGCGAAGGTCCCCCGCGCCACCCGTGACCTGAGCGCGGTCGCGGTGGCCCTGTACGACCGGGTACTGCCGGAGTCCTGCGCCTACGTGATGGCCACCCTGACGACGCTGCCCCGTTTCCAGGCCGGCGCCTTCACCGAGCTGCTCCGGCGGGAGAGGCTCGTCCTTGACCATCTGGAGGAGCTGCTGGACCGGATCCCCCGTGAGGAGGTGCGCGCCGGCCGGGAGCGGGACGCCGAGGCGGCCTTCCTGACCGCCTACCGGCGCAAGGCCGCCGAACGCTGGGACGTGCTGGAGCTGTTCGGCACCGAGGCGGGGACCCGTCGTTATCCGCTGAGCACCGCCTACCTGAGCCTCAGGGTCGCCGGGGAGTGGCGGGAGGGGGACCTCGAGGGCCTCTTCGACCGCGAGCCCCTCTTCCCCACCGGCGACCTGCGGGTGGAACAGGTCCTGGCCCGGCACCGACGGACCTTCCTGCGCGGCCCGGCCGGCTCCGGTAAGACCACGCTCCTGCGCTGGGTGGGGGTACGGGCCGGCCAGGGCGACTTCCCCGACCCGCTGTCCTCCTGGAACGGGCTCGTGCCCTTCCTCGTGCCGCTGCGAGAGTACGTGGGCGCGCCTCTGCCCGAACCCGCCGATCTGGTCCGGCACACCGGCCGCCACCTGGCCGACCAGGCGCCCGAGGGGTGGGCCACCGAGGTCCTGTCCCGGGGACTCGGGGTCGTCCTGGTGGACGGGGTGGACGAGCTCCCCGGAGGCGAACGCGAGGCGGCCCGCCGGTGGCTCCAGGGGCTGATCGCCGACTTCCCCGACTGCCGCTACGTGGTCACCACCCGTCCCGGGGCGGCCTCGGAGACCTGGTTGGAGACGGACGGGTTCGTGAACGCCGAACTCCAGCCGCTCACCGACGAGGACGTACGGTCCTTCGTCCACCACTGGCACGAGGCGGTGCGCGGCGAGGTCGCCGAGGAGGCCGAACGCGCGCTGCTCGCCCGGTACGAGACCGAGCTGACCCGCAAGGTACTGGGGCGCGGCCACCTGAGATCCATCGCCTCGACCCCGCTGCTGTGCGCCCTGTTGTGCGCGCTCCACCGCGACCGGCACACCTCGCTGCCCCGGGACCGGATGGAGGTGTACGAGGCGGCGCTGACGATGCTGCTCAAGGAGCGCGACCACCAGCGGGGCGTGCCCGGAGTGGACCTGTCCCGGCGGGAACTGGTGCTGCTGTTGCAGGAGCTGGCCCGGTGGTTGATCGTCAACGGCAGCTCGGACGCCCCGATCGCCACGGCGCGCAGACAGATCGCCCGTGCCCTGGCGAGCATGCACCACATCGCCGAGGAACCCGAGGAGGTCTTCGGCCATCTCCTCGTCCGCAGCGGCCTGTTGCAGAGCCCCGCGGTCGACCGGGTGAGCTTCCTGCACCGCACCTTCGAGGAGTATCTGGCCGCCAAGGCCTTCGTGGAGGAGGACAGCCTTCCGCTGCTCGTCCGTCACGCCCACGACGACCAGTGGCACGAGGTGCTGGTCATGGCCGCGGGCCACGCCTCGCCCGCCCAGCGCGAGGAGCTGGTGGCCGGGCTGCTGGAGCGGGCCGACCGGGTCAAGAGCCACCGCGACCGGCTGCTGTTGGCGGCCTTCGCCTGCCTGGAGACCTCACCCCAACTGGCGCGGCGACTCCGGGAGGAGGTCGAGGAGAAGGTCCGGAGCATCCTGCCGCCGAGGACGAAGGAACACGTCCACGCGCTGACCCTGGTGGGCGAATCAGTACTTCCGCTCCTGGCCGAGGCCCCACCGAAGAACGCGAGACAGGCCGCCAAAACCCTGGAGGCCGCTTCACGTATCGGAGGCTCGGGGGCACTACCGATCATTCAGAGAGCCCTTCCTTTTCGTAGTCAGGGTGTGTTCTTCGCGGCACGGGACGCCTGGGAGCGAGACCCTTCGGCAGAGATGGCCGAGGTGGTCTTGGCGGACACCATCGATACTTACGCTTACGCCTTCCCGATCCAGGTCGAACACCTCGACCTGGCGATCGACCACGGAGGAGAGCTACGTCGATACTTCGTCCGGGGAGGCGGCGACGACACGATCAAGGCACTCGCGCGCGTGCCGAAGATGACCTCTCTCATCATGCAGGCCGCCCTAGGAGATCACTGGCCGGAAGTCGATCTGACCCCTTTGAGAGGGATGGACTCACTCCGTCGATTCTCCACGTCTCAAGCCGTCACCGTACGGAGCATCGCGGCTCTATCGAGTAGCCCATTGAAAAGCGTCATGTTCAATCGTCCTGACCTCATCGAGGGCATCGACCTCATCACGGACTTCACGACCCTCGAAGAAGTGGCGTTCGAACGCTGTCTCCCCCGATCTCCTCTCGATCAGTTCCTTCCGCGGCGACGAATGAAGGAACTCCTGATACGTGACAACGATCGGCTCGTCGATCTGAACTGCCTGACCTCGGCCCCCGACAGGGTGGAGAGGCTAATGATCATTCACTGCCCCTCTCTGCGGAACATCGAGGGGCTGCTCTCTCAAGAAGCCTCACTGGCCCACTTCTCCTATTACGGGAAGATCGACCACACCCTCGATCTGGCTCCCCTGAAGGAACTTCCCCGTCTGGAGAACCTTCAGTTGAGTCGACAACACCTAGACACCGAACGAACCGCGAAGACCCTTCTCTCCCTGCCCTCGGTACGCCGCCTGGAGGTGACTCATTACAGAGAGACCGCGCGTCTTCCCGTATGGCTGCGTGATATGCCGAACTTGGAGACCATACGTGTGCACGGCGAAGGACCCGTGGATCTGACCGAACTGGCCGGGGTCGAAGGTCTCACCATCGAGATCGCCAAGTCCGATCGGCGTGTGGTCATCGGGGCCGAGGTAGTCGGATCGAACTCACATGTGGTCCACGAACGCATACCCCTACTACTCATGAGAGAGCAGAGCAGAAAGCTGAAGTGGTCCCGCTGACCGGTGAACCCTCGAGGGCGAAGGGCCTCTTTCCGGAGGGCCTTGGTCCCTTGCCTCCCACTGCGCGGCAGCTCGGGAAAGGGCCTGGTCGGACGGGGTGATCCGGGACTCACGGTCAGAGCCGAGTCGGCGTCGAAGCGGGAGGAACCGGTCATAGACTCATTCCCGGATCCTTGGACGACAGCAGGAGAGAGTCCCCCATGCGCGAGACAGACGGTGGCCACGACGACCGGCGTGGACCCGACCGTATGTCGCTGCCCCAGGTGCGTCTGGACGATCTGCTCGACGAGGTCCGCTCCCGGATGAGCGAGATCTCCCAGACCCAGGAGCGCATCCGCACCCTGTTGGAGGCGGTCGTCTCGATCGGCGAGGGCCTGGAGCTGGAGCCGCTCCTGCTGCGGATCACCGAGACCGCCACCCGTCTGGTCAACGCGCGTTACGGGGCGCTCGGGGTGATCGGGCCCGACGGCGAGATGAGCCGGTTCATCCCGGTGGGGCTGGAGCCGGAGGAGATCGCCCGGATCGAGCACTGGCCCAAGGGCGAGGGCATCCTGGGCCTGCTCATCAAGCGGCCCGAGCCCCTACGGTTGAGGGACGTGCGCGACCATCCCGAGTCGCGCGGCTTCCCACAGGGGCATCCGCCGATGCACACCTTCCTCGGGGTGCCCATCCGCATCCGCGACCAGGTGTTCGGCAACCTGTACATGACCGACAAGATCGACGGCGCCGAGTTCACCGGCGACGACGAGCTGCTCCTGCGCGCCCTGGCCACGGCGGCGGGCACCGCGATCGAGAACGCCCAGCTGTTCGCCCAGACGCAGAGCAGGGAGACCTGGCTGGACGCCTCGGGGGAGATCACGACGCGTCTGCTGTCCGGTGCCGCGCCCGAGGAGGTCCTGCGGCTGGTGGCCCGGCGGGCCCGGGTGATGGCGCAGGCCGACGTCGCGGTGATCGCCATGCCCGGGGAGGAGCCGGAGACCCTCACCGTCCGGGTCTGGGACGGCCCCGCCGAGCGTTGCGGGCCCCTCACCGCCGAGCCCCGTGGGGTCACGCTGTCCCGGGCCCCCGAGACCCTGCTGGGGCGGGCCTATCTGCCCGGGGGGCCGCTGCGGACGGACGTATCCTCCGGCGGGTACGAGGGGGTCGACTTCCTGACCCGGATGGGGGTGGGCCCGGTGCTGATCCTGCCCTTCGGGCCTCCCGACGGCGCCCGGGGCGTGCTCGTCCTCGCCCGTTTCCAGGGGGCCGAGGAGTTCCAGAACGGCTGGCCGAACATGCTGTCCTCGTTCGCGGACCAGGCGGCGGTCGCCCTGGAGTTGGCCGAGGCGCGGCTGGACTCGGAACGGTTGAGCGTGCTGGAGGACCGGGATCGGATCGCCCGGGACCTGCACGACACGGTCATCCAGCGGCTGTACGCCACCGCCATCACCCTGATGGGAACGGTGCGCCGGATCGACGACGGGACCTCCGCCGAGCGGGTCCGGAACGCGGTGGACGACCTGGACGACACCATCCGACAGATCCGGTCCACGATCTTCGCCCTCCAGAGCCCGGCCGAGCACGGTTCCTCGTGGCTGCGTTCCCAGGTGTTGGAGCTGGTCAACGCCGCTTCGGAGACCCTGGGATTCGCGCCTCGGCTGCTCACCCAGGGGCCGGTCGACAACGCGGTCGACGAGCGGGTGGGCGGACATCTGGTGGCGGTGCTGCGCGAGGCCCTGTCCAACGTGGCCCGCCACGCGGGGGCCGGTTCGGTGGACGTGGAGCTGTCCGTGGCCGACGACGAGGTCACGCTCCGGGTGACCGACGACGGTCGCGGTGTCCCCGAGGGCGTCTCCCGCAGCGGGTTGAACAACCTCGCCTCGCGGGCCGAGGAGCTGGGCGGGTCGATGAGCGTGGTCTCCGGTCCCGGCGAGGGCACGGTGGTGGAGTGGACCGCGCCCGCGCGCTTCGAGGAGGGGTAGGGGACGTGAGAAGGGGCCGGCCCGCGCCCGTCTGCGCGGTCCGGCCACTCGTTCCCCGGGGTCAGGCGGTCGGGTCCATGGACAGGCGTACCGCGTAGGCGGCGGCCTGGGTACGCCGGGCCATGCCGAGCTTGGCCAGGACCCGGGACACATAGTTCTTCACGGTCTTCTCCGCCAGGTACATCCTGGCGCCGATCTCCCGGTTGGTGAGCCCTTCGCCGATGAGTTCCAGGACGCGGCGTTCCTGGTCGGTGAGCTCCCCCAGCGGGTCCTTGCGTCCGGCCTCCTCGCGCAGGCGTTGGAGCATGCGGGTGGTGGACTCGGGGTCGAGCAGGGAGCGTCCCTCGGCGACGGTCCGGACGGCGCCCACCAGGTCGGTGCCGTGGATCTGCTTGAGGATGTAGCCGGAGGCCCCGGCCATGACCGCCCCGTAGAGGGCCTCGTCGTCGGAGTAGGAGGTGAGCATGAGTATGCGGGTCTCGGGGAGCATCGAACGGATGTCCCGGCAGACGGTGACCCCGTCGCCGTCGGGGAGCCGCACGTCGAGGACGACGACGTCGGGTTCGAGCGCGGGCACTCGGGCCAGGGCCTGGGCCGCGGTGCCGGCCTCGCCGACCACCTCGATGCCCTCCTCGTCGTCCAGGAGCGATCCCACTCCCCGTCGGACGATCTCGTGATCGTCCACCAGGAACACCCGGATCGTCGTGTCGCCGCTCATCGGGCGCGCACCTCCTCGGTACTGGGGGCCTGGGGCGGTACCGCCCCGGCGTACGGGTCCGGGACCCATGCTGGTGTGCCGGCCGGGAGGGAGCGTGCGTTCGCCTTCGCACCCGGGCTCGGATCGGGCATATCCACCCTAGTCAGAGCGGGTGACTCCAAGAGGGGGCGAACGTCCCTTTTTGTTTGAGGCCTGCGTCCCTCCGGGTAGTGCGCACAAGAGGGGACCTTCGCCGTGGATCGGGGACTCGCGGCCCCACGTTCACGAGGCCGTGTCCGACGATCATGGCGGTACGAGAAGAAGAGGGCACCGGATTCGGGGGGCCTGTGATGTCTGGAACGAGCGGCGCCGACGCGTCCACCGGAGGGCGGGACGTGGCCACGGAGAACACCTCGCCCCCGGAGCAGAGGGGCACGACCGAGGATTTCTCCGGCACCGAGCGACTGCGTGAGACCGAGCAGCTCATGCTCGGCACCGACCTGGCCGACGAGGATCAGTCCGGTTTCACCGTGCTGGCCCGCCAGACCTGCTTCAACCTGTTGGCCGAACGCGACATCGGGCGCGTGGCCTTCACCATCGACGGGGACGCGGCTCCGACCGTGCTGCCCGTCAACTACGCGCTGATCGACGACACGATCGTGTTCCGCTCCACGCTGGCCGGGACCATCATGCGCTACGCGCGAGGCTACGCGGCCTTCCAGGTCGACCGTCTCGACGAGGAGCGTCATGAGGGCTGGAGCGTGCTGTGCTCGGGGCGCTGCCGGTGGGTCCGGGACGAAGCCGAACTGCATCGGATCCCGACGGACCGGATCTCCCGTCCCTGGGCGGAGGGTCCGCGCGACCAGATCCTGAAGATCGTCCCCGGCCGGGTGAGCGGCAGGAAGATCCACCGCCCCTGAGCGGGGCCTCTCCGCGGGACGACGCGACCGTCGGTGGCCGGTGAACGGACCGGCCACCGATTCCCCGTTCGTTCTCCACCGGTTCGGGGTATCGGTGGCGATATGGGAGTGCAAAGCCCGTCTCAGCCCCGGTGTGTTCCCCTCCCCGCGCGCCGCCGCGCGGAGATCATCCCCTTGTGCGCCCGTGGTCAGATCGGCCTCCGACCTCGCCGTGTCCCCGGTCGGGAACGGCTCTCCCACCCTGGTCGTCCTCGGTGAGGCCGACCGGAAGGCGAGTGGCCCTCGGTCTGGGGGCGGCCTTCGTCTCGACCCTGTTCGTCCTCTCCGGCAGCACGCTTCCGGACCGGGCCACCGCTCGGAGCGTCTCCCCCTCCGCCGCGCCCTCGCTTCCGGTGGAGGAGACGCGCCCCGACCGGCCGAGGATCGACGTGCTCTCCTCACGCCCGGACACCGTCATGGGCGACACCGTGCTGGTCCGGGTGCGGCCGCCACGCCCCTATCCGCCCGACGCGATCCGGCTGGAGGTGGAGGGGCGCGACGTCACGGACATGCTGCGCCCGGTCCATCTCCCCGGCGTCGGACAGGTGGTGGAGGGCCTGGTCACCGGGGTCCCCGAGGGGCGGAGCACCCTGGTGGCCTCGATCGAGGACGACGGTTCCGCGAACCCGGACGAGGCCCGCACCCCCGCGGCCCCTCCCGAACCCGCACGGCTCACCGTGACCGGACACCCGCTCACCGGCCCGGTGTTCTCCGGACCGCATCAGAGCCCCTTCGTCTGCGGGACCGAGGACTTCGAACTCGCCTGGGGCGGCCGGCTGGGCGCCCCGCTGGACGAGGACTGTTCGGTCCGGACCCGGGTCGGCTACGTGTACCGGACCCTCGGGGGCGACTTCGCGCCGCTGCCGCAGGGCGGCCGGATCCCCACCGACGTGGCCGAGACGACCACCTCCACCGGGGCCAGGGTCCCCTACGTGGTGCGGGTGGAGACCGGCACGGTCAACCGTTCCGTCTACGAGACGGCCGTCCTGCACGACCCCCGTGAGCCCGAACCCGATCCGTGGACCTCCCCCGACGGGTGGAACCGGCGCCTGGTGTACAAGTTCGGCGGTGGCTGCCCCGGTGGCTGGTACGTCCAGGGCGACCGGACGGCCGGGGTGGTGGACCACGGCATGCTCTCCCGGGGATACGCGGTCGCGTCGGCCTCGCTCAACGTGTTCGGCAACAACTGCAACGACCTGCTCGCCGCCGAGACCGCGAACGCCGTCAAGGAACGGTTCTCGCTCACCCTGGGGGTTCCGGACCACACCCTGGGCTGGGGGCACTCCGGCGGGGCCTATCAGGCCCACCAGATCACCGACAACCAGCCGGGGCTGTTGGACGGGATCGTCGTCTCGCAGAGCTATCCGGACGTGGCGTCGGCGACCGTGCCCGCCGCGACCGACGCGGCCCTCCTGCGCGCCTACTCCGAGGCCCGTCCCGACGCGCTCACCCGTGAACAGCAGCGCGCCGTCTCCGGATTCGGCCATTGGGAGGGGATCGGCACGATGGCCGACGCCGCCGCCCGGATCGATCCTCAGGGGGTGTGTCCGGACGCGCTGCCCGAATCGGAGCGCTACCATCCGCGGGATCGTCCGGGCGGGGCCCGCTGCGATCTGTACTCGCACACCGTCAACGTCTACGGGATCGACCCCGACACCGGTCTCCCCCGTCGCCCGCTGGACAACGTGGGGGTCCGCTACGGGCTGTCCGCCTTGGCCGAGGGTGTCATCGACGTGGACGAGTTCCTGGACCTGAACGAGCACATCGGCGGTTTCGACACGGACGGTCGGATCGTGGCCGAACGTACCGAGGGCGACACGGAGGCCGTCGAGGCCGCCTACGACAGCGGTCGCCTGCTGCACGGGGGCGGCGGGCTGGCCGACATCCCGATCGTGGACCACCGCCCCTACCAGGACGACGCCTCCGGCGGGGACATCCACATGCGCTACCACTCCTTCTCCACACGGGAACGGCTGCGGGCGGCCAACGGCACCGACGCCAACCAGGTGATGCTGGTGGAACGCCACCGCCCCGGCGTGTTCGGGGCCGACCAGCCGGTGGCCGGACGGGCCCTGACCGAGCTGGACGCCTGGGTGACCGCCGCCGCGCAGAGCTCCCGCGCCCGCCCCGGCGGCGAGCCGATCGAACACCTGGAACGGACCCGGCCGGAATGGCTCACCGACGCGTGCTGGATCGAAGGGGAACGCGTGGTCGCCCCACAGACGACGGCCGGGCCGGGCGAGGGCGACCGCTGCGCGGACGCCTTCCCCGTGTACGGTTCGCCGAGGACCGCGGCGGGCGGTCCGCTCGCCTCGGACGTGCTCAAGTGCCGGCTGACCCCGTTCGACGAGGCGGAACAGCCCGTGGAGTTCGACGAGGGGCAGACCGAACGCGCTCGGGAGATCTTCTCCGAAGGGGTGTGCGACTGGTCGGAGCCGGGTGTCGGACAGCGCCCGCCCAAGGGGCCCTGGCAGTTCTTCTGAGGGCCCCCGATCCGGGGAAATCCGATGGCCCGGGGCCGGTCCACCACCGAGGATGGGTCCTATGAGTCCATCCGAGGGTCTCCCCTCCCCTGAGAACGACGTCGAGCTCCTGGAGGGCGGCAACGTCTCCGAGACCGTGCTCCGTGTGGGGCGCACCGTGCGCAAGTCCTGGCTGCGCTCCTCCTCCACCGTGGCCGAACTCCTGCGTCACCTGCGCCGACACGGCCGCGCCGAGGTGCCCGAGGCCTACGGGCGCGACTCCCTGGGGCGGCAGAGCCTGGAGTTCGTGCCCGGCGTCATGGCCGATCGGGCCGCCCCGATGACCGAGGAGGAGCTCCACCGTCTGGGCGCGATGATCCGGCGGCTGCACGACCTCACCCTCGACTTCCGGCCCCCGCGAGAACCGGTGTGGGATCCGCTCTTCCCGCCGGAGAGGCCCGAGGTCGTCTGCCACAACGACCTCGCCCCGTGGAACCTGGTCCGTTCCGAGACACCCCGAGACGGCGACGAGGAGCCCTGGTGCCTCATCGACTGGGACGGCGCCGCGCCCGGAAGCCGGATGGGGGACCTGGGGTACGCCGCCCATGGGTTCGTCCCCCTGCACGCGGGCGGCGACCCCGGGATCGACGGGCGGCGGCTCCGCGCCCTGGCCGAGGGGTACGGCTGCGACGTTCGGCAACGGCGGGAGCTGCCCGACGCCGCCCTGCGCCGGGTGCGCGCCATGTTCGACGTACTGGAGGAGGGTGCCCGGACCGGACGTATGCCCTGGGCACGACTGCACGCCGAGGGGCACGCCGACCATTGGGGCGCCGCCGCCGACCACATCGCCCGCCACCGCAAGGCGTGGATCCGGACGCTCACCGACGCTCCCTGACCGCCGCGGGGCGAGACGCACACCACACCCGTCGGCCCATTCGTTATCCGCTTCGTTATCCGCGAAGGGCAACAGGTCCCGGCTCCGCCACGTCGAATGACAAGGCGGTATCGACACATTGGGAGTAGAACTTGAGTTTCTTCGACGCGCTCAAAGGCGAGCTCATCGACATCATCGAGTGGACCGACGACAGTCGGGACACCATCGTCTGGCGTTTCCCCCGCTACGACAACGAGATCAAGATGGGCGCGAAGCTGGTCGTGCGCGAGTCGCAGATCGCCGTCTTCGTCAACGAGGGGCGCATCGCCGACGTCTTCGCTCCGGGCACGTACACCCTGGAGACCAAGAACATCCCCATCCTGAGCACCCTCAAGGGGTGGAAGCACGGTTTCTCCTCGCCCTTCAAGGCCGAGGTGTACTTCGTCAACGTTCGGCAGTTCACCGACTTCAAGTGGGGCACCAAGAACCCGGTGATGCTGCGCGACCCCGAGTTCGGCGCCGTGCGGGTGCGCGCCTTCGGTGGTTTCAGCGCCCGGGTGGTGGACCCGCCGCTGTTCCTCACCGAACTGGTGGGCACCGACCCGCAGTTCCGCACCGAGGAGGTGGAGAACTACCTCCGGCAGATGGTCGTCAGCCGGCTGGGGAACGCCCTGGCCACGGCTGCCAAGGACATCCCGGTGCTCGACCTGGCGAGCCACCAGGACGATCTCGGCCGTGACCTCGCGGGCCGGCTCAGCCGGGACATGGCCTCGGTCGGCCTGGAGATCCCGAACTTCAACATCGAGAACATCTCCCTTCCCCCCGAGGTGGAGAAGGCGCTGGACAAGCGCACCCAGATGGGCATCATCGGCGACATGGACCGCTACGGCAGGTTCCAGGCCGCCAACGCCATGGAGAAGGCCGCCGGGACCGAGGGCGGCGGCATGGGCGAGGCCATGGGCATGGGGATGGGCCTGGGCATGGCCCAGCAGATGGCGCAGCAGAACCAGGTCCCCGGAGCTGCTCCGCAGCAGCCCGCCCCCGCACAGCAGCAGCCGCCGGCCGCGGCCGCGCCGCCTCCCCTGCCCCCGCAGGAGCAGTGGCACGTCGGTGTGAACGGACAGCAGCAGGGCCCCCTCGACCGAGGCGGCCTGGTCCGGCTGGCCTCCGAAGGCACCCTGACCCGACAGAGCCTGGTCTGGCGGAACGGCATGCCTCAGTGGGCCCCGGCGGGAGAGGTGCCCGAGCTGGCGGATCTCTTCGCGCACACCCCTCCGCCCATGCCCCCCGCCTGACCCTCGCCGCTTCGAACGATCCCCCCGAGGACCACCATGACCGAGAACACGACCACGCCACCGGAGGGCCCTCGTGTCTTCCCCTGTGGAGGATGCGGGGCGAGGCTGGAGTTCGCCCCCGGCACCGAGAGGATGCTCTGCCCCTACTGCGGGCACACCGACGAGGTGGCCGCCCCCGAGCGGCGGATCCGGGAGCACAAGGTCCAGGACCTCTTCCGGCGTACCCCGATGGCCGACCTGGTGCCGCACGAGCTCGTCTGCCAGGGCTGTGGGGCGCATCTACAGAGCGACCAGCTCGCCCACAACTGCCAGTTCTGCGCCTCTCCTCTGGTCATCGACCCGGCTTCCGAGGACGTCGTACCCCCCGAGGCGGTGCTGCCCTTCGCGGTGGACCGCTCCGGTGCCCGAGGTGCGCTGGCCTCGTGGACGAGGACACGATGGTTCGCCCCCAACAGTCTCAAGAAGGTGGGCGAGGCCGAGCGGCTCAAGAGCACCTATCTGCCGCACTGGACCTTCGACGCGGCGACCGCGTCGGACTACAAGGGCCAACGCGGGGAGTACTACTACGTCACCGAGACCTACACGACCCAGGAGAACGGCAAGACGGTCACCAAGACCCGGCAGGTGCGCAAGACCCGGTGGTATCCGGCGAGCGGCCGGGTCTCCCGGGACTTCGACGACGTGCTGGTGAACGCCACCACCAGGCTCTCCCCCGAACGCGTGACCGCCTTGGAGCCGTGGGACCTGAAACAGGCGCGTCCCTTCACCCACGCCTACCTGGCCGGGCACGAGGCCCTGCGCTACGACATGGAGCCCGAGGAGGGGCTGGACCGGGCCAAGGGCATCATGGCGAAGCAGATCGACAAGGACTGCCGTCGCGACATCGGAGGGGACGAGCAGCGGGTGCACTCGGTCTCCACCCGTTACTCCGACGTCACCGGCAAGCTCATGCTGTTGCCGGTGTGGGCCGGGGCCTATCTGCACGGCGGTAAGAGCTACCAGATGGTCATCAACGGGCAGACCGGCGAGGTCCAGGGCGAACGCCCCTACTCCGCGGTCAAGATCGCCTTCGCCGTCCTGGTGATGCTGGCCGTGGTGGCGCTGCTCGTCTACATCTACCTTCAGGGCTGAGGGGGCGGGGCGCCCCGCTCGATCGGCCCGGCCGCCCGACCGCCGATCCCGGCGGTCGGGCGGCCGCGTTCCGGCTCGGAGCGGGCGGGGTTCAGTCGGCCCGGGACCAGACCAGGGCCATGGAGACGGGATGGCCGCGAAACCTCTCCCACTTGGGTTTGACGCTCACCCACGCGTCGTCCACGACCGCCTCCGACATCTCCTCCAGACGCCACCCGTGGGCCAGGGCCGCGCGTACGTGGTCGCCGATCAGGTGGACGTGGGTGGCGATGGCGACGTCCTCGCCGGAGTCGTCGGTGAAGTGGGTGGGCATGCCGGAGACCATCATGAACTGCGGGTGGTAGGCGACCAGGACGCAGTGTCCGCCGGGCGCGGTGAGTCTGCGGGCCTCGGCGTAGTACGGGTCGAGGTCGGGCAGGTGCTCGTCGATGAGCGAGGAGATCACCAGGTCGTACCCCTCCTCCGGCAGCCCGGTGGAGCGCACGTCCCCCCGGGTGAGGGAGTCGTGGGCTCCACGTTTCTCGGCCAGGGCGAGCATCCCGGTGCTCAGGTCCACCCCGTCCACGTGCCCCACACCGTTTTCGCGCAGCCAGGTCCCGGTCCTGCCGGTCCCGCAGCCCAGGTCGGCGGCGCGCTCCACCCCGCCCCAGTCGGGAACGGCGAGCCCGTCGAGCAGCGCCAGGTCCATGGCGTCGGGGACGGAGTCCTCGTAGGTCGCCGACCAACCGTCGTATCCGGTGGCCACGTCGACGGTCCGGTAGTTGCGGGTATCGAAGAGCGAGAAATCGGCCATGGGGGCGAGTATCCCCGGGTCACGACGGTCGACGCCACCCCTTTTCCCCTCGCCCCGGGGCGCCGGAAAACCCGTTGCCCTCTCTTCGCCGCCGCCTCTAGGGTGATGTCCATGGGAGCATTCCAAGCGATCTTCAGGGGCGCGCAGGCCTGGCCCGCGGTCGCCCACGCACGGCTCCGGTCCGCTCTGCCGGACCGGTGATCGGACCCCTCTGAGGGCACCGCCGTTTCCGCGTTCTCATCGTGCGCGACGTCGGCGGTGCCAAGGGGGTCTCCTGTCTCGATACGACCCGCCGGTCCAGGCCCAGCCGACGTCCCTCTTCTCTTCGGACGTACGGCCGGTGGACCCCGTACAGATCCTGTGACACGCCCGTGCCGGGCGTGGGTTCCGTCGTGCCGTCGTCCTCGTCGGCCACCGACCACGGTGGCGGAACGGACCGCGCATGGCACGCTCTCCTCGTCGAGCCCACCACTCCCACGATCCTCGTCGTCCGCGTCGCTCGAACGACGATCGGCGGCGACTGTCCCAGAACTTCCTCACCGATCCGGCCACCGCCCGCCGGGTGGTGCGCATCGCCCGACCGGCCCCCGACTCCACCGTCGTGGAGGTGGGCCCCGGAGACGGCGCGCTGACCCGTTTCCTCGTGCGTGAGGCGGGTCGGGTGATCGCCTACGAGATCGACCCGACCCTGGCCGCCCGGCTGACCGAGCGCTACCGGGAACGCGCCCCCGACGTCCGGATCGTACGCGGGGACTTCACCCGGGCGCGCCCGCCCCGCTCCCCCTTCTCGGTGGTCGGCAACATCCCCTACTCCCGTACCGCCGACATCGTCCGCTGGTGCCTGAACGCGCCCGGTCTGACCTCGGCCACGTTCATCACCCAGTGGGAGTACGCGCGCAAACGCACCGGGGCGTACGGCCGGTGGAGCCTTCTGACCGTGCTGACCTGGCCCGAGTGGTCGTGGTCCCTGGAAGGCAGGATCGGCCGGGAGAGGTTCCGGCCGGTGCCACGCGTGGACGCCGGTGTGCTCGTGCTGCGCCGCAGGGAGGAGCCGCTGCTGCCCAGGGAGGACCTGCGGGAATACCGCCGTCTGGTCGAGATCGGTTTCGGAGGGGTGGGCGGTTCCCTGTCGGCGTCGTTGCGTCGCGCCTATCCCGCGCGGCGGGTCGCGTCGGCCCTTCGGGAGGCGGGGGTGGATCCGTCCGCCCCGGTGGGTCTGGTCGCCCCCGACCGGTGGGTGGCCCTGGTCCGGTCCCTGACCGGAACGGGCCGGGGCGGGCCGCGAACCGGCGGAGGCGCAGCGGGATCACACCGGTATGACGATCGACACCCCCGAGCTCGCCCGGACCGCCCTCGCCGCGAGCGATTCTGACGCTACGACAGCCTCCCTCATCTTCTTCCTCATCATCGTTCCCAGCGTCCTCGTCCTCATCATCATCGGTATCGGCTCCTCTCGTGAGAACCCCGAGGGTTATCGGAGGGATCCGCGCCGTGGCGACGGGGTCTTCGCCTCGAGCGGGGGCGAAGCCGGTGGTGGAGGAGGCTGGTCCATCGGCGGAGACGATTACTCCGCCGACTGCTCCGACGGAGGCGCCGGTGACGGTGGAGGCGGAGGAGGAGACGGTGGGGGCGGGGGCTGCTGATCCGGGTGAGCGGACCCCGCCCACCCGGGTCAGACGCGCACGATCGCGAAGAACTCGCCCGGCACGTCCAAGGCGGCCCCGTCGATCCTCGGGTACCCGTTGGCCAGCAACAGTTCCCGAGGGGCGGCGTCCAGCTCCACCACGGTCTGTTCCTCGGAGAGGTTGCAGACCACCCGGAGCGAACCACGGGTCAGGACCAATCGCCGGCCCTCCCGGTCCGCGTCGACTCGGAAGCGGTCCAGGCGGGGGTCGCTCAGCTCGGGTTCGGCCCGCCGCAGGGCGATCAGGGAACGGTAGGTGTCCAGGATCAGTCGGCCCGCCTCCCGGTCGGCCTCGGACCAGTCCAGGACCGCCGCGTCACGGGTGGCCGGGTCCATCGGGTCGGGGATCTCCTCCTCGTCCCACCCCAGGGCGGCGAACTCGCGGCGGCGACCCGTGCGCACCCCTTCGACCAGGTCCGGGTCGGTGAAGGATGCGAAGAACGGCCAGGGTGTGGTGGCGCCCCACTCCTCCCCCATGAAGATCATCGGGGTGTAGGGGGAACAGAACACGATGGCCGCGCCGCAGGTCAGGAGGCCGGGCGAGAGGTGTTCGCCCATACGGTCTCCCCGGGCCCGATTGCCGATCTGGTCGTGGGTGGAGAGGTAGCCGAGAAAACGGTGGCCGGGGATCAGGTGGGTGTCGACCGGAGCCCCGTGCCGACGTCCCCGGAACGAGGAGGGCCCGCCGTCGTGCAGGAACACCCTGCGCAGGACGTCTGCGAGCACCCGGGGTCCGGCGAAGTCGGCGTAGTAGCCGTGCTTCTCCCCGGTCAGGGCGACGTGCAGGGCGTGGTGCAGGTCGTCGGACCACTGGGCGGTCATGCCCATCCCACCCGCCTCCCGGGGCAGGACGGTGCACGGATCGTTGCGATCGGATTCGGCGATCAGCGACAGCGGGCGGCCGAGCCCCGTGGCCAGGGCGTCGACCTCGGCGGAGAGTTCGGCCAGGATCGGGACGGCCCGGTCGTCGCGCAGGGCGTGCACGGCGTCCAGCCGCAGACCGTCCAGGTGGTAGTGGCGCAGCCAGTCCAGAGCGCCCTCGATCACCAGGGCGCGGACCGGGTCGGAATGGGGTCCGTCCAGGTTGAGCGAGGGCCCCCAGGCGTTCTCGCCGGAGAAGTAGGGGCCGAAGCGCGGCAGATAGGCGCCCGAGGGGCCGAGATGGTTGTAGACCACGTCGAGCAGGACGGCGATCCCGTGGCGGTGGCAGGTGTCCACGAACCCCTTGAGCGCGTCGGGGCCGCCGTAGGGTTCGTGCACCGCGGACCACAGGACGCCGTCGTACCCCCAGCCGTGGGTGCCGTCGAAGGCGTTGAGCGGCATGAGTTCGACATGGGTGACCCCGAGCTCGACCAGGTGGTCGATCCGGTCGACGGCGGCGGTGAGGGTGCCCTCCGGGGTGAAGGTGCCCACGTGGAGTTCGTAGACGACGCCCCCGGCCAGCGGCCGTCCGGTCCAGTGGCCGTCCGCCCAGACGAACTCGTCGTGGTCGTAGACGCGACTCGCGGAGTGCACCCCGCGGGGTTGTCTCAGCGACCGGGGGTCGGGCAGGGGCCGCTCCCCCTCGTCGAGGAGGTAGGCGTAGTCGGAGCCCGGCCCGGCCCCGTCGACCGTGGCGTGCCACCGTCCTCGAGCGTCGCGTTCCATGGGGTGGTCGACGCCGCCCACTCTGACGCGTACGCGTCGGGCCTCGGGGGCCCAGACGGTGAAGTCCCCGTGGACTCCGCGTCCGGGTGTGGCGGGCGGGTTCGCTTGCGTGGCCAGTCCGTTCACGCAGGTGGGTCTACCCCGCGTGAGGGACGGGTGAACCGAACGTCGCAGGTGGGAAGGGTGCTGCGCTCACATCGCCCCGGGTGGGGCCGCATCGGCGCCTCGGTGAGCAGGGTCGGCTCCGGGCGTGTCGGGGGTTCCGCGCGGGTAGGGTCTCGGCGGACACGGCGAGCGCGAGGGGACACGGGCGTATGGCGGAGCGGACGCTGTTGGGGATCTGTGGGAGTCTGCGGCGCGGGTCGTTCAACGCGGCGCTGCTGCGTCTGGTGCCCCGGGTGGGATCCGACGTCACGGTGATCGGCGCCGACCTGGCCGGACGGCTGCCCCTGTTCGATCCGGACGTCGAGAACGACGAGTCGTCCTGGCCCGATTCCGTGCGGGGGTTCCGCGCGGCGGCGGCGCGGGCCGACGGGGTGGTGATCGCGACGCCCGAGTACGCGCACGGGCCGGCCGGGGTCACCAAGAACGCCATCGACTGGCTGGTGGGTTCCGCCGGTCTGATGGGCCGGCCGACCCTGTTGATGAGCGCCTCCCCGGGACAGGCCGGGGGTATGCGCGCCCACGCTCCGCTCATGCCGACGTTGACGCTGTTGGGCGCCGTCCTGGTGGACTGCGTGGTGGTCTCCCGCGCCGGCTCGCGCGTGGACGCGGGGGGCGAGTACGTCGACCCGGCGGTGGTGGAGCGGGTGCGGCTCGCGGTGGCCGAGTTGGAGGACGCCCTGGCCTACTCCGAGACCCGCCGGGCCGTCTCTCCCCTCGAAGACCCCCTCTGAGCCATCACCCGTCGTGCCGGGCGCGTCCCCGATCGGCGACGGTGGCGATCTCGGTGCCGGGGAGGGGGCGGTAGCGGCCGATGCGGACGGAGGCGGTGACCCGTACGGGTTCGGGGAGCCCCGAGACCAGTCCGGCCAGCCGTTCGGAGGTGATGTGACGGGCGCTGGGGCCCATCCCGACGACGGTGAGCGCGTCCTGGCGGGACAGGTCCATGGTGAAGCGCAGGGTCTCGGCGCGCTCCGGGGAGAAGTGGCCGTGCAGCCCCTCGGCCAGCCGTTCGTCCTTGCGGGGGTCCACATCCAACAGGCCCAGCGCGGAGCGCAGCTCGGTGAGGTGGTCGGCCTCGGGGGTGACGACCAGGAGCACCCCGGCCGGGTCCAGGATCCGGTGGAACTCGGCGGCGTTACGGGGCGCGAACACGTTGATCAGGGCGTCGGCGGAGCCGGTGGCCAGGGGCAGGGGACGCCAGGAGTCGGCGGTGATCGCACCGGAGCGCTCGTGCGCCTTGGCGGCCTTGCGCGCGGCGAACTTGGACACGTCGGTGGTGAGGCCGACCATGCGCGGCGACGCGTCGAGGATCAGGGTCAGGTAGTGGCCGGTACCGCCTCCCACGTCGACGACCAGGGGTTCGTCGACGGTGAGCTCCTCGTCGAGGGCGCGGGCGAGCGCGTGACCGATGGGGTCGTAGTGACCGCCGGACTGGAAGCTCAGCCGGTCGGCGACCATCGCCTTGTCGTCTCCGGAGCCGGGCGGCGTGCGGCCGGTGAGCAGCCCGACGTACCCCTCGCGGGCCACGTCGAAGCCGTGGCCGTTCGCGCAGGACGGGCCGCGCTCCCCCGTTTCCAAGGGGAGTCCGCAGACGGGGCAGGTCAGGACCGCGGCCACGGACGCGGGCATGCGCGGTCGGGGTCCGGTGTGGGTGTTCGCCATGATCGCGGCAAGCCTACCGGGGTTCAGTCCCTGAGCAGGACGGCCACCGGATAGCGGTCGAGGACCTCGGCCAGGTGGGCGGTGGTGAGACCGTCCATGCGTTCGGGGGCGATGGAGCGGCCGGTCATCAGGTCGGTCCAGGTGCCCGGTCCCGAGGGCAGCGGCAGCACGGTGTCCCCCCAGCCTCCGGCGTCGGCGAGGGTCAGGGGCAGTCGTGTGGCGACCACCGCCAGGGCGTGGTGGCGGTCGCCTCGCACGGTGCGGGCGAAGGCGAGGGCGTGTTCGGCCCCGTGGCCCTCGGCGATCAATGGCAGGTAGCCGGTGGGTTCCAGATCGCGGCGGGCGCGCAGGCAGGTGCGGACCAGGTGGAGTTTGGCGGCGCCGGTCTCGTCCACCGGCGGGCGCAGCCCGGCCTCGATCCGGGCGAGCCATCGCGCCCGTTCCTCGTGGTCGACGGGCCGTCGGTTGTCGGGGTCCACCAGGGACAGGTCCCACAGTTCGGTGCCCTGGTAGAGGTCGGGGACGCCGGGGCCCAGGAGCTGCACGGCCTTCTGCCCCAGGGAGTTGCTCCAGCCGGGCGCCTTGAGGGTGTCGGCCATGGCCTCGACCTCGGTGTACAGCTCGGCGTCGGCGCGCAGTCGTGCGGGCCAGGAGCGGATCCGGTCCTCGAACTCGGGGTCGGGTCCGGTCCAGGAGGTGCCCAGACGGGCCTCGCGGGCCGCCTTGATCAGGTAGGAGACCAGGCGTTCGTCCTCGATGGGCCAGGCGCCCAGGAGGGTCTGCCAGCCGAGCAGGTCGAGGGCGGGTTCGGGCAGGGGTTCGCGGGCGCTCCAGCGGCGTACCGCGTCGGCGAGGTCGTCGGGGATCTCGGACAGGACGGCCAGGCGGGCGCGCACGTCCTCGGAGCGTTTGGTGTCGTGGGTGGACAGGGTGGTCATGGTGTGCGGTTCGGAGGCCTCCCTGCGCAGTTGCGCGGTGTGGAGTTCGGCGACGGTGCTCCCGAACGAGGCGGGGTCCCCGCCGACCTCGTTGAGGGCGATGAAACGGGTGCCCCGGTAGAAGGCGGTGTTCTCGGTGCCCATGGCCACGACCATGCCGCTGGTCTGTTGGATCCGGCGGGCGAGTTCGCCGTGGGGTTCCTCGCGGACGGAGAGGTCGATGGTCTTGAGGACGGGTTGCAGGTCGGGGCGGCGTTCGACGGCGACCCCCACGGCCCTGGTCCAGGCGGGTTCGGCCTCGGGCAGGTAGGAGCGGTACACGTCGAAGGAGCACAGGAGCTCGGCCACGGCCTCCTCTGTGGTCCAGGGGTCGTTCGCCCCGTCGTCGTGGGGCGGGACGAGCGCGGCGATCCTGCGTACCTCGGCGCGCAGGAGGTCGGCGGCGGCGTGGCCCCGAGCCCTCAGGTCGATCTCGGCGACGTCGGTGGCCACCCCGTGTTCGCGGGCCAGTGCGGTGAGCGCGGGCTCGGCCTCGGGGTCGACGAACACCCCGCAGATCTCGCGCAGGGCGTCGTAACCGGTGGTGCCGGCGACCGGCCAGGAGGAGGGGAGGGTCTCGTCGGGGGCGAGGATCTTCTCCACGACGATCCACCCGTCGAAGCGTTCGGAGAGGCGGCGCAGGTAGCCTCCGGGGTCGCTGAGTCCGTCGACGTGGTCCACGCGCAGTCCGTCGACGACCCCCTCCCGCCCCCAGCTCAGGATCTCGGCGTGGGAGGCGTCGAAGACGGCCGGGTCCTCGACCCTGACGGCGGCGAGGTGGTCGACGTCGAAGAAGCGGCGGTAGGTGAGTTCGGCGTCGCCGCGCCGCCAGGACACCAGCCGGTAGTGTTGGCGCTCGTGCACGTCGAGGACGTCGTCGCCCGGGGAGTGGGTGCCCGGGGCCAGGGGAAGGCGCAGGTCGAAGTGGACGAGGTGACCGTCCGCGATGGTGAGCCCCTCGAGCGCGGCGCGCCCGCCGTCCCCGTCGTCGGCCAGGACCGGGATGGGGATCGGGCCCGCGTCGAAGTCGATGTCGAAGCAGCGCGCGTGGACGGAGTCGCGTCCGTGCTCCAAGACGTCCCACCACCAGGGGTCGGCGTCGGGTCGGGCCACCGACATGTGGTTGGGGACGATGTCGACGACCACGGAGAGGCCGAGGGCGTGGGCTCGTTCGGAGAGTTCGACGAGGGCCTTTCGACCGCCCAGGACGGAGGAGACCCGTGTGGGATCGACCACGTCGTAGCCGTGGTCGGATCCGGGGGTCGCGGTGAGCACCGGCGAGAGGTAGACGGCTCCCACGCCGAGCCGTTCCAGGTGTTCCAGGAGGGCGGTCGCGTCGGCCAGGGTCAGGCCCTGGTTCAACTGCACGCGGTAGGTCGACGTCGGGGTCGCCGGACCGTTCGGGGACGTTCTGTGCTCGCTCATCACAGAGTTCACTGCCCCTGCCCCGGGCGTGTCATGCGCCCGGGATCGACGCTGGTCACAAGGGTGTCGGAACGGCATGAAACGTTCCGATCCCGCCAACTTTCACCGCCCGAAAACCCCTTGTTCACCTTTTGTCCATCCACAGTCCCCCAAGGCGCCACGGATACGTCCGGTTCGGCACACACCCGCGTTGGGGAAGGTGGTCGGACAATGGTTAAATTCTTCGGCGGTGTTCCATTACCAGCGACAACGCGCCGGTGACCGGCTGCGAACGGTGAAGACAATGAGGACCACCGACACCGACGAAGGGGATAGAGGCAGCGTGCTCCCGTCCAACAAGCGCACCCGTACCCAGGACGACCCCCGGCGCCGGGCCCACGCCTCCAGGGGCGTCGCTTCGGCCGCGCTGGCCGGGCTGATGCTGGCGACGACCGCCTGCGGCAGCGACGACGCCGTCCAGGGCGCGGCTCCCGCCGTCCCCGACGATCTGGAGTGCTTCTCGGGCAGCCTGCACGGTTCGGGTTCCAGCGCCCAGGAGAACGCGATGACGACGTGGATCGCGGGCTTCCAGTCGGCCTGCGAGGACGCGCGCATCTACTACGACTCGATCGGCTCCGGCGGCGGCCGTAACCAGTTCATCGACGGCGCGGTGTCCTTCGCCGGGACCGACGCGGCCCTGGACCCGGAGGAGAACGCCGACGCCATGGAACGGTGCGGCGGTTCCGACACCATCAACCTGCCCACCTACGTGGTGGCCATCGCCGTGGTGTTCAACCTGGAGGGCGTCGACTCGCTCGACCTGTCGCCGGACACGGTCGCCCGGATCTTCGACCAGGACATCACCCGCTGGAACGACCCGGCCATCGCGGCGGACAACCCGGACCTGGACCTGCCCGACCTGGCGATCACCCAGGTGACGAGGGCCGACGACTCCGGTACCACGGAGAACTTCACGAACTACCTGTCGCAGGCCGCGCCGGATTCCTGGCCGCACGAGCCGGGCGGCCAGTGGCCCATCACGCCGCGCGAGTCCGCCCAGGGCAACAGTGGTATCGCCGACACGGTCTCCCGGGCCGACGGCGCCATCGGCTACGTGGAGATGTCGCACCTGCACGGACTGCCGGCGGCGAACATCGGCGTGGGCGACGAGTTCGTGCCGATCTCGCCCGAGGCGGCGGCCAAGGTCGTGGCCGACTCCCCGCGCCGCGAGGACAACACCAGCGAGTTCGACCTGGCCCTGGACCTGGACTACGGGACCACCGAGGCGGGAAGCTACCCGTTGGTCCTGGTCAGCTACGAGACGGTCTGCCGGGACTACCCGGACGAGGGCGAGGCCGACCGGGTCAAGGCGTTCCTGCGGTACGTGGTGAGCCCCGAGGGTCAGGAGGAGGCCTCCGCCGAGACCGATTCCACCCCGGTCAACGACGATCTGCGGGCCGAGCTCCTGAGGTCCATCGAGGCGATCGGTTCCTGACCTCGCACGTTCCGTGTCCCGGCCGGGCCGGGACACGGGGCTTCCGGGCGCGTGGGCCCACCGCGCGCCCGTTGTCGTATAGGGATCCGGTACCTTGAGTGCGGACCGTAGCGTTCTCGGTCACTCGTGTGACGGACGGCCGTGCGGTGGGCGACGGGGTCCGTCCCCGTCCGGGTCGGTGTCTTCCCCCATCGACCCGGCCGAGGTCGGGCCTCCGGCCCCCGCCCCGAGGTCCTCGTCGTCATCGGGCATCTCCCGCCCCGACGCGCGGCAGGCCCGGTACCAGAGTGAGCGGATCCGCGCGCGAAGCGTGCGGCGCGGTCTCCGCTCCTCCACCGGCTCCTCCTCGACCGGTGCGGGCTTCGCCGGGGTCTCGACGACCTCGCGGGGCTCCACCGGTTCGGGGACCCGTTCCGCCTCGGGCACCGGCCTGGGGATCGGAGGGACCGAACGGTGCAGGGTCAGGTCGGTGAGCGTGCCCTGGCCCCCGTGGATCCGGTAGCGGCCGTGCAGTTCGTCGACCACCTCGGACAGTTCCTCGCCGGGGCCGTGGACCCGCATGGCGCGGGCCAGGGCGCGGGTCCGCCACAGGCGCACGCCGGTGTCCTCCCAGGAGGGCGGCGCCGCGGGCAGGAGTTCGGTGAGCCCCGATCGGGAGCGCTCGGCGCCGGCCAGCAATCGGGACAGCGCCAGCTCGCCCAACCCCCAGGCCACGGGCACCTGGAGGAGGAAGGGCGAGGGGAAGCCGGTCCTCGGCGCGGTCGAGGCGAAGGAGATCCTGGGTTCTCTCAGGTAGTTGGCCTGGATCAGGCGCAGGTCCAGGTCGATGGGCTGGGTCCGGACCCCCTCCCAGTCGGCGACCAGGGTGATCGCCAGGTCCGTCTCGGTTCCGCGGAGGAGACGGTCCACGCACCCCCGCACCAGGTCGTAGGAGGCCCCGGTGACGTCGACGACGGCGTGCACGAGCGGGATGCGGCGGCGCGGGTCGGGGACGCGTTCTCGGTAGGCGTGCGGGTGCGGCATGAGTTCGGCCAGGATCTCCGTGCGGAAGCGCTCGGAGGGCAGCCGGGTGCGCGCGGTGGAGGCGACGCCGACGTGCCAGGCGGTGGCGGAGCGTTCGGGCACCATGACCGCTCCGGCCTGCCAGAGCCGGTAGCCGAACTCGGTGTCCTGCCCCAGGTCGAGGTCGGGGTCGACGCCGCCCGCGGCCTCGTAGAGGCTGCGCCGGACGGCGGAGGCGGCGCCGACGTGGGCGTGGAAGCCCAGGTGGTCGGCGTCGCGCAGCAGGTCGCTGCTCTCGATGAGGTGTTCCACCCACTCGTGCCGTCGGTCCCCGGTCAGGACACGGGTGAGATCGTCGGAGCGGATCGCGTCCAGAAGGTCCTCGGGGCTCCGCGGTTCGGTGTCACTGAAGCGGATCCGGCCGAGGGTGACGCATTCGGCGTGCGCGTGGTGCCAGCGGGCCTGGGCCTCGACGAACTCGGGGCAGGCGATCATGTCGGCGTCCATCCACAGCAGGATGTCGCCGGTGCTGGCGTGGGCTCCGTAGGCGCGGGCGTAGCCGGCGCCCCAGCCGCCGTCGGGCGGTGAGACGATCTGGCAGCGGCGTGGACGATGTTCGGGCAGACGCAGGGGCGGTGAGGAGTGGTCGTCGACGACCACGACCTCCAGGAGGTGGTCGGGATAGGTCTGGACGGACAGGGAGGCCAGGGCAAGGTCGAGACCGTCCTGACCACCTCGGGCGGGGATGACGACACTGACCCCGAGCTCCGGCGTCCAGTGGCCGGTCACGGGGGGCGTCAGCGCGCTCCAGTCGTTGCGGAAGACCCGGGCCTCGACCCGTTCCACCCGACCACGGTGTGACACACCGTCTACATGGGACCCTACGTGCTTATTCAGTGACACAGAGTCACTATATCCGTGTTCCCCTACAGAGCGTGAGTGCCGACCCTCGCGAAGTGTCGGATTCCCACCGAATCTTCCGACGGGGCCTCAACGACGGGCCTCGGTCCGCAGCATCCTGATGCCCAGGAAGACCACGCCGATCACCAGAGCGATCATCACCAACCACACCAACAGGCCCACCAGCATCGACAGGATCCAGAACACCGCGATAACGGCGGCGATACCCGCGACGACCTTGAGAAGAAGACGACCCATGCGGGGAAGGATACGCGTCGGCCTCCGCCGGAGACACGTCGGTCCGCCCCGAACGGATCGGGGCGGACCGGACGGGAGGGGTCAGCCCACGCGGACGGCACCGGTGAAGACGCCGTCCCAGTAGGCGGCCAGGGAGACCTCCTCCAGGGGCTTGGAGGGGTTGGAGCCGTGGATCATCTTGCCGTTGCCGGAGTAGATGCCCACGTGGCTCGGCGCCGAGGCACTGTAGAAGAACAGCAGGTCACCCGGCTGGACCTGGTCGCGGGAGACCGGGGTACCCACGTTGACCTGGTCATAGGTGGTCCGGGGCAGGCTCACGCCCGCCTGGGCCCAGGCGGCCTGGGTCAGACCGGAGCAGTCGTAGCCGTCCGGGCCGGTACCGCCCCAGACGTAGGGCTTGCCGATCTGGGCGCGGGCGAAGTCGAGGACGGCCTGGACGTCGCCGGACACGGCGGCCGAGCCACCGTCGGCGGAGCCGCCCGTCGCGCTGTCGGCCGCGGCGCCCTCGTCCACGGTCGGGTCGACCCCGCCCAGGCTCTCCAGGACCTCGGCCTGCTCGTCCAGCGCGCTCTCGCCCTGGGCCTGGGCGTCCTCGGCCTCGCTCAGGGCCTCCGCCGCGCTCTCCTCGGCCTCCTGGGCCTCGTTGTACAGGTTCTCGGCGTGCTCGGCGTCGACGATGTAGTCGGCGAGCATGTCCTGCTGTCCCTGGGAGATGTGGTCCAGGTCGGCGATGTTCTGCAACGCGTTGTCCGCGTCGCCGCCGAAGAAGATCTCGAAACTGTCGCCGGAGGTGCCGGTGTAGGCGCTCTGCACGATGGTGGAGATCCGGCCCGAGCGCTCGTCGAGCTCGTCCCGGGCCTCCTCCCACTGCTCCTTGAGGTCGTCCCTGCGGGCCTCGGCCGCGGCGTGGTCCTCCTTGGCCGTGTTGTAGGCCTCGTTCAGTTCGGACAGCTCCTGCTGGAGCTCCTCGTAGCGCTGCCGGGCCTCGGACTCGGAGGGGTCGGCCAACGCCACACCGGAGGAGAGCACCACGGCGCCCAGGGCGACGAAGCCGACCGTCGTGAGGCGACGGGTGGATTCGGGGTTGCGGGTCAAAGCACCGACCGCCTTTCTCCCATGCCCGTTTACCGTCACAGGGCACCCCGAGGACACGCCGATGGACGGCGTCGGGATGCGCGAGAGGGGATCCGGCGGGCGGGGGTGAAGGTTCCGCGAGGGGTCGCCGGGTGTCGCGACGGCCTCTGCTCCTGGGAAAGGACGGCTGTAGCACGAGACGAGCAGAGTGCGACGGGCGGACGGAACGCTGTCACCTGGTGGTGACGAACCGGGGCGTACCGACCTGGGGGAACACTAATTCATCCGGCGCACTCGACGCGACCCTTTCGTGACCTTCCCTTGGTCGACCACGATGACCTGCGAAGGGAGTCTTCTTCCCCGGGAAGGCCCACGAGTGCGCGAATGAGGGCGCATTCTTCCCGAGGAGAGCGGGTCAAAACCGGACCAAGCCCCGAGTTGACCGTGACACGTATCACAATAATCTCGGGAAGGGGGTCCCCCGAACGCCGGCGGAGCCGGACACGAGCGTGTCCGACCCCACTACGGTCACCGGTCGGAACCGGATCACAGGTGACGGTCCCACCAATCGAGGATCGCCTCGAAACGGGCCACCCGGTGGCTCGGCAGCCCCGAACGCGACAACTCGTGGCCCTCGCCCGGGAACACCAGCATCTCGGTCTCGTGCCCGCGCTTCTTGAGCTCCACGAACAGACGCTGCGCCTGTTCCAGCGGGCAACGCCAGTCCTGCTCGGAGTGGATGATCAGGAACGGCACGTCGATCCGGTCCGCGTAGGTGATCGGACTCTGCTCGACCCAGTTCTCCCTCGGCCCGTACAGCGGTTCGACGAAGTGCGCCCCGATGTCGGAGGAGCCGCGGAAGCTGTCGATGGCGTTGACCGCCCGCTCGCTGATCGCCGCCCGGAAACGCTCGCCGTGGTTCCCCGCCAGCCAGGTCGTCATGAACCCGCCGTGCGAACCGCCCAGCACGCCGACCCTGGAGGAGTCCAGACGCTCGTCCTGGAGCACCTCGTCCAGGAAGGCCAGCAGGTCGGTGGAGGAGGAGGCCCCCACCGAACCGATGATCGCCCGTCCGTGTTCCTGTCCGTAGCCGGAGGAACCGCGCGGGTTGCAGAAGGCCACCGCGTAGCCCGCGGCCGCGTACACCTGGGTCTCGTCGAAGAGCCAGTGCCCGTACTGGGCGAAGGGGCCGCCGTGGATCATCAGCAGCACCGGGTGCGGCCCCTCCCCCTCGGGCACCGTCAGCCAACCGTGGACCGGATATCCGTCCGGCGCCTGGGCCGTGACCTCGGCGACCGGCAACGGGTCGACGCCCTCGAAGAAGGAGGTCAGGGCCCGGGGTCCGTCCTCGGAGACGAGGTACAGCTCACCGCTGTCGCGCTCGCCCGCGGCCACCGCGACGGTGACGCCTCCGGCGTGGTCGAACGACTGCACCTGCCGTTTTCCGCCCAGCAGAGTGGTGCGCTCCCCATCGGAGGAGACCAGGTACAGCTCGACCGCGCCGCGGTTCTCGCCCAGGACCAGGGCGCCCCGGTCGATGCCCTGGGCCCTCTCCCCGGTCATCCTCGGGTCCTCGGTACCGGTCAGACGCGCGGGCGCCTCGGAACCGTCGAGCGGCACCGACCACAGACCGCTCTGCCGGCCGACGAAGTCCCGTCCGGTCGAACCGATCTCGTCACCGACGAAGTAGACGGTGGCGCCGTCCTCGGAGAAGCCGATCGACCGGGCGTTGAGGTCGCCCCGGGTGACCCTGCGAAGCTCGGCCCCGGCCTCGGGGGCACAGGCCCACACGTCCTGGTACAGGTCGAGGTCGCGGTCCTCGTGGAGGGAGGCGCCGAAGACCAGGGTCGTACCGTCGGGGGTCCAGATCGGGTTCCCGTGGTCGGCCTCGGCCGTGGTGACCCGTGTCGGTTCCCCCGCCTCACCCGAGGGGTCGATGGGGGCACCGACGAAGATGTGCTGCCACCGGTCGGTGTAATACCCCAGGCCGTCGAACTGGTACTTGAGGGTGCTGATCCGGCGCGGCGGCTCCTTGCCCGGGACGACGTCCACGTAACGGCCGTCCTCGGGGATCCGGGCGTTGTAGGCGAGCCGGGTGGAGTCGGGGCTCCAGGCGTGTCCGCTCACTCCGAGGGGGTGATCGGTGATCCGCCACGGATCGCCGCCCTCGGTGGGCAGGACGTGGAGCTGAGGCCGCTCGTTCTCGTCGGGGCGCAGGAAGGCGATCCAGCGCCCGTCCGGGGAGTGGAGCGGGGCACGGTCGCGGTCGCCCCGGGTGAGCCTTCGGGGTTCCTCGGAGCCGTCGGTGGCCACGGTCCACAGGGAGCCGAGGTAGGCGTCCTCCTCCAGGTCCGGTCGGACGACGGAGAAGACGGCACGGGAGCCGTCGGGTGACAGGGACGGTGCGCCGATGCCGTGCAGGTGAGCGATGTCAGCGGGTTTCATACATGGTGGCGGGCGGAGTGGGGGCCGCCCGCCGTCTCCTTCCCTAGGTCACGGGGGTCCCGTCTCCCGGATGGGTGCCGGTCGAGGGGCGTCCTTTCGGGACCTTATCGACGCTCAATACGGAAAATCCATGACTATTCCACCTTTTTCATCAGCGCTTCGATGACCTATGGACCCGCACTGCACCGACCGACGGGCTCCGCTCAGCGACGACCTCGGTCGGTCTCCAGACGGGTACAGACCCAGCCGCCCTCCTCCCTCCGCAACCGGAAGGCGAACACCCGGGCACGACCCCCGCAGTCGATCACCGCGCTGGCCTCCATGCCCCCTTCGCCCAAGGGCTGGTGGAAGACCCGGGTCAGACGAGGCGCCATCGCGCAGACCATGCTGCCGCGCAGCCGACGCAGCTCCTCGCGCACCGGCACGGTCACGTGGCCGCGCAGCACCTCGGGGGCCCTACGGCCCACCAGGACCTCCGCCATGTGCTGGGCGAGACGATGCACCTCCGCCGGGGTCCGATGGCCGGCCAACAGCGGAGCCCCGCACCGCCCCACCGACATCCTTCGCATCGGGGTCCGGGCCGGGGTGCGCACCGGACGTCGAGGGGTACGGGCCGGGGCCACGCGATCACAGGCGGCGCGACGGCAGCGACGGGGTTCGTAGGCGTGTGACATGAACGGACCACTTCCTTTCGATAAACGGTTCTCCCTCCATCTACAAAGAGGGCGCTCGCGCCTTCCCGTGACACCCGGCATTCCAGGTTTCTCCGGCCGTCGACCCGCCCGTCCACCACGAAGCCCCCGGGCCGCGCAGCCGTCATACTGGCTGACGTGACACACGCGTACCTTTCCTCCCCCGCGCCCGTGGCCCTCGCGCACCGGGGCGGGTGGCTCATCGACGACCAAGGCGTGCGCAGCACCGATCTGGAGAACACGGCCGTCGCCTTCCAGCACGCCGTCGACCTCGGCTACACCTATCTGGAGACGGACGTGCACGCCACGGCCGACGGTGTGCTGACGGCCTTCCACGACAAGACCCTGGACCGCACCACCGACCGCACCGGCGCCATCGCCTCGCTCCCCTACTCCGAGGTCTCCCGTGCCCGGGTCGCGGGCAAGGAGCCGATCCCCCTCCTGGAGGATCTCCTCGGAAGCTGGCCCGAGGTCCGTTTCAACATCGACCTGAAGACGGACCGGGCCGTCCTGCCCCTGTTGAGGGTCCTGCGACGCACCGACGCCTGGGACCGGGTGTGCGTGGGCTCCTTCGACCAGAACCGGCTGAACCGGGCCCGCCGACTCTATGGTCCGCGCGTGGCCACCTCCTGCGGCCCGATCGAGGTGGCCCGGCTCCGGCTCTCCTCCCTGTCCCCGGTCCTGCGCCCGATCGCCGGCCGGACCCCCGTCTGCGCGCAGATCCCGCTCTCCCAGGGAGGCTTCCCCGTCCTGAGCCGGGACATGATCCGCACCGCGCACCGGCTCGGTATCCAGGTGCACGTGTGGACCGTCAACGAACCCGCGGTGATGGAGCGTCTGCTCGACGCCGGGGTGGACGGCATCATCACGGACAACACCGTGGGCCTGCGCGACCTGCTCGTCCGACGCGGCCGATGGAACCGGGAGCTCCCCGAGACCTCGAAGAACGGATAGTCCCCTCCATGCCCACCCCACCCTCTCCCCCGGCGGCGGACAACTCGCCGTCGACCGATCCCCGACAGCGCAGACGCGAACAGCGCGGCTGGTACACCTACGACTGGGCCAACCAGGTGTTCATCACCTCGGTGGTGACGGTGCTCATCGGCCCTTACCTGTCCGGGCTGGCCTGCTCCGAGGCGGGGGCCGGCGGCGACTGCTCGACACCGGGGCTGACGATCCACCCGCTCGGGTTCGAATGGTTCGGCCTGCACCCGAACTCGTTCCACCCCCTGGTGACCACGGTCGCCGGGCTGATCCTCCTGGTGATGCTGCCCATCGTGGGCGCCCTGGCCGACCACACCCGGCACAAGAAGCGGTGGCTGCTCTGGCTGGCCGCTGCGGGGTCGCTGTGCGTGAGCTCGCTGTACTTCACCGACGACTACCGCACAGCGGCGCTGATGTTCATCCTGGGCAACACCTTCTACGGCATGTCCCTGGTGGTGTTCAACGCCTTCCTGCCCGAGATCTCCACCTCCGACGAACGCAACCGCGTCTCCGTCACCGGATGGGCTCTGGCCTATCTGGGCGGCGGGCTCCTCCTCGCGGCCCACATGGGCCTGCTGGCCTCCGCCGAGAGCCTCGGGGTGTCGGAGGGACACGCGGTGCGCATCGCCTTCGCCTCGGTGGGCGTGTGGTGGCTGCTGTTCTCCATCGTCGGCATCCGACTGCTGCGTAACAGGTACGGCGCCCTGGCCGCCGAGAGCGGAGCGCCCCGCCTCGGCGCCTCGCTGAAGCAGTACTGGCGGACGCTGCGCGAGATGCGGAGCTTCCCGAACACGCTGCTGTTCCTGATCGCGTTCGTGCTGTTCAACAACGGCATCCAGGCTGTGATCTACTTCGCGGGCAGCTTCGCGAGCCAGGACCTGGGCCTGTCGCTGGCGATCCTGAGCGCCACCATCCTGCTCATCCAGTTCGTGGCCTTCGCCGGAGCCCTGATCATGGGCTGGATCGGCCGGCGCTTCGGCACGAAGAACACCGTGCTCGGCAGCCTGGTCGTCTGGTGCGGGCTGGTCACCTGCGGCTACTACCTGCCGCCCGGGGACCCGGTGCTGTTCCTCCTGCTGGGCGCGGGCATCGGCATGGTCCTGGGCGGGACCCAGTCGCTCGCGCGGGCCCTGTACTCCCTGCTCATCCCGCGCGGCCGCGAAGCGGAGTACTTCAGCCTCTTCCAGCTCGCCGACCGCGGATCGGTGCTGCTGGGCGCGGCCTCGATCACCCTGGTCGTCAACCTGACCGGCGGTTTCCGCACGGCCATCTTCTCCCTGGTGATCTTCTTCATCATCGGCGGTCTCCTGCTGTGGCGCGCCGACCTGAAGGCGGGGATCGAAGCGGCCGGGAACAAGGTGCCCGACAACCTCTGAAACGGTCCGGAACGTCCTCGGCCCCGGCGATACTGACGTGGTATCGCGGGGCCGACGGCGTTCCGAGGACACGACAGACGCGGGGGGGAGTTCGGTGCGGGTACTGCACGGCGTGTGGTCCGGGGGCACGTTGACGATCTGGGCCGAGGGCGAGGCCCACGCCGACCGTCCCCCGGGTGTCCATCCCTTCACCGCCGGCCTTCCGGACCTGCGCGACCTGGTCGACCGCCTCGGCATCGATCCCTCTTCTCCGGCCGCCACCGAGCCGACCCTGTTCCTGCCCGGCGGCGCGGAGGCCCCCGCGCGCTCCGACTCGACCGACACCACGCCCTCGGAACCCCGCCCCTGGCGTGTCCCGGCCCTGGAACTGTCCCCGGCCGACGCCGACCTCCTCCTGTGCGCGCTCGCGAACCCGTCGTCCGTCGCCCTCGGCCCCGCGCTCGCCCACCTGGGCGCCGTCCACGCCTTCGCCGAACGACTGGTCGGGGCCGGCTGCGTCCTCCCCGACCTGGTCGGCGCCCCGCCCCGGGCCCGATGGCGACCCGCCCCCTCGGACACCGCCGAGGAGCACCTGGCCGCGCTGTCCGCGACGCTTCCCCCCGCCGCCACCGCCCACCTGACGGCGCGGGATCGGGCCGACGCCGACCGGCTCTGTGTTCTGGCGCCGTTGGAACTGCTCACCGACGCGGTCGCGCGCCGGCTGTCCACCGGACGAGGCCGACCTTCCGAGACCGAGGACGTCCCTCCCTCACCGGAGGCCCGCCTCGCCGCCGCGCTCACCGGGTCGCGTACCCGCGTGGACGAGGAGACCGCCGCCGCCCTGCGCGGCCCGTTGCGGGAATGGCGCTCCCGGGTCCGGGGCGCCGGTCGGGCGCGACTGCTGTTCGTCCTGCGCGAGCCCGAACCCGAGGGTCCCCGTCACGGCCCCCGCCCCTGGACCCTGGAGTTCTGGGTGCGCTCGACCACCGACCCCGGTCTGCGACTGCCCCTGGAACAGGTGTGGTCGGGCGAGGGCGGCGCCTGGCTACCCGAGGACGTGGCCTCCACCGCCCTGGCCGACCTGCGTCGGGCCGCGCGCCACTACCCCGCCCTGGGCCGGGTGCTCGGCGCCCTGGCCCCGGACCGGCTCACCATGGACACCCTCGGAGCGCAGGACTTCGTCGGGACCCACGCCGCCCGGTTGGCCGCCGCGGGTTTCTCCGTGGTGCTGCCCGAGTGGAGCGGACGCGACGGTCTCGGGCTGCGCATGACCGTCGACGAACCGCCGAAGCGGCGGGGGCGTGGCGGGGTGAGCCCCTCGGACCTGGTGGACGTCTCCTTCGAGGCGTTGTTGAACGGTCCCGAGAACGAGGCCCCGCTGACCGGGGAGGAGCTCGCCGAACTGGCGGAACTGGCCCGGCTCAAACGTTCCCTGGTGCGGGTGCGCGGACGGTGGATGGAGGTGGACCCCGAGAGTGTCGCCTCCGCCCTGGAACTGATGCGCCGTTCCGGGCGAGGGCGGATGCGCCGCGATGAGGCGCTCCGCACGGCGATCGGCGTCGCCGAGACCGCCCCGCTCCCGGTGACCGACGTGGTGGCCGACGGACCGCTGGGGGCCCTGCTCGACGGCGGGGCCAAGGCCGAACCCCGACCGATGGGCACCCCGGCCGGCTTCGAGGGGAGTCTGCGCCCCTACCAGGACCGCGGCGCCTCCTGGCTCCGGTTCCTGGGGGAGCTGGGCCTGGGCGCGGTGCTCGCCGACGACATGGGGTTGGGCAAGACCGTTCAGCTTCTGGCCCTGCTCACCGACGAACGCGCCGACGGCCCCGCGCCGGGGCCGACCCTGCTGGTGTGCCCGGTCTCCCTCGTCGGCAACTGGCGGCGCGAGGCCGAGAGGTTCGCCCCCGGGCTTCGCGTGCACGTCCAACACGGGCCCGATCGGCCTTCGGGGAACGCGTTGGCGCGGATCGTGGGCCACTGCGATCTGGTGGTGACCACCTACGGCGTGGTGGCGCGTGACGCCGAGGAACTGTCGGGGATGCCCTGGCACCGGGTGGTGTGCGACGAGGCGCAGGCGTTGAAGAACCACGACACCCGCCAGGCGCGGGCGGTGCGTTCCCTGCCCGCCGCGACCCGGATCGCGCTCACCGGCACCCCGGTCGAGAACAACCTGGGCGAGTTGTGGTCGGTGATGGAGTTCGCCAACCCCGGGCTCCTCGGCACCTCCGCCGACTTCCAGCGAACGGTGGCCGGCCGCGCCGAGGCCGAGGGCGGCGAAGGGGAGGGCACCGACCTGGTGCGCCGGTTGACCGGGCCGTTCGTGCTGCGCCGTTTGAAGACCGACCGGTCGATCATCGCCGACCTGCCGGACAAGCACCAGATGCGCACCTGGTGCACGCTCACCCCCGAACAGGCCTCGCTGTACAAGGCCGTGGTGGACGAGATGGGCGAACGCATGGCCGAGGCCGACGAGAAGGAGCGCAAGGGGCTGGTGCTGGCGACCATGTCCCGCCTCAAGCAGATCTGCAACCATCCGGCACAGTTCCTGGGCGACGGTTCGGCGTTGGCCGGGCGGTCCGGCAAGCTGGAGCGACTGGAGGCGATCCTCGGCGAGGCGGTGGCCGAGGGCGATAAGGCCCTGTGCTTCACCCAGTACGCGCGTTGGGGCGAACGTCTGACGCCCTACCTGCGCTCCCGACTCGGGGTACCGGTGCTGTGGTTGCACGGCGGCACCTCCAGGGCCGACCGGGAACGCATGACCGAGCGTTTCCAGACCATGGCCGGCCCCGCGGTCTTCCTGCTCTCGCTCAAGGCGGCCGGGACCGGACTGAACCTGACGGCGGCCAACCACGTGGTGCACGTGGACCGCTGGTGGAACCCGGCCGTGGAGAACCAGGCCACCGACCGGGCCTTCCGGATCGGCCAACGCCGGGACGTGCAGGTGCGCAAGATGGTGTGTGTGGGCACCGTGGAGGAACGGGTGGACGAGATGATCGAACGCAAGAGCGCGCTGGCCGACGGCGCGGTGACCACCGGCGAACAGTGGCTGAGCGGGCTGTCGGTGGAGGACCTGCGCGAGGTCGTGCGGTTGGCGCCCGAGGCGGTGGCGGGATGAGCTGGTCGGAACTGGTCGCCGAGGCCCTCGGCGCCTCCGGTGGGCCACCGGTGGAGCGGCTGCGCGTCCGGCCGGGCGAGGCGCTGGCCCGGGTCGGTGAACACGAGGTGAGCCTCATCCGGACCGTGTGGCCGGATACGGAGTGGTCGCGGGTCTGCGCGGCGCTGGCCTCCCAGCCGATGTTCCGGGCCCGGGTGCTGGCCGGGGAGCTGCCCGAGGCGACGGAGCGGGTGTTCGCCCTGCTGGGTCTGGACCTGGTGCCCGAGGGGTGGGGCGGCCTGGTCGCCACGTGTTCGTGCGACCGGTGGAGCGGCCGCTGTCACCATCTCTCGGCGGTGGTCCGCGCCCTGGGCGAGGAGGCCGACCGGGACCCCTTCGTATTGACGCGGTGGGCCGGCCTGGAGAAACGGTCGGTGATCGAACTGGTCGAGGGGATCGCGGCCGGAACGAAATCCCCCGAGGCCCCCGACCGTAAGAGCGGGGACGAAGACGATTCCCCGCTTTCCCACGAAGGGGAAGATGTTTCCCCGGATGTTTTCGCCTCGCGAGCACGAACGTCGTCCCCGCTTTCACCGCACGCCTTTTGGGGCACTCTCGCCCCACCCCCTCCCCCGGCACTTCCCGAGGGCTCGGGAGATCGCGTCAAGGCCGCAGCCCCAGGGCATGTCGCCGACGAGCTGCCAGGTTTCACCTCTTCTTCCAGGCCCCTTTCCCGGTCGAAGTGAGAGGCGGGAGAACCCGATCGACTTTCTTTCGTGAAACGGCACCGGGACGGGCGGAACACGGTTACGATTCGCCTGACGGCGACCCGCACCACGAGCCCTGATTGGTACCTCTCCTATGGCCGATCTCTTCCCCCCTCGCATCGACATGAAAACTCCCAGCATCGCGAGGATGTACGACTACCTACTCGGTGGGAAGGACAACTTCGAGTCGGACCGGAAGGCCTGCGAAGAGCTCGCCGCGGGTATCCCCGAACTCGTCTCCTTCGCCAACGACAACCGGGCCTTCCTCGGTCGAGCCGTCGAGTACGTGTGCTCGCGCAGGGTGGACCAGTTCCTCGACCTGGGCGCGGGGCTGCCCACCACCGACAACACCCACCAGGTGGCCCAGCGGGCCGATCCCGGGGCACGGGTGCTCTACGTCGACCACGACCCCATCGTGCTCGCCCACGGCCGCGCCCTCCTGGGCGAGAACGGCACGACCGCCTTCCTGCTGGCCGACATCCGCGACCCCGGCCCCATCCTGAGCTCCCCCGAGGCCATCGACCTGCTCGACTTCGACCGGCCGGTCTGCGTCATGCTGGTCTCCCTGCTGCACTGCCTGCCCGACGACAGCGACCCCTTCGGCATGGTGCGCTCGCTCATGAAGCGGCTGGCCCCCGGCTCCGCCGTCATCTACTCGCACATCGTCTCCGACGATCACGAGGCCGCCGCCTGGATGACCGAGAAGATCCTGGGCTTCGGCACCCCCTGGGGCCGCGTCCGCAGCCCCGAGGAGGCCTCCCGGGCCTTCGAGGGCCTGGAGTTGGTCAGCCCCTGGCTCGACGACCGTGACGAGGGCCCCCGGACCGTGGACTGCTCGACCTGGCGTCATGAGGACCGGCCGCCGGTCTTCCGCCCCGAGGCCCCCTCCGTCAAGCGTTGGGAACTGGCCGGGGTCGCCTTCAAGCCATGACCGAGCGGGCCCGGCGCGTCTCGCCGGGCCCGTCCCGTGTCCCTAGGCTCCGTGTCCCATCAGCCGGTCGAGCTCCGATCCGGACAGGGACTCCGTCAGCCCGTCCAGACGCCCGTGCTCGGCGATCTCCCGGGCCGAACGCAACGCGTGGGTCAGCGCGATCTTCGACAGCCCCGACCCCAGGCTCACCCTGCGGGCCCCCAGGGCACCCAGTTCCGCCACCGTCGACCGGGCCGCGGCACCGGCCGCCAGGACGTTCACCGGGGCCTCCACCGAGGCGCACACGCGCCGGATCGCCTCCGTGTCCGGCAGGCCGGGAGCGTACAGCACGTCCGCTCCGGCTCGCTCGAACTCCCGAAGCCGGGCGATGGTGTCCTCCAGATCCGGCCGCCCGTACAGGAAGTTCTCCGCCCGCGCCGTCAGCGTGAACCGGAACGGCAGACGTCGTGCCGCCTCGACGGCGGCCTCGACCCGCTCCACCGCCTCCGCGAGGGGTCGGATCGGCGCTGCCGGGTCACCGGTGGCGTCCTCCACCGACCCGCCGACCGCCCCCGTCGCCCCGGTCAGGGTGATCGTGCGCGCCACCTCCGCCGGTTCCTCGCCGAAACCGCTCTCCAGGTCCACCGAGACCGGAAGGTCGGTGGCGACGGCGATCGCCTTGGCGTTGCCCAGGGTCTCGCCCCGGTCCACCAGCCCCGCCCCGTCGGCGCGGCCCAGGGAGTGCGCCAACCCGGCGCTGGTGGTGCCCAGCGCGACGAAGCCCGCCTCGGCCAGCAGGCGGGCCGAACCGGCGTCCCAGGCGTTGGCCAGGACGAAGGCGCCCGGCCCCCCGTGCAGTGCGTGGAAGCGTTCGCCCCGCTCGCGCAGGGTCTCCTCCAAGGTGTCCATGTTCCTCTTCTCGCGGTCAGGGGGCGGTGGCGGTCAGGTGCTCGACGAGGAGGGCGTTCGTCCGGTTCGAACGCTCCCAGGACAGCAGGTGGGCGGCGTTCTCCACCAGCGCGTTCCGGGCGCCGGGAATCTCCTCGGCGAGCACCGAACCGTGTTCCTCGAACGGGGTCGAGGGGTCCTCGGTCCCTGAGACCACCAGGGTGGGCGCGACGATCCGCCCCAGGTCGGCACGGGTGTCGTGGCCCTCGATGGCCCCGCAGCATCCGGCGTAGCCCCGATCGGAGGTGTCCGTGATCTGGGAGCGCAGCCGGGCGACGTCCTCGGGGTGTTCCTTCGCGTAGTCGGGCGTGAACCATCGCTCCACCACCCCGGGGGCCAGGGCACCGGTCCCCTGGTCCAGGGCCACGGCGGCGCGGTCGCGCCAGTTCCGCGCGGGCCCCATGTACGGGGAGGTGGACATCAGGACGAGACGGTCGATCCGCTCGGGGGCCTCGATCGCCAACCACTGGCCGATCATGCCGCCGAGGGAGAGCCCCGCGTAGTGGGCGCGTTCGATGCCCAGCCGATCCAGCAGGGCGAGGACGTCTCCGCCCAGGTCGGCCATGGTGTAGGGGCCCTCGGGGTCGGGTGAGCCGCCGTGGCCCCGGTGGTCGATCCGGATCAGACGGAAACGCGCGGACAACGCCTCGACCTGGGGTTCCCACATGTCGAGGGTGGAGCCGAGCGACCCTCCCAGCACCAGGGGCGGTGCGTCCGCCGGTCCGTGCACGGTGTGGTGGAGTTCGACGCTCATCCGTCCGCCTCTTTCGACTCTCGTTACGGTCCCCGGCCGGTCCTACCCGTGCCCCGTTCGGTGAACACCGTACGCCGGGGCGGAGACGTTCGAACGGGACGGCGCGGCCGGGTCAGCCGACCTCCTCCTCGATCTCGGTGGCGCGGGCCCTGTGGCGGCGGACTGCGTCCCGGTTCCCGCAGACGGGCGAGCAGTAGCGTCGACGGCCGTTGCGCGAGAAGTCGGCGTAGACGTTCGCGCAGCCGCGGGCGGCGCAACGTCCCAGACGCTCCATGCCCCGGCCGGTCAGGTGCAGGGCGGTGCCCACGGCGATCAGGGAGGCGACCTGCCGGTGGGCGGGCAGCAGGTCCGGGCGGTAGTGCAGATGCCATCCGGTGCCCGCGTGGTCGGTCAGCCGGGGCGGGCCGGAGAACTCCTCCAGCAGGAGGTTGAGCCGTTCGGCGCGGCTCGGGAGGTCGGGCGCCTCGATCACCCCCTCCCAGCGGCGCAGGAACCCTCGGACCGCCTCCAGGTCCTCGCCCGTGACGGCGCGCTCCAGGAGGAGACGGTGCTCCGAACAGCGTCGTTCCAGATCCTCGGGGTGTTCCGGGGGATGGTTGACCAGGTCCACGGCGAGGGTGAGCGGATCCTGACCGTAAGGGTTCAAGTGCATGGACCCATGACATCAGAGGGCGTTCTCACCCCCGCGCGAGGATCCCCCCTTCCAGGGTCCGGATCAGGGTGGGCGTCGGCCTTGCGCCCCCGCCTCACCACCTGCGATCCTGCTCCGACCCCGGCCGGAACGTGATCCGCGACACGACGCCCCGCACACGGGCTCCCCGCCGGGCACCCGGAACGATGGCACGCACCCGGCTCCGAGCCGTACTGGAAGGGACAACGTGACCGACGCACACACCACACCGCACATCGCCGAGCAGGCGGGCACACTCCTCCTGGGAGGTGATCTGCGCGTACACCGACTGGGCTTCGGCGCGATGCGGATCGTCGGCGAAGGGGTGTGGGGCCCGCCCCGCGACCGGGACGAGGCCCTCGCGGTGCTGCGCCGGACGGTCGAGCTGGGCATCGACTTCATCGACACCGCCGACTCCTACGGTCCGCAGATCAGCGAGCAGCTCATCAAGGAGGCCCTCTACCCCTATCCGGAGGGTCTGGTCATCGGCACCAAGGCCGGTTTCGCCCGGACCGGCCCCGCCCAGTGGCACAAGCTGGGGCGTCCTGAGTACCTCAAGCAGCAGGTGGAGCTGAGCCTGCGCAATCTGGGCGTGGAGCGCATCGACCTGATGCAGCTGCACCGGATCGACCCCGAGGTGCCGCTGGCCGACCAGCTCGGCGCCCTGGTGGAGCTCCGGCGCGAGGGCAAGATCCGACACATCGGGTTGAGCGAGGTGAGCGTGGACGAGCTGTCCGCGGCCCGCGCCATCGCCCCGATCGCCTCGGTACAGAACCGGTACGCCCCCTCGTTCCGCCAGTCGGAGGACGTGTTGGAACAGTGCGAGAAGGACGGGATCGCCTTCCTGCCCTGGGCGCCGGTGGATCGCGGGGAGATGGCCGCGCCCACCTCCCCGTTGGCCTCGATCGCCGCCGAACACGGGATCAGCCCCGTACAGCTCGCGCTGGCCTGGCTGCTGCACCGTTCCCCCGTGATGCTGCCGATCCCGGGGACCTCCCGGGTGGCGCACCTGGAGGAGAACACCGCGGCCGCGGCGGTGCGCCTGTCCGAGGACGAGGTCGAGCGCATCGGCCGTTTCCTGTCCTGACGCCCTCGGGCCGGGGCGTCCTCGCGCGCCCCGGCCCGGCCGCGCCTCAGGTGTCCTTCTCGTCCTTCTCCCGGGCGGAGCGGACCTCGGCGATGACCCGCGCCGCCGCCGCGTCCGGGTCCTCGTGCTCCCAGATCCGGACGACCCGCCACCCCTCGTCGAGGAGCCGTTCGGTGGTCTCCTTGTCACGGGCGCGGTTGGCCCGGACCTTCTCCGCCCAGTAGGCGGCGTTGGTCGCCGCCACCGTGTGGTGTTCGGGGCATCCGTGCCAGAAGCAGCCGTCGACGAACACGGCGACCCTGAGCCGGGTGAACACCAGATCGGCGGTGCGTCGGAAGCCCGGCAACGGCCGGGCCGAGACCCGGTAGCGCAGCCCCGCCGCGTGGACACGGCGTCGGATCGCCAGCTCGGGTCGGGTGTCGCGGCCCTTGTTCGACCGCATGCTCTTACGCGTGCCCTCGTTCGCCGCCCGCGTCGGTCTCCGTACGTCCACGGGTCGATCCTAGGCCCGACGTTCCCCGTTCGGTTCGCCGCTCCGATACACCTGATCTATCTTGAAACCCATGCTCACGGACGACTCGATCAACATCGTCGACCTGTTCGCGGGGTGCGGCGGGCTCACCACGGGCTTCCACTCCTTCCGCGCCCCGGGTCGCGACGGCTCCCCCTTCCGTACCGTGGGCGCGGTCGAGCACGACATCGCGGCGGCCTCGACCTACGCCGCCAATTTCGGGGCGCACACGGGGATCGAGCGGATCCACGCGGGCGACATCGAGGAGTGGGATCCGGCCGTGATCGAGGATCCGGTGGACGTGATCCTCGGCGGCCCTCCGTGCCAGGGGTTCTCCCTCCTCAACAAGAGGAATCTGATCAAGGACCTGAACGACGAACGCAACGTGCTCTGGCGCGAATATGTGCGGGTGGTGCGGGCGCTGCGGCCGAAGGTGTTCGTGATCGAGAACGTCGGCCGTTTCCTGGACTCCGACGAGTTCTCGCTCCTGCGGGGCGAGACCGAGAGGCCGGACGGGCTGCTGCGCGAGTACGAGCTGGCCGAGGCGAGGGTGCTGAACGCGGCCGACTACGGGGTTCCGCAGACCCGTCGTCGGGCGTTCGTCCTGGCCACGCGCCGTGATGTCCGCGCCGCCCATCCGTCGGGGCTCGGGCTCGGCTATCCCGACCCCACCCACGCCAAGGTGGTCGTGGACCGCAGGCGGGCGCGTCGCCCGGTGAACCCCGCCCCCGCGCTGCCGCCCTGGGAGAGCGTCCGGTCGATCTTCGCCGGCTCTCCGCCCACCACGCGGACGACCGAACTGCCGGCCCGCTTCTGCGCCCCTTTGGGGGTACGGCTTCCGGGAAGCTACCTGACCTCCGAACTGCACGTGGGTCGTAACCCCGAACCGTTGTCGTTGGAGCGTTACAAGGCGATCCCGCCGGGGGGTAACCGTAACGACCTGCCCGCGGAGCTGTCCACGAAGGCGTGGTTGCGGCACAAGAACGGCTCCGGGGACGTGATGGGGCGGTTGTACATCGACCGTCCCTCGGTCACCATCCGTACCGAGTTCTTCAAGCCGGAGAAGGGGCGCTACCTGCATCCCACGGCGCACCGTCCCATCACCCATCTGGAGGCGGCGCGGATCCAGGGGTTCCCCGACGACTTCCGCTGGTGCGGCGGCAAGTCGCAGATCGCCCGGCAGATCGGCAACGCGGTTCCGGTGGGGTTGGCGGCGGTGTTGGCGGGCGAGGTGTACCGCTATCTGGCAGAGGCGGGCGCGGTGTCCGTGCCCCCGCGCCGGGCGGCCGGCTGAACACCGGGGCGTGGGGATCTGCCGGGTACGGTCAGCCCGGACGCTGGCGGAACACCTGGAGACGCATGTCGTAGTACTTCTCGGTCTCGCCGACCCATTCCATGCCGAGTCTGCGCGCGACGGAGATGGCCCGTTCGTTGTTGGGGCGGGCGACCGCGAAGACCTCCTCGATCCCCTGGCTGAAGGCCCAGGAGATGATGGCCTGGCTCGCCTCGGTGGCATAGCCCTGGCCCCAGAGATCGGGGCGGACGGCCCAGCTCAGTTCGAAGTCCTCCTCGAAGGGCGGGAGCAGCCTCAAGGCGAGCCCTCCCACCAGTTCACCGTCCTCCTTCCGAACGATCGCCCAGCGCCCGGCGGGCGGGAGCAGGTTGGGCCCCGCCTCGATCCAGGCGTGGAGCACCGAGCGCATGGCGCGGATGTCGGTCACCGGGTGCCATTCCGGTGTCAGCCAGTGCGTGACCTCTTCGGCCCCGTAGACGCTCAGGGCCGCGTCGGCGTCGCCCAGCTCCCACTCCCTGATGAGGAGTCGGTCGGTCGGCAGCTGAAGGCTCATACTCACCACGTTAACCCGGACAAAAGGCCCCGAACAGGGGGTTCACGTCCTGTTTCCGGTCTTCCTTCGGCCATGGGCCTCGTCAGTAGGTGATGTCCCAGGCCATCACGCCGGAGACGGCGGCGGACCAGGCGAACCCGACCAGGGCCGCCAGGACGACGGCCCCGGCGAGGACCCGGAACCACCGCTCCCGGGCCCGCGGAGCACGGACGAGCGAGACGGCCGCGGGCAGGACCCCGAGGGCCCCCAGGAGCGTGAGCCCTTGGGCCGAGCGGGTGAGGCTCCAGGCCACGTCCCAGGTCCCGGTCGCCTCGGGAACGATCCAGGCCCACAGCGCCGTCGCCGCCAGGGCGCAGACCACCGCGCCCCTGGTCAGGACACGGGCGATCCGGCCGTCGCGGGCACGAGGCTCCCCTTTCAGGCTCCTGCGGACGAGGGCCGAGATCGGCCAGGACAGCGCGGTCAGGAGCAGGATCGCGAGGGAGACGCCGAGGACGGTCAGGGCCGTGGGGGCCTCACGTACGGTGTCGACCCTGGTCATCGTGAGCGCCGCGCCGAACCCGAGGTCCCGGACCTCCCGGTCGTCGGCGCGCATGACGAGGGTCCGGTCCCCCTCCATCTCGCGCCACACCCACGGCTCGATCTCCTCATAGGCGGCGGGGGCGCCGGTCGTGGGGTCCGGGGAGACGACGATGGTGCCGTCCGGGCGGGCCGTGACCCGGGTCTGTTCGAACAGGTCCCGGACGGCGAGGAAGGTGCTGTACGACGAACGCGAGGAGACATAGCGGCCCTCGGCCATCGCCGCGTGCTCCTCCCGGGTCGGACTGATGGAGATGTCCTCCGCGTCCTCTCCGGCCTCCTCTCCGGCCGGGAGGTAGCGGTCGGTGAACCCCTCGGTCACGGCGTCGAGGACCCGGGCGGCCGAGTACTCGTCGTGGCCGTTGCTGTTGAGGGAGACGAAGATCCCGGTGCCCTCGTCGGGGTGGAGACGGATACGGGAGTGGAAGAACGCGCTGTCCCCGTCGTAGCCGAGGATCCGTCGACCGCCGCGATCCTCCTCCAGGAGGCCGAGGGTCGCGCGGGGTCCTTCGGCCAGGGTGCCGAGGGTGTCGGCGTCCAGGCCTGGTTCGCGCATCAGGTCGAGGCTCTCGGAGGGCAGCGGCCCCGGTCCCTCGCCGTCCTCCAGGAGGGCGAGCATGAAGCGGGCCATGTCCACGGCCGTGGTGGACAGGGCCCCGGAGGGCGCCGAGGCGCTGCCCTCGAACCACGTCGGGCGTGAGTCGTCGGTCTCGTAGCCGTCGGAGGGCCAGGTGTCACCGTCGTAGAGGGTGTCCTGGTGGAAGTCGGAGTCGGACATGCCGATCGGGTCGAGGACGTTCTCGCGAACGTGGTCCTCGAAGGTGTCCCCGGTGACGCGTTCGATGATGTGGCCGACCAGGGCGTAGCCGTACTCGGAGCGGGAGGGGACGGTCCCGGGTTCGTGGACCTGCTCGGGAGGGTCGGTCGTCAGGCGGACGCGCAGGTCGACCTCGCCGTCGTCGAGCAGGGTCCGCCCCCGGTACCGCTCCTCGTAACCGCCGGTGTGGGTCAGCAGGTGGCGCAGGGTGACCGGGGTGTCGAAGGAGCTCGGCGGCGCGAAGTCGAGGTATTCGGTGACGTCGGTGTCCAGGTCCAGTTCGCCGGACTCGACGAGGAGCATCGCCGCGGTGGCGGTCACCGGTTCGGACAGCTCGCCCACCTGGAAGAGGTTCTCCTCCGGGTCCACCGGTGTGGCGACGACGTCTCCGGCGGCGGTCTCGCCGTACTCGTAGCCGGTGCCCGTCTCGGAGTAGCCGTAGCCGCGCGAGGTGAGGATCTCGCCGTCGGCGACCACGCTCACGGTGGCACCGGCGATCCCCTCGGTCTCCAGGGCGGCGGGCAGGGTTCCGTCGAGCCAGGCCTCGACGTCGTCCCGGGTGGGCTCTTCGGGCCCGGCCGGACGGGGCACCGGAGGCGCGGGCGAGGTGGAGGGCATGTGCGGGGCGCATCCCATGGCCAGCAGGGCCGTCGCGGTGACGGCCAGGACCGTTCGACGTATCCGGCCTCGGGCCCCGAGGGCGACCCGGCTCGATCTCGGCGAGCCGGGATCTCCGGTGTCGGGGGCGGTGGCGGGGTTCACTGATCACTCCTGTTCACGAACGGTCGTGGGGGATGTGCGCCCGTCTCTGATGTCGAAAGTCCGTTCTCGGTTCGTGTTCCTGTGGGGAGCCCCCTGTTCGCAAAGGGCTTACGTAAAAACTTTCGCCACAGCGACGTTTTCTTGCGACAATGCGTATCCCCTTACCCTCTAGGACCCTGGAGCGACCCGTATGCGTTTCCGCCACGACCCCCACCACGACGGCTCCCCCGACCACGTGACCCTCCACGAACACCACGCCCGTCTCCGGGTGCGGGTCCCCGGCGGCGCGGACGGGGTCTATCTGCGCGTGGTGGAGGACGGCGAGGCGCGTCTGGTGGAGACCGAGGTCGAGGCGGAGCGCGACGGCGTGGTCGTCTACGGCGTCGACCTGCCCCTGCTGCCGGTGGTCACCCCCTACCGGTTCGCGATCATCCGGGATCGGCGCTACACCTGGTTGAACCAGGAGGGCCCGCACGATCACGAGGTGACCGACGACGGCGACTTCCGGATCCTCGAGGCTCCGAACCCGCCCTCCTGGGTCACCGGAACCTCCGTCTACCAGGTCTTCCCCGACCGCTTCGCCCGGGACGACGACGGGGTGGAGCCGCCGACCGAACACCCCGAGTGGGCTCTGCCCCGCTCCTGGGACGACGAGCCCGCCGGGTTCGGGCCCCTGGCGCCCCGCGAGTACTTCGGCGGCACGTTGGAGGGGGTGCGCCGACACCTGGAGCACCTGGTCGAGTTGGGCGTCGAGGTCCTGTACATGACGCCCTTCTTCCCCGCCGGGTCCACCCACCGCTACGACGCCTCCTCCTTCGACGAGGTCGACCCGTGGTTGGGCGGCGACGCGGCCCTGTCCAGGCTGATCGAGCGGGCCCGCGAGCTGGGTCTGCGGGTGATGGGGGACCTCACCACCAACCACACCGGTGACCGGCACGAGTGGTTCCTCGCCGCACGAGCCGACGTGGACTCCCCCGAGGCCGGCTTCTACCACTTCGTCGACCACCCGGACGACTACGTGAGCTGGCTGGGCGTGCGTTCCCTGCCCAAGCTCGACCACACCGACCCCGGGCTGCGCGAGCGGATGTACGAGGCCGACGACTCGGTGCTGCTGGCGCGGTTGGTCGGCGAGGACGCGCTGGACGGCTGGCGGATCGACGTGGCCAACATGACCGGCCGGCTGGGCGCCCTGGACATCAACCACGAGGTGTCGGGCCGGATCGCGGAGCGCGTGCGCGAGGTCGCGCCGCAGGCCTGGCTGCTGGGCGAGCACTTCTACGACGCGGGCCCCGATACCCGGCACGACGGATGGCACGGGGTGATGAACTACGCGGGGTTCACCCGGCCGGTGTGGGCCTGGCTGAACACTGGCCCCGAAGGGGTGCGCTACGCGGCCACGCACACCTCGGCGCCGCTGCCCTCCCAGGGGGCCGTGGAGACGGTGCGGGCGCTGCGGGCGACCAACGCCGGAATGCCCTGGCGGGTGCGCACGCACAGCGTGAACGCGTTGAGCACCCATGACTCGGCGCGGTTCCGGACCGCGGTCGGCGATCCCCTGCTCCAGATCCTGGGCGTGGCCGCCCAGGCGACCCTGCCCGGCGTCCCGTTCGTCTTCGCGGGCGACGAGATCGGACTGACCGGCAGGGACGGGGAGAACTCGCGGACCCCGATGCCCTGGCACCGGCCCGAGACGTGGGACCGCGAGGTGTTCGAGGCCCACCGGCGCCTGCTGGCCCTGCGCCGTGAGCTGCCGGCCCTGAGCGAGGGCGGCCTGCGCTGGCTGGACGCGGGCGAGCACCACATGACCTTCCTGCGCACCCTGGGCGAGCAGGTGGTCCTGGCGCATCTGACCGACGGCGCGCACGGGCCCACGAGCGCCACGGCGACCGACCTGGGCCTGCGAGAGGCGACGGTGATGGAGAGCGTCGGGGAGGTCGAGGTCTCCTTCGACGACGGGGTGGAGCTGTCCGCCCGGGGGCCGGGTCTGGTGATCGCGGTGGGTTCACGCGACGGCCTCTGACCCGGGCCCCGCCCCGGCGGGGGCGTCACACCCTCCCCGGGGCCCTCCGCAGGACGCTCCGGATGTCCTCGGTGATCCGTTCGACCAGCGCTCCGGTGCGGCCGGTGAAGTAGAAGTGCCCGCCGGGCAGGGTGTGGTGGCGGATGTCGCCCTCGACGTGGTCGGCCCACCCGGAGAGGCGTTCGGGCGGCATCCCCTGGTCGTCGGCGCCGCCGAACACCGACACGGGGACGGTCAACGGCGCGGCCCGGGGGTCGGGGTTCCAGGTGTCGACCAGTTCGAGGTCGGCGCGCATCAGGGGCTCGACGTAGGACCACAGGTCGGGGTCCTCCAGGGCGCTCCTGGGGGTACCGCCCATACGGACGATCACCTCGCGGAGGCCCTCCGCGGAGAACAGGTGTCGGGGCCGGCGCCGTTCGGCCCCGGGGGTCGGACTCCAGGCGGAGGCGCCCAGCCAGATCGGCGGCGTGTCGGTGAGGCGCCGGGTCATCTCGTAGGCGACCAGAGCGCCCATACTGTGGCCGAAGAGGGCGTAGGGCCGGTCGAGTTCGGGGCGTACGACCTCGCACAGGTGATCGGCCAGGGCGCCGGCATCCCGGAGGGGTTCGGCCTCGATCCGGCGGGCCCGCCCCGGGGCGTCCAGGAGGCAGACCTCCCAGTCGGCGGGGAAGTGCCGTACCCATCCGCGATATCCCAGGTGGGATCCGCCCGCGTGGTGCAGGACGAAGATCCGGAGCGTGCTGTGGGGGACGGGTCTGATCCGGGTCAGGGCACCCTCGGGCACGGTTCCGACCACCTTCCTACTTGTGGGTAACAACGCGAACCTACCAGTGAGTAATAAACCTGGCGAAACCGATCACCTCCCTGGTCTCCGGCTTCCCGCCTCCGGCGCCTCCACCGGCGCTCGAGGGTAGGTACATCGCGAGCCCCGCCCCCACGGAAAGGCCCGCCATGGAGCGCACACACGTCGTCGAAGCACTCGACGCCCCGGTCGAGGTCGTCGTCGACCGCTGGGGCATTCCCCACATCAGGGCCCGGAGCGCCGGCGACGCCTTCGTCGCCCAGGGCTTCACCGCCGCCCGCGACCGTCTGTTCCAGTTGGACCTGTGGCGCCGTCGCGGCCTGGGACTGCTCTCCCAGGCGCTTGGTCGTGCTTTTGTGGATCATTCCGCGCTCGCGTGGCCAGGCTTCCTCTCACGGCGCCGACATCACTCGGACAGCCAAACCCGGGCTGCCCCTCGCTCGTCGTCTGGCGAGAGATCACCTGGCGGCCGCTCGCCACGGATCGGCTCCGCCGATGCCGAACGAAAGCATCCACAAAAACACTCCCTGGCCCCTCCCACGTGGAACGGGACCGGGCCGCCCGACTCTTCCTGTACCGGGGCGACATGGCCACCGAGTGGTCCTCCTACGGTGAAGGGGTACGCGAGGCCGCCGAACGCTTCACAGCCGGGATCAACGCCTACATCCGCCTCACCGAACTCGAACCCGATCTTTCGGGCCCCGACTTCGCCGCCCTGGGCACGACCCCGTCCCACTGGTCGCCCGAGGACCTGTGCCGGATCCGCTCCCACGGGCTGTACGCCAACGCCGAGAAGGAACTGGCCCGTGCCCTCACCCTGCGCGATCTCGGCCCCGAGGCCGAGGACCTGCGCGCGGTCCGCGAGCCGCGCCTCCCCCTCCGTCTCCCCGAGGGGTTCGACCCGGACGTACTACGGCCCGAGGTCCTGGACGTGTACCGCCTGGCCTGCGCTCCCGTCGACCTGTCCGGCGCCCGGCCCCGCCCCGCGCCGCTCGAACCCGACGGCAGCAACAACTGGGTGATCTCGGGCGAACGCACCGCCACCGGGCGCCCTCTCCTGGCCAACGATCCGCACCGGACCGTCGGCGCCCCGGCCCTGCGCCACATCACCCATCTGAGCTGCCCGGAGTTCGACGTGATCGGCGCGGGCGAACCGGCGCTGCCGGGGGTGTCCATCGGCCACAACGGTCATGTGGCCTTCGGGCTGACCATCTTCCCGATCGATCAGGAGGACCTGTACGTCCACGAGCTCCACCCCGACGATCCCGGGCTCTACCGCCACCACGGCTCTTGGCGCCCCTTCGAGAGGACGACCGAACGGATCCCGGTCCGGGGCGGCCCCGTCCACGAGGCCGAGCTGGTCTTCAGCCTCTACGGACCCGTGGTGTACACCGATCTCGAACGCCGCGCCGCCGTGGTCGTACGCGCCGCCTGGCTCGACCACGGCATGGCCCCCTACCTGGGCTCGGTCCGGTACATGCGGGCCCGCGACGGTCGAGGGTTCCGCGAGGCCCTGCGGGTGTGGGGCACGCCCGGGGAGAACCAGGTCTACGCCGACACCGAGGGTGACTTCGGCTGGATCGCCGCCGGGCGGGTGCCGGTCCGTGCCCGAGGCGACGGCTCCGTGCCGGTCCCCGGCGACGGCGGCCACGAGTGGGCGGGATCGCGCTCCGGATCGGACCTGCCGACCGCGCGCCGTCCCGCCTCGGGGTGGTTCGCCTCGGCCAACGAGAACAACCTCGGTCGAGCCCGGGCGTGGACGCCGTTCACCGTCACCCGCGACTGGGCCCCGCCCACCCGCTACGAGCGCATCGCCGAGGAGCTGTCCTCACGGACCGGATGGACGGTCGAGGACGCCTGCCGGCTCCAGTCCGACGTGGTGAGCCCGGTCGCGCGCGCGGCCCTGGCCTCGCTGGGCCGCCGCTCCGACGCCCTCGCATCGGCCGGGCCGGACACCCGGCGGGCCTGGCGGCTCCTGCGCGGCTGGGACGGCTCGATGGCCGTCGACCTCCCCCAGCCGACCTTGTTCGAGCACTGGTTCCGCCACCGCCTCCTGCCCGCCCTGCTGAGGGAACGACTCCTCCCCCTGGTCGGAGCCGACCGGGTCGAGGAGGCCGTCCGCGCCGTCTCCCCCGGTCGGGACACGGCGCTCGACCCCCGGATCGGCCTGAACCTGTTGGAGGAGGCGGTCGAGAGCGGCGAGATCGGCCCGGTGGCGCGTTCCCTGGCCCTGGCCCACCGGGACCTGGTCGACCGCTCGGGGCCTCTCGGGCCGACGTGGAACTGGGGAGAGCACCACTTCGCCCGGCTCGATCATCCTCTCGCCCGGGCCGAGGACCCGCCGGCCTGGGCGTTCGGACGCCGGGTCCCCCGCCCTGGCGGCGCCGACACCGTGAACCTGACCGCCTACGACTCCTCGGGGCGCCAGTACCACGGCGCCTCCTTCCGGATCGTGATCGACGTGGGCGGCTGGGATCATTCGGTGGCGATCAACGCCCCGGGGCAGAGCGGGGACCCTCGGAGCCCGCACTACGACGACCTGACCGATCCGTGGGCCCGGGACGCGTACTTTCCACTGCTGTACTCCCGGGAGGCGGTGGACCGCCATCGGACGGAGACCCTCCATCTGCTTCCTCCGGGGTGACCGCGCGGGCCAGACGGGCGGAGAGCTCCGCGATACGGTCGACGAACCCTTCGGGCCCCTCCACCGTGAAGTCCAGACCGGTCAGGGCCAGCACCATCGCCATCCACTCGTGGGAGTCGACCCGGGCCGTGTAGCGGGCCCGGTCCGCCCCGACCGGCTCCAGGGTCCCGTCCACCCGCACCAGCCGCGCGGCCACCTCGCCGGCCGAGGCGTGGAAGAGCACGGTCACGGTGTGCCGCTCCTCCGCGCGACCGAACCGGCGCTCCAGGTGGTCGGCCAGGTCCCGGGCCGGCGGCTCCCTGCGGGTGTAGGGGGCGTGGGTGGGGGTCGCCTCGACGATCCGGTCCAGCCGGAAGGACCGCCAGTCCTCGCGTTCGTGGTCCCAGCCGAACAGGTACCAGCGCCGCCGGAGCAGGATCAGCCGGTAGGGGTCGACCCGACGTCGTCGTTCGGCCCCGTCGCGGCCCCGGTGGAGCAGCCGCACCCGATGCCCGGCGGCCACCGCCTCGCCCAGGGTCGTGACCAGGTCCGCCGAGGGCCCCGGCCAGACCCTCCGCCCCGGGTCCACCGCCGCCGACAGGGAGGCGGCGCGTCGGGACAGCCGTGAGGGCAGGACCCGTTCGATCTTGCCCAGGGCACGCTCGGCACCCTCCTCCACGTCCTCGACCCCGCTGAGCCCGCCGGCCACCATACGCAGCCCCAGGGCGACGGTGACGACCTCGTCGTCCTCGAACATCAGCGGCGGAACGGCGTTGCCCGCCACCAGACGGTAGTGGCCGCCGGGGCCGCGCAGACTCTCCACCGGATAGCCGAGCTCGCGCAGGCGGTCGATGTCACGGCGCAGGGAGCGCGGGCTGGTGTCCAGGGCCTCGGCCAGGGCCGCCCCCGACCAGGAACGGCCGTTCTGGAGGAGCGAGAGCAGGCGGAGCATCCGCCGTCCGGTGTCGGCCATGGTCGACATTCTCCTCGAATTGTGGCCGGATTCCGACCACAACCTTTCCTAGCGTGGCGCCATGAGCACTCCAGACCTCGACCGCCCGGGGATCACCGTGGTCGGCGCGCGCGAGAACAACCTGCGGGACGTCGACGTGACCCTGCCCCGCGAACGGCTCATCGTGTTCACCGGGGTGTCCGGCTCGGGCAAGTCCTCCCTGGTGTACGACACGATCGCGGCCGAGTCGCGACGCCGGCTCGACGAGACCCACGACAGCTTCGCCCGGAGCAGGCTGGCCCGGCCGCGCACCCCCGACGTCGACCGGATCTCCCGACTGACGGTGACCCTGGCCGTGGATCAGCGCCGGTTCGGCGGCAACGCGCGTTCGACGGTGGGGACCGCCACCGACCTGGCCGCGCCGATGCGCTTGCTGTTCTCCCGGATCGGGACGCCCGCGGCCGGGTACTCGCCGGCGTTCTCGTTCAACGACCCGAGCGGGATGTGCCCGGGGTGCGAGGGCCTGGGCACCACCCGGCGCATCGACACCGACGAGCTGTTGGACCCGGCGCTGTCCCTGGACGAGGGCGCGATCCGCCTGCGCGCCTTCGCCCCCGGCACCTGGCGTTGGAAGCGCTACGTGCACTCGGGACTGTTCGACCGCTCCGCGCCCGTGGGCTCCTACACCCCCGAGCAGAGGGATCTGCTGTTGCACGCCGAGAACCTGCGCCCGCCCGACCCGGACCCGGAGTTCCCCGTCACCGGGGTGTTCGAGGGGGTCGTACCCCGGATCACCCGGAGCCTGCTGGACACCGAACGGCCGAACGAACGCGACCGGGCCGACCTGGAGCGGGTGGTACGACGGGGCATCTGCGACCTGTGCGGGGGCGCCCGGTTGAACCGGGCGGCGTTGGAGTGCCGGATCGGCCGGTACAACATCGCCGACCTGTGCGCGATGCCGATCGTCGAGCTCGCCGGGGTGGTGGCCGGGATCGAGGACCCCAGGGTCGCCCCGGTGACGGCCGCGCTGGCGGAGCGGCTGCGCGGCCTGGAGGAGGTGGGGCTGGGCTACCTCTCCCTGGACCGGGTCTCCTCGACCCTGTCCGGTGGCGAGGCCCAGCGGGTCCGTCTCGTCCGGCATCTGGGCGGATCGCTCACCGGGCTGACCTACGTGCTCGACGAGCCCGGCGCGGGGCTGCACCCCTCGGACGTGCGTCGGCTCATCTCGCTGCTCACCCGGCTGCGGGACGAGGGCAACACGGTGCTGGTGGTGGAGCACGATCCGACCATGATCGCCGCCGCCGACCACGTCGTGGACCTGGGGCCGGGCGCGGGGAGCGCGGGCGGACGGATCGTGTACCAGGGGTCGGTGAAGGGGTTGCGCGAGGCCGACACCCCCACGGGACGCCTCCTGCGCGCGGAACGACGGCTGCGCGAAGAGCCGCGGACGCCCGACGGCCACGTGGAGATCCGCGACGCGCGGCTGCACAACCTGCGCGGGATCGACGTGTCCCTGCCCACCGGGGTGCTGACCGTGGTCACCGGTGTGGCGGGGTCGGGCAAGAGTTCGCTGGTGCACGGAGAGCTGCCCCGGGTCCGCCCGGACGCGGTGGTGCTCGACCAGGGGCCGCTGCGTGGAGGACCGCGATCCACCCTGATCACGGCGTTGGGGATCCAGAACGCGGTGCGGGAGGCGTTCGCCCGCGCGCACGGGGTGGCACCGGGATGGTTCAGCGCCAACTCCACCGGGGCCTGCCCGACCTGCCGTGGGCGCGGCGTGATCATCACCGACCTCGCCTTCCTGGAGGAGGTGGAGACCGTCTGCGAGGACTGCGACGGGTTGCGTTTCAACCGGCGCGCCCTGTCCTACACCCTGGCGGGGCACAGCGTCGCCGACGTGTCGGCGATGTCGGCCGCCCGGGCGCGGGCGTTCTTCGACGGTGTGGCCGGGGTCGAGGTCACGGGGGCGTTGGAACGGCTGGAGCGGGTCGGGCTGGGGTATCTGCCGCTGGGCCGTTCCCTGGACACGCTCTCCGGCGGAGAACGTCAACGGCTCGCCTTGGCCCGGGAGCTCGCCGCTCCGGCACGCCTGTACGTGCTGGACGAACCCACGAGCGGTCTGCACGGCGGGGACGTCGCCGGGCTGGTGGCGCTGTTCCATCGCATGGTGGACGAGGGGGCGACCGTGGTGGTGGTCGAGCACCGCATGGACGTGGTGGCCGCCGCCGATCACGTCGTGGACCTGGGGCCCGGGGCCGGCCATGAGGGAGGTCGGGTGGTGTTCGAGGGGACGCCGGAGCGTCTGGCCCGTGCGGGCGAGGGTGCGACCGCGCACGCCCTGCGCGCCCATCTGTCCATGACGGGACCGCAGGGGTGACCGTCTAGGGAGTGTTTTTGTGGATGCTTTCGTTCGGCATCGGCGGAGCCGATCCGTGGCGAGCGGCCGCCGGGCGATCTCTCGCCAGACGACGAGCGAGGGGCAGCCCGGGTTCGGCTGTCCGAGCGACGTCGGCGCCGCGAGAGGAAGCCCGGCCCCGTGTGAAGCACCGCGCGCGTCAGCGCGACCGGTGAAGGGTGGTGGCGGGTGACGGTGTGGGAGGAATGATCCACAAAAGCACGACCTAACGCAGGTCGGCCTCGTGGTCCAGGACCCACCGGTCCAGGCCCAGGGGCGGGTGTCCGGTGATCCGTTCCACGGTGTCCCACACGGGCTGTTCGGCCTCGACCATCGCGGCGTAGGCGGTGATCATCCCCTCGATGTCGGCGTCCTCCCAACCCTCGGACCGCATGTGCGAGCGCAGTTCGTCGAGGGGGACCTCTTCGAAGCGCACCCGCGTGCCGAGGGTGTCGGCGATGATCCGCACCTGCTCCACCTGGGTGAGCGGGGTCGGTCCGCTGAGCAGGAGGCGCTCTCCCCGATGGGCGCCCTCGCCCAGGACCCGGACCGCGACCTCGGCGATGTCGCGTTCGTGCAGCAGGGTGCGGCGGGCCTCGCCGAAGACGTCGCGGACCAGCCCCTCGCGGATCTGGTCGGCCCATTCGAGCAGGGAGGCGGCGAAGCTCGTGCAGCGCAGGTGGGTCGCCTTCGCCCCGCTCTCGTCCAGGGCCCGCTCCACCTCGGCGTGCATGGCGTTGATGGGGTCGGCCTGCTCGTCCCGTCCGTCGTCGATCCCGGCCGAGGACAGGTAGGCCACGTGCGCGTCCCGTTCGGCGAGGATCCCGGCGACCTCCCGCGCGTGTTCGGTGTCCAGGCCGGGCCACACCAGGAAGACGGCGCCCACCCCGTCCAGGGTCGGGATCAGGGTCTCGGGGGCGGTGAGGTCCCCGCGGACCCACTCCACCCCGGCCTCCTCGGGGTGGACGTCTCGGCTCAACGCCCGGACCGGCCGGCCCGCCTCGACGAGAAGACGTCTCACCTGCGCGCCCACGTTGCCGGTGGCGCCCACCACCAGGGTCGTGTCCTTCACGGTTCCTCCTTCGTCACGGGCCCCTCCTCGCGAGAGGCCCGGATCAGACTCGCGTTCCGTCTCCGGCCCCGGCAACCGGTTTTCGAACCGCCCGACCCGCCGGGAACTCTTCGCCTCCCCAGGACGACGTGAGTGGTCGAGATCGAGGAAGAGGAGGACCGTGTGGAGACGACCGACGAACGGGCCGGAGGGCCGCCGAGCCCGGACCGGGAACGGCGACGCGGGGTGTGGGCGGCGCTGCGGCCGCTGATCCTGCGGGCGCACTTCTACGCGGGGGTGCTGATCGCCCCCTTCGTCCTGGTGGCGGCGGTCTCGGGGCTGCTGTACGTGTGGACCCCGCAGGTGGAGCGGGCGCTCTACGACGACCTGTTGCGGGTGCCGGCCTCCGAGCACTCCCTGAGCCTGAGCGAGCAGGTACGGCTGGCAGAGGACGAGGTCCCCGGGGCCCGGGCCACCTCGGTGCGACCGGCCACCGGCCCCGAGGACTCCACCCGCGTGCTGCTCGACCGCTCGGTCGAGGGCGTCCCCTACCGGGAGGGGCCGCAGACCGCCGTGTTCGTCGACCCCCATCGCGGCGAGGTCCTGGGGATCTCCGAGAGCTACGGCACCAGCGGCGCCCTACCGGCACGGACCTGGATCGATCTGCTCCACCGTGAGCTGCACCTGGGCGAGGTGGGCCGCCTGTACAGCGAGTTGGCGGCGAGCTGGCTGGCCCCGGTGGCCCTGGGCGGCTGTCTGCTGTGGCTGGCGCGGGCCCGACGGCGGGGAGCGCGGCGGACGCTGCTGCCCTGGAGCGGACGCGGGGAGGGTTCCGCGCGTTCCCGCACGGTGTCGGCGCACGCGACCGTGGGAGTGTGGCTGCTGGTGGGCCTGCTGTTCCTGTCGGCGACCGGGCTGACCTGGTCGAAGTACGCGGGCGCCAACGTCACCGATCTGCGTGCGGCGTTGTCGTGGACCACACCGACCGTGGCGACCGGACCCTCGTCGGACAGCCCCGGCGTGGACGCGGGGATCGACCGGGTGATGGACCGGGCGCGCGACGCGGGGCTGGACGGCCCCGTCGCGGTCGACCTCCCCCGCGACCACGTCTCCCCCTACGTGGTCACGCAGATCGAACGGTCCTGGCCCACCAAGGCCGACTCCGCCGCCCTGGCCCAGGACACCGGCGAGGTGGTCGACGTGGTGCGCTTCGCCGACCATCCGTTCATGGCCAAACTCAGCCGATGGGGTGTGGACGCGCACATGGGCGTGCTGTTCGGGATCCCCAACCAGATCGCGTTGACGGCGCTGTGCCTCGGCCTGGTGTACGTGATCGCGATGGGCTACCGGTCGTGGTGGCTGCGCCGTCCGGACCGGGAGCGGATGGCGGGGGTGGGACGGCCCCACCCCCGCGGATCCTTCCTCGCCCTGTCGCCACCGCTCAAGACGGCCGTGGTGGTGTTCCTGGCCGCCCTGGGGTGGGCGATGCCGGTCCTGGGCGTGTCCTTGGCGGTGTTCCTGCTGGTGGACACGGTGATCGGCCTGCGGGCGGGCGACCTCAGTGGTGGCCGTCGTGCTCCCCGGCGTCCTCGCCCCCGCTCGGACCTCCGGTCATCTCCAGCACCGGAACGTCCAGCTCGACCTCGGTCCGACTCGCGAAACCGAGGGTGACGGCGACGGTGTCCCCGACCTCCAACGGGTCGGGGATGTCGTTGACCATGATGTGGTAGCCGCCGTCCACGAACGTGGTGGTGCCGCCCGCGGGGACCGGGATCTCCTCGACGGTGCGCATCGTGGAGGCGCCCGACTCGGTGGTCTCGGTACGGCACAGTTCGGCGTCCTCGGAGGCGTCGGTGCTCACCGAGACCACGGCGTCGTCCTCCGCGGCGTCGTTGGAGACCTCCAGGTAGACCACGCCCACGGCCGGGTTGGCGGGCTCCGGCATCCAGGCGCCCGTGATGAGCAGGTCGCCGGCCTCGGCCCCGGCCCCCGGTTCCTCCTCGACGGCCGCCCGCTCCGGTTCGGGCTCCCCGTCGGTCCCGCAGGCGCTCCCCAGGAGCACCAGGGCCAGGGCGGCCGGAATGACCCCGCCGAGTCCGCGTACCCGCTCGTGACGCATGTCGTTCCTCCGTCTTTCGTGTTCGTCCGTCGTCTTCGGGAGTCGCCGTCCGACCCTCCCGGGTTCCCACCGCCCGCCGTCTCCTCGCGTGAGGCCCCTCACGGCGGGGCGGTGCCGCCCGTTCACGTCCACAGCCCGTGGGAGACGAACGGTTCGTCGTCCCGGAGCGGGGGCACCGCGAACACGGCGCTCCCCTCGTGGCGGACGTACCTGTTGAGCGCGTCGCCACCCTCGTCCAGCCGCCGCTGCACCGCCGTGAAGCCGGTGTTCGGATCGCCCTGCCAGGCGGTGAACAGCAGCCCCGTATCGGGCTCACCGTCCGCGTCCAGGCCCAGGTCGTAGTTGAAGCCGCGGCGGAGCATGCGCGCGCCCATGGTGCTCTCGGAGCCGGCCAGCCGGATGTGGGCGTCGGCGGGGATCACCGGCTCACCGTCCTCGTCACGGGCGGACAGATCGGGCAGGTCCTCCTCCCGTTCCCCGCCCAGCGGAGCCCCGTCGTCGAGGCGCCGCCCCACCACGCGTTCGCGTTCCCCCTTCGACAGGTCGAACCAGTCGTCCAGGAGCATGCGGATGCGGCGCACCACCACGTAGGTACCGCCGTCCATCCACTCCTCGACGGGGTCGGTGTGGGAGGCCAGCACCTGTGGGGAGAACACCGCCTCCCCCGGGGACGGGTTGACCGTTCCATCGATCTGCCCCATGAGGTTGCGCGGCGTCGCGGAGGGGTCCTCGGCGGCCGCCGCCGAACGTTGGAAGCCCGGCAGTGACCAGCGGACACGGGTGTGCTCTCGTACCCGACCGAGCAGGTGGCGCACGGCGGAGCCGACCACCACCGGATCCTCGGCGCCCACGTGCAGCATCAGGTCGCCGCCGCACAGGGCCGGGTCGAGCCGGTCGGTGTCGAAGGCGGGTGGATCGGCCAGGGCCTCGGGCCGACGATCCTCCAGCCCCGCGCGTTCCAACAGACTCGGCCCCAGACCGAGGGTGACGCCCAGGGAGGCCGGACGCAGCCCCTGGGTGGGCGCTCCCTCGACGACCGACGCGAGACCGCTCTCGTGCAGTTCCCGGGCCCGATCGTGCCATTCCTCCAGAACCGTCCGGGCCTGCGCGGCCACGGCGGAGGGGGTGTCGGCGGTCAGGTCGACGGCGACCACGTGCACGTGAGCGGGGGTCGGGGTCCGCAGCGCGGGCACGAGGCCCTCGGCGGGCCCGCCCGCGGCGAGCATCAGTTCCCGCGCGGGGTCGGGCTCGGAGGAACCCCTGATCGCGCCCGCGCCGAACAGCCCTCCGGCGACCAGACCCACCGCCCCGGCCGCCCCCGCGCCGGCGAACAGTCCACGTCGGGAGGGCCCCTCGGTCACAGCAGTTCCCCGCTCAGGACCGGCAGCAGTTCGGCGATGTCGTCGGCCTCGACGCCCTCCTCGAACAGCCCCGCGGCCTCACCGTCGGGGGTCAGCACGACGATCCGGCCGCCGTGGGAGACCAGGTACTCGCCGTCGGTCTCCTGAGGCGCCTCGATGGGCACGCCGTAGTCCAGGGCCGCCTCTACGGTGACGTCGATGTCGCCGCGCACCCCCTGGAAGTCGGGGTCGAACCGGTCCAGCCAGGAGCGGAGCTGCTCGCCGGTGTCGCGCGCGGGGTCGCTGGTGACCATCACCACGTCGAAGTCGTCGGCGTCGGCCTCCGCGTTCTCCAGGGCCAGGGAGATCTCGGCCATGGTCATGGGGCACACGTCCGGGCAGCTCGTGTAGCCGAAGAAGAGCAGGGTGAGCCGGTCGTCGGCGACGTCGGTGAACCGCCAGGGGTCGCCCTCCAGCGTGGACAGCTCCATGTCCGAGGCGGGCATCGGGTCGTCGGACAGGTCGAGGTAGTAGTCGACGTCGGCGAGGTCGGTGCCCGACGAGCAGGCGGTGGCGGCCAGCAGGACGGCGGTGGCGGCCAGGGCCGCTCGGGTCGTGAGTGCGGTCACGGAGGTTCTCCTCGGGTTCGCGGCCGACGTTCGGCCGTGGGCGGTTCGGGAGGTCACGCGGCCTCCCGGAGCAGACGGATCAGGTCCCGGCGTCCACGCGCCACACGGGAGCGGACGGTGCCGACCGGGACCCCGGTGAGCGCCGCGGTCTCGGCGTAGGACAGGCGACGCACCTGGGTGAGGACGAAGGCGGTGCGCCGGTCCTCGGGCAGTTCGTCCACCAGGTCGAGCAGGGCGATGTACTCGTCGAAACGGTCCGGGGCTGCCGCCGTCGTGCCGAGCGACCGCTCCCAGTCGTCGACCGGGTCGGTGCGGGGCGTGCGCCCCACGGCCCGGTAGCGGTCGACCACGGTGTGCCGGGCCACCGAGAGCAGCCAGGCGCGGACGGGGGAACGGCCCGCGTAGCGGGGCAGGGAGCGCACGGCCCGGGAGAAGGTCTCCTGGGTCAGGTCCTCCACCCAGCCGGGGTCCACCCGTCGGGCGATATAGCGGGTCACGTCGTCGCGGGTGAGCGTGAACAGGGTGTCCATCGCACCCGGGGCTCCCCTGCCGGCGTTGAGCGCGAGCCGGCTCAGATCGGTGTGCTCCTCGTTCGGGGCACGACCGACGTCGATGCCGTCGATCATCTTCACGGTCCTTCTGTCACCGCGCGCGACCGTCCGGAGGAGGGACGCCGATGGTCCTCGCTCCGGGATCGCGGTTCTGTGGGCTGCGGTGCGCGACGCACCGCGGGGACGCGGGAGGCGACCGGCCGAGGGGGCGGATCCGCCCGGGTGCGGAGACACCCGGCGACCGCACGAGGGCGCCGAAGAGGGCGCACGGGTGCGGGAGCGGTCTCGGACCGCCCCTGGTCAGGCCGCGAGCACCGGAGGCGGTCCTCTCAGAACACGGGTGTGCCGCAGACAGAAGGTGTCGGGACGACGGGGCTCGTCGACCGGGGCCGGCGCCGTGGAGGACGGTGTCCTCGGCGCGGGGACGGCCCCCACCACCAGGAGCAGCGGCACCAGGGACAGCGCCATGAAGTGGAGGAAGGCGAAGAGGGCGTTCTCGCCCAGACGCAGCCACCAGGAGCTGACCAGGGCCATGACCACGTGCATCGTGATCATCGCCCAGGCCGACATCGGTTCCTGTTGGAGGGAGGCGCCGAGATGGTCCTGGTGACCGACGCCCCAGCCCTGGGCGGCGCTGAAGGTCACGTGCAGGGCGAACTGGCCCCACAGCATCCAGGCGGTCAACTCCCACAGACCCAGTCGGCGCGCGGAGGCCGCCCAGGCGGTGGCCAGGACGACGGCGCCGCCGAGCAGAAGACCGAGGAGGGGGACGTCGTGCCCCGACCCGACCGCGTGTCCGATCGCGGACAGGCTCGCGCACACCAGGGTGAACACCCCGGAGCGCAGCGGTCGGCACGGTCGGTTCTCGGACATCGTCCTCACATCGTCGCACTTCCCGACGGGTCCGGCGCACGGGGGTGGGATTCACGCCCTCCTACGGGGTCCGCTCCTTCTCGCGGCCGCGCCTCCACTAGACTCGGGACCCTTTCCGGTAGTGAGATGAGGTTCTCGTGTCCGTCTCTCCGCTCGCCCTTCTGCGCGAGTGGTCCTCCCGTACCGACGGGGCCGCCCTGCGCGGGTTCCTGCTGATCGGCTCCGAACCCGACCTTCCCGAAGTGGAGCGGAACGTCGTTCCGGCCGCGCGGGAGATGGAGGCCTCGGTGGCCGTGCTCGGCGCCGCCGCCCCCGGGACCGAACCCGCGGCCGTCTTCCGCCCCGAACGCTCCCTCGCCCTGATCGAACGCTCCGGCCCCGACCCGCTGCCCGAGCTCGTGCTGCTGGTGGGCGACGAACACGTCGTGGCCGCCTTCGGCGGCGGCGCCCCGGGCCTGGACCTGGACCGTCGACCGTGGTCGGTGCTGCGCGGCGGGCCCGAAGGGGTGCCGTGGGCCTTCGCCGACCTGGGCTCCTGGCTGCGCGAGCGCGCCGCCACCGGCCCGGTCCCCGCCCCGATGGCCGCCCACTTGAACGGGTTCGCCGACCGGCTGGAGGACCTTGTGCTGTCCTGCCCGTTGGAGGACCCGACCCGAGTGGCGCACAACATCGACGGCCCCTTGATCGACCGGTTGCCCGAGGGGCCGGTGGACGAGCTGTGCCTGTACGCGCCGCTGCGCGGCGCCGATCCCGAGGCCCTGCGCGCCCTGACCGGACGCCTGTCGCCGACCTCGGTGGTGCTCGGTGCTCCCGACGACTGGCCCGTGGAGGACGTCGAGGCGGCCCTGCGGAGCCTGGAGGAGATCGGGATCCGGGCCGAGCCGCGCCGGGTGCCCGACGGGGTCCCCCGACACGGCGGTCTCGTCGAGTGGGCGGTGGACGGAAGGCGTTCGGCGCTGACCATCGGCTCCCACCCGCGTTCCCTGGTCCGTCCGGCCGAGGCCGGGCTCGTCCTGGGGGCGATCGTCGCCGCCGATCCGCCGCCGGCCCCCGTCACTCCGGTAACGGAGGAGGGTCGGGAATCCGAGGTGGCCGCGGAGGTGGAGGCGTCGGGCTGGACCCTGGAGTTCGACTCCGGGATCCACCGTGTGCGCGGGAACTTCACCAACCCGGTTCCGGTGGCCGCCCGGATCGCCGAGCTCGTGGCGGAGGGCGACGCGCCGGTCATGGTCCACGCCCAGGGCCCCAAGGCGTGGGCGCTGTTGGTGTGGAGCAGACCGACGATGCTGCTCGCCTCGGCCCCCCGAGGCAGCGCGTGGCGCCTGTACAGCGTCCGCCCGCCCGCCACCCCCTCCTCCCGTCTGGGCGGCGAGGGCCTGTCCCAGGTGGGGCTGGTGCGCACCAGCGCGCCGCTGCACCGGGCCCCGCATCGGGACGTCATCGCCTTCCTGGACACCCTGGGGACCGATCACATCACCCTGTTGGAGAAGGTCGGGTTCCTGGGCAGGACGCTCTGACCGGACCGGTGCCGCGCCTCACCCGCGCCGTCGGGGATCGATCCGACGGAGCAGGCGGCCGATACCGGCCACCGGAGGCGTCCTCGCGGCCCGGGTCCGAAGCGTCTCCCGACGCTCTCGAAGGGGCCCGGCGCCGCCGCGCGCGACGGGGGCGGCCCCGGCGCCCTCCGTGTCCGCTCCGGCCGCGCGGGCCAGAGCCACGCGTTCGTGCAGACGTTCCCTGACCTGGTCGGGGGTGTAGGCACGGCGTCGGCGCTCGGCCCGGGCGATCGCCGCTCCGGTGGCCGCCACACCCACGAACGCGGCCAGCCCCAGGGTCTTCCACCACTTCCTCATGCCCCCACGCTAACCGGCGTGAGCGCTCTTCGCCCTCGGAGGGCGCGGGGGTACGGTGGGCGCTATGAGCCTGTCCCTGGATGAGGCGGTCGAGCTGACGCGGACCGGTGATCTGTGGGTGTTCCGGGGTACCGCCGTACCCGACCGGGCCATCCAGATCACCACGAACAGCCCGGTCAACCATGTCGGCATGTCCGTGGTCATCGACGACCTGCCGCCCTTGATGTGGCACGCGGAGCTGGGCCGCTCCCTCGTCGACATGTGGTCCGGCGTCCATCAACGCGGGGTCCAGCTGCACGATCTGCGCGACGCCGTCCTGGTGTGGGGGCGCCGCTACGGGCAGCGGGGGTGGCTGCGCCAACTCGACCCGGTGGCCGATCGCTCGATGGAGGACGCCGCGCTGCGCACGGTGGCCCGCCTGGACGGGACCCCCTTCCCCTCCACCGCCCGGTTGGCCGGACGGTGGGCTCTGGGCCGGCTCCCCTTCCGCGGACGGGCCCGGGAGCGGAGGTTGGAGACCGCCTACTGCGCCGAGGTGGTGGCCCTGACCTACGAGGAGATGGGGCTGCTCCCCAAGGGGAACCGGCCGGGCTACTACGATCCGGGCCGGTTCTGGAGCGGCGACTCCCTGGAGCTGGAGGACGGCGCCCGGCTCGGCGGGGAGATCCCCGTGGAGCTTCCCGACGCCACCTCCTGATCACCCTCCGTCTCCCGCGTTCCCCCTCGTGGGAGGGGGTCGGGACGTTTCATCTCGCGAGGGAACGGGCAGGCGCCGTGTGTGCCGCCTCCGGCGGTGTGAGGGGGGCAGATGTCAGAACAGTCTCTGGACGCGGAGGCGACCGCGGAGTCCGATCTGGTCCTGCGCAGCGCGCGGTTCCGCTGTGTCGCCTTTCGGGATCCGATCGACCGGTGTGAACACATGGCCCTGGTGCTGGGCCGGATCGGCGACGGCGCCCGGGTGCTCGTGCGGGTGCACTCCGAGTGCGTGACGGGGGACGTCTTCGGCGCGTTGCGATGCGAGTGCGGAGACCAGCTCCAGGCGGCCTTGGACGCGATCGTGGCCGAGGGCCGAGGCGTCCTCGTGTACCTGCGCGGCCAGGAGGGGCGCGGGATCGGTCTGGTGGACAAGGTCCGCACCCAGGTGCTCCAGGACGAACGGGGGCTGGACACGGTGGACTCGGCCACGGCCCTGGGGCTGCCCGTGGACGTCCGCGACTACGGCCCCGCGGCCCGGGTGCTGCGCCATCGAGGGGTGCGTTCGGTCCGGTTGTTGTCCAACAACCCGGACAAGGTGCGCGCTCTGGAGGGCTACGGGGTGAAGGTGGCCGAGCGGGTCCCGCTGCCGGCCCCCGTACGCGAGGAGAACCTCGGCTACCTGACCGCCAAGCGGGACCGGTTGGGTCACGTCCTGCCCCACCTGAACGGGTCCCCTCACCACGGGCCCGGGAACGGCCGTGTCTGATCCGGCCCTACGGCAGGTGGGCGCGGCCCTGTGCGGGCAGGCGGCCCTGCTCGCCGTGCTCGCCGCCGCGCCGGGCCTGGGTCCATGGGGGTGGACGGTCGGGGCACTGTACGCTCTCAGCGCGGTGGGACTGCTCGTGGCCGCGATGCGCCGACACCGACGGTGGACCCTGGGCCCGGCCGACCTGGTGACGTTGACCAGGCTCGTGCTCATCGGCGGGGTGACGGCCCTGGTCGTCGACGGAGGACCGGCCTGGGCCCTGGTGACGTTGGCCGTACCCGCTCTGGCCCTGGACCTGGTGGACGGCCTGGTCGCCAGGAGGACGGGGACGGCCTCCGCGTTCGGGGCCCGGTTCGACATGGAGGCGGACGCCTTCCTGATCCTGGTGCTCAGTGTGCGGGTGGCGTCGTTCCTGGGCCCGTGGGTACTGGTGATCGGAGCGATGCGCTACCTGTTCGGGGTCGCCTCGTGGGCGGCCCCGTGGCTGCGAGGCCCCTTGCCGCCGAGCCGGGCCCGTAAGGCGGTGGCCGCGGCGCAGGGGATCGTGTTGACCGCGGTGGCCTCCGGGGTGCTCCCGGGGTCGGTGTCGGTGGTCGTGGTGGCGGTGGCGGCGGCCGCGCTGTCGTGGTCGTTCGGCCGCGACGTGGTGGGACTGTGGCGGGAGCGTTCACATCGAACGGTCCCGGTCGGAAGGAGCTGAGGATGAGACGGACCGCGCGTGCCTTCTGGGTGCGTTCCCCCGGTGTGGGCGAGGTCCGGGAGGTGGATCTTCCTGCGCCCGGCCCCGACGAGGTGCTGGTGCGCAGCGTGTACTCGGGGATCAGCCGGGGCACCGAGACCCTGGTGTTCGGCGGTGGGGTGCCGCCCAACCAGTACGAGGTGATGCGGGCCCCCTTCCAGGAGGGCGACTTCCCCGGCCCGCTCAAGTACGGCTATCTGAACGTGGGCGTGGTGGAGGAGGGCCCCGACTCCCTGGTGGGGCGGACGGTGTTCACCCTCTACCCGCACCAGACCCGTTTCGTGGTGCCCGCCTCGGCGGTGTCGGTCGTGCCCGAGGACGTACCGGCCGGCCGCGCGGTGTTGGCGGGTGTCGTGGAGACCGCGGTGAACGCGCTCTGGGACGCGGCCCCGCTGGTCGGGGACCGGGTGACGGTGGTCGGCGCGGGCATGGTGGGGTGCTGCGTGGCGCGGCTGGTGTCGCGGACGCCCGGCGCCCGGGTCCAGTTGATCGACGTGGACCCCGAACGCGCGGAGGTCGCCGAACGGCTGGGGGTGGACTTCGCTCTGCCCGAGGCGGCCGAGGGCGGCCGGGACCTGGTCTTCCACACCAGCGCGAGCGAGGCCGGCCTGATCCGTTCCCTGGAGCTGCTCCATCCGGAGGGCGAGGTGGTGGAGCTGAGCTGGTACGGGGACCGCCAGGTGATCCTGCCGTTGGGCGAGGACTTCCACTCGCACCGGCTGGCCGTGCGCGCCAGCCAGGTCGGGATGATCTCGCCGGCCCGACGGTCGCGTTACGACCACTCCGAACGGCTGGCGCTGGCCCTGCGGCTGCTCGCCGATCCGGCCTTCGACGCCCTGCTCAGCGGCCGGAGCGGCTTCGAGGAGCTGCCCGAGGTGCTGCCGGCGTTGGCCGAGGGCCGTCTGTCCGCGTTGTGCCATCGCGTCGTCTACGAACCGGAGAGCGACGGTTCTCTCGTGTGAGGAGGATCTTTTGTTCGGCGTCACCGTCCGCGACCACCTGATGGTCGCGCACAGCTTCAGGGGCGAGGTCTTCGGTCCCGCCCAGGCCCTGCACGGAGCCACCTTCGTGGTGGACGCGACCCTGCGCCGCCCCGATCTGGACCCCGACGGGATCGTGGTCGACATCGGCGCGGCCACCCGTGTGCTGGGCGAGATCGTGGGCGAACTGAACTATCGCAACCTCGACGAGGTCCCCGAGTTCGCCGGGGTGAACACCTCCACCGAGTTCCTGGCCAAGGTGATCGCCGATCGGTTGGCGGAACGGATCCACGCGGGCGGGCTGGGCCAGAACGCCCGGGGGCTGGCCTCGCTCTCGATCACCCTGCACGAGTCGCACGTGGCCTGGGCCTCCTACGAACGGGAGCTGTGACGGTCCCGTTCGTGGTGCCGGAGACGGGGGTGCCCAGTGGGGGCACCCTCTACGATCTGCGTCTCTCGCGGGCCTCGTCCGTGTTGGAGACGGTGGCGGTCCCGGGTCCTTGGCCCTCTCCGGGGCCGGAGGGGGCCCGGGCGCTCGCCGCCGTCCTGGACGGGCTCCCCGACGGAGCCCGGGTGGTGGTCGACGGGCTGGTGGCCTGCGGGGTGCCCGAGATCGTCGTTCCGCGCGCCGAACGGCTGCGTCCGGTGGTACTGGTGCACCTGCCGTTGGCCGACGAGACCGGCCTGTCCCCGGAGACCGCCCGGGAACTGGACCTGCGTGAGCGCGCGGTGCTGCGCTCCGGCGCGGCGGTGGTGGCCACCGGCGGGTACGCGGCGCGGCGGCTGCGCGAGCACCATGGGCTGCCTCGGGTCGAGGTGGTGCCGCCGGGGGTCGATCCGGCGCCGCTCGCGCGGGGCCGCGGTTTCGAGGAGGGCCGCGTCGTGGAGGGGGCCGTGCCGCGTCTGCTGTGCGTGGCCTCTCTGACCCCGCGCAAGGGGCACGCGGTGCTGTTCGAGGCCCTTCGGGGGCTGTCGGACCTGGGCTGGGAGTGCGTCTGCGCCGGCCCGGGGACCCCTCTCCCGAACGCCGGGGAGCGGGTGCGTTTCGTCGGACCTCTGGCCGGGGCCGCCTTGGAGGCGGCCTACGACGGCGCCGACCTGGTCGTGCTGCCCTCGCTGATGGAGACCTACGGGATGGTCGTCACCGAGGCGCTGGCCCGGGGGCTGCCGGTGGTGGCCAGTGGGGTGGGCGGGATCCCCGAGGCCTTGGGCCGTTCCCCTGACGGGAGCGTTCCCGGCCTGACGGTACCGCCCGGGGATCCGGCCGCGTTGGCGAGCGCCCTGCGCGCCTGGCTCACCGATCCAGGGCTGCGGCGAGAGCTGCGCGCCTCGGCCCGATCACGTCGTTCGACGCTCACCGGTTGGGCGCACGCGGCCCGGGCGCTGGAGGGCGTTCTGGAGCGGATCTGAGCCCCTCACGCCCCCGCTTTCCCTTTGTTCACCCCCTTCTCCACGCCCAGGAGTGATGTGTCCCAGTTCTCCGGGCTCGCTCGCCTATGCCGTCACCCGGGGTGATATCGTGCAGGGGCTGCAAAAATGCCTACTCTGTATTTTTGCCCCACCAGCAGGTTTTCTCCTTCTGCACGTTCTTCTCTCTCCAGAGGTCAGCCCTTGAGTACTCCTCAGTCACAGGGCACCGAACGTTCGACGGTCAAGCGCAGCCTCACCGGGCTCCTGATCGTGCTGGGCGTGACGATGCTCAGCGGAACGATCGTCTCGGTCGCCCTCCCCCAGATCGTGGGTTCCCTCCAAGGAACCCAGTCCCAGTACACCTGGGTGGTCACCGCGACCCTCCTGGCGTCCACCTCCTCCACCCCGATCTGGGGCAAGCTCGCCGACCTGTTCGACAAGAAGCGCCTGCTCCAGATCTCCATCGTGCTGTTCATCGTGGCCTCCCTGCTGTGCGGCTTCGCGCAGACCACCGGACAGCTCATCGCCTTCCGCGCGATCCAGGGACTGGGCATGGGCGCCTCCCAGGTCCTGGTCCAGGTGATCATCGGCGCGCTGGTCAGCCCCAAGGAACGCGGTCGCCTCAACGGCCTCATCGGCTCGGTCATGGCCGTGGCCACCGTCGGCGGCCCTCTCATCGGCGGCGCCCTCACCGACGCCTCGTGGCTGGGCTGGCGCTGGTGCTTCTTCATCGGCGTTCCCTTCATGCTGGTCGCGATGGTCGTGATCACCCGCACCCTGCACCTGGCCGACGTGCGCCGCCACGACACCCGCGTCGACTACGTGGGCGCCACCCTCATCGCCGCCGGTGTCAGCACCCTGCTGCTGTGGGTCACCTTCGTGGGCGGCTCCTTCGACTGGATCTCCTGGCAGAGCGGCGCGATGGTCGCGGGCGGCCTCGTCCTGCTGGCCCTGGCCGTGTGGGTGGAGAACCGGGTCTCCCAGCCGGTCATCCCACTGCACCTGGTGGTGCGCCGCGAGACCGCCATCGCCATCCTCGCCAGCGTCGCCGTGGGCATGGCGATGTTCGGCGGAGCGGTCTTCCTCGGCCAGTACTTCCAGCTCTCCCGCGGCTACTCCCCCACCGCGGCCGGCCTGCTCACCACCCCGCTCATGCTCGGCACCATGGGCGCCTCCACCGTCGCCGGATGGATGGTCTCCCGTTCGGGCCGGGTCAAGCCCTACGTGCTCACCGGTCTGACCACGCTGACGCTCGGCTTCCTGCTGCTGTCCACCATCGACGCCTCCACCTCGCTGCTCGTGGTCTCCCTCGGGATGCTCGCCGTCGGCCTGGGCGTGGGCATGTCGATGCAGAACCTGGTCCTGGTCGTCCAGAACTCGGTCCCGCTGAGCGAGCTCGGCGCGGCCAGCGGCGCGATCACGTTCTTCCGCTCCCTGGGCGGCACCATCGGGGTGTCGGTGCTCGGCGCGATCCTCGCCTCACGGGTGAGCTCGAACATCACCTCGCGGCTGGACGAGATGGGCGTCCCCACCGACGGGGGCGGGGCCGACGCCGGAACCCTCGATCTGGCGGGCATGCCTCCGTTCCTGAGGCAGATCGTGGAGAACGCCTATGGTTCGGCCACCGGCGACCTCTTCCTCGTCGCCGCCGGGATCGCCGTCTTCGGGCTGATCGTGGCGTTCTTCCTGCCCGACGTGCGACTCCGCGACACCATCGACCTCCCCGGTGAGGAAGAGGAGCCGGTTTCGAGCACGACCGATACCGATGTTCCTCCAGGTCCGGAAGAGCGGAACATGCGGCGTGCGACGCACCGTGACGAGAAGGGTCCGGTGCGCGACGAGACGGACCCTCTGCCCTCCTGACCTGGTAGCCCGTCTCTCGAAGGGGGACCGGGTCCCTTCGAGAGACGGAAAGCCCGGCGGCGCCGGGCTTTCCGGGTTGCGCGGGAGGCCGGGGGCCATCAGACTTCGGATGCCGCCCGGTTTCGCACGAACCGGCCCCCGATTCGAAAGGCCCCCATGACGGACACCCCCATCGACACCACCGTCGCCCACACCGCCCGCGTGTGGAACTACTGGCTCGGGGGCAAGGACAACTACCCCGTCGACCGAGAGATCGGCGACCGGGTCAAGGAGCTCTTCCCCGAGATCACCGAGATCGCCGTCGGCGACCGGCTGTTCCTGCGGCGCGCGGTGACGTACGCGATCCAGGAGGAGGGCATCCGCCAGTTCCTGGACGTCGGCACGGGTCTTCCCACCGCGAACAACACCCACGAGGTGGCCCAGGCCCTGGCCCCCGAGTCGCACGTGGTCTACGTCGACAACGACCCCCTGGTCCTGACCCACGCGCGCGCCCTGCTGGTGGGCCACGAGGAGGGCCGGACCCAGTTCGTCGGCGAGGACCTGCGCGACACCGAGGCCGTCCTGAAGGCCGCGCGCGAGACCCTGGACTTCGACAAGCCGATCCTGCTCACCCTCATGGGCACCATGGGCCACTTCGAGCCCGAGGCGGCGATCGAACTCGTCAAGACCTACGTGGACGCCCTTCCGGCGGGCAGCCTGCTGGCCGTGTGCGACGGCGTCTACTCCGGCGAGGAGGGCGACGCCCCGGACGAGAACGCCCGCGCGGGCATGAGCCTGTGGCAGGAGCACGTCGCCCAGCCCTACATCATGCGCACGCTTCCGGAGTTCAGCGCCTACTTCGACGGCCTCGACCTGGTGGACCCCGGCGTGGTGTCGGTGTTCCGCTGGCGCCCCGAGCCCTCCGAGCTGGGTTCCATCCGCGACCTGCCCCAGTACGCCGGTCTGGCCAAGAAGCCCTGACCCTCGAGACCCCCGGGAGGGGCCGGGCCCGCACGGGCCCGGCCCCTCCCCCGTTCCACGATCCACAGGTGAGCGACGGGGCTTCACGGGGAACGAGTACCGACGGTACCGGGATCATCAGGGGGAGATGTCGAGTGACGGACCTGTACGACCTTCACGCGCGGCTCGTGGCCCGGCTCGACACGACCGAGGCGATCCGGGCCGCGTTCGCCGACCACCCACGCCACCGGTACGTGCCCGATCTGATCTGGCCCGACGCGAACGGGCTGCCGCTGCGGCGCACGGCCGATCCCGAGCGGTGGGTCTCCTGTGTCTACGCCTTCGCGCCGGTCACCACGCAGGCCGACGACGGGGGCTCCGGGCCGGTAAACACCCCTTCCTCGTCCTCGTCCCATCCCCAGGTGATGGCGGACATGATCCGCGCGGCCCGGGTGGGCCCCGGCGACCGTGTGCTGGAGATCGGTACGGGCACCGGCTGGAACGCGGCGATCCTGTCCTCGCTGGTCGGCCCCACCGGCTCGGTCACCTCGGTGGAGATCGATCCGGACGTCGCCGCCCACGCGCGGGGGCGACTCGACGCGACCGGGGTCCGGGTCGTCCACGGCGCCGAGATCCCCGAGGGCGGATACGACGCGATCATCGCCACCTGCGCGGTGAGCCGGGTGCCCGAGGAGTGGATCGCGAGTGTCCCGGTCGGCGCGCCGATCGTCGTCCCCTGGGCGCCCTCCTCCGAACACGAATCCACACCCGTGGCGGCCCTGCGGGTGCGGGACGACGGGAGCGCCTACGGGCCCTTCGTCCGCGACGCCGTGTTCATGCACGACCGGACCCAGCGCGTCTCCGAGTCCCCCTTCCCCGGAATCGGGGCGGAGCCCGAGTACGAACGGCGACTCTCGGCGACCTCGGACGCGCTGATCGACGACCGTCTGCTCACCCGGCTCATGCTCATGCTCCCCGGCGTGCGCCCGGGCGTGGGCGCACGCCCCTTCGAGGGGGACATCGGACGGATCGTCCATCTCGGCACCGCGGACGCCTCCTGGGCCTACGTGTGGCCCGACGGTACCGTCACCGGCGGCGGAGAACGCGACCTGTTCGGGGAACTGGCCGCCGCCTACGATGCCCTGACCGAGGCGGGCCGGCCGCCCCTGGAGACGTTCTCCCTGGAGGTGGACCCGAAGAACGGGGTCCGGCGGGTCCGCGCCCCGGACCTGGGCGTATGGGAACACCGCTGAGCCGCCCAGGACTCGGTACTCCGTTGAAGCCGGCCTCTCTCGGGTAGGACCCCGAGGACACACCCGATCGTGTCCGCCCCGAAGGGGAGCGCGCTCGGGCGTTCGGCCCATCCGGGCCGACCCGAGCCGGCAGGCTGGGGGAAAGACGCCCGTCCGCGGCCGCGTCCCGCTCGGAGGAGCCCCGTTGAACCCACCATCCGACCACCTCTCCTCGACCTTCGCCCCGGAGTGGTTGTCCCTGCGCGAGGAGGCCGACGCCGAGGCCCGTTCCACCGCCCCGTTGGACCCGCTCCGGGTCCATCTCACCGGGCGGGGGTCGCGGGCCGACCGTCCTCCGTTGAGGATCGCCGACCTGGGGTGCGGGACCGGCTCTCAGGGGCGCTGGCTGGCCCCTCGGCTGCACGGCCCGCAGAGCTGGAGCCTCTACGACCTGGACTCGAACCTGTTGGACCTGGCCGGGGCGTCCATGCCGGTGGCCGGCGCGGACGGGTCCGAGGTCGGTGCCCGCATGTACCGACGGGATCTGCGTTCCCTCACCGCGCGGGATCTGGCCGAGGTCGACCTGGTGACCGGCTCGGCGTTGCTGGACCTGTTGTCCTTCGACGAGGTGGCGGCGCTGGTGCGGGCCGTGACGGGGGCCGGGGGCGCGGCGCTGTTCACCCTGTCCGTCACCGGGCGGGTGGAGCTGTTCCCGAGCGATCCGGCCGACGCGGCGGTGAACTCCGCCTTCAACGACCACCAGCGTCGCCATGGGGCGTTGGGGCCGGACGCGGTCGTGGTGATGACCGAGCTCTTCGAGAGGTCCGGGTACCGGGTGTCGGCCTCCCCCTCACCGTGGCGGTTGTGTCCCGAACGCGTCCCGCTGACCCTGGCCTGGTTGTCCGGTCGTGTGGAGGCGGCCGTCGAGATGAGGCCGGAGCGGGTGCCAGGGGACTACCTGCACCGTCGGCTGGCCCAGTGCGAACGCGGCGAGCTGGGCGCGGTCGTGCACCACACCGACCTGTTGGCCCTTCCACCGAGGGGGCCGGAGGGCCGGTGAGACCCCGGCCGACCGTTCCGGGGGCGTGGTGGCCGCGCCCCTTGATCGGGCTGCTGCTCCTGGCCGGGGTGGTGTGGTGGTCTCCGTTGGACGCCCTCACCGACGCCTTCGAGGCGATCGACGTCGGCCTCGCGCTCTCGGCGTTGGGGATCGGCCTGGCCACCACCGTCCTGTGCGCGGCCCGGTGGTGGACGGTGGCGCGTGGAACGGGGCTGTGTCTTCCCTGGTCGCGGGCGGTGGGCGACTACTACCGGGCCGTCTTCCTGAACGCGGTGCTGCCCTCCGGGGTGCTCGGCGACGTGCACCGGGCGATCGATCATGGTCGTGACGCGGGCGACGTGCCCCGAGGGGTGCGCGCGGTGGTCCTGGAGCGGATGGCCGGTCAGGTGGTGTTGGCGGCGGCCGGGGCGGTCGCGTTGTTCGTCCTGCCCGCCGCGTCGACGGGCCCGGGCGTGGTCACGGTGGCGGTCTGGGCCGGGGTGGCGGGGCTGGTGGCGGCGGTGGCCGTAGGCGCGCCCCGGCTCGGGCGGCGGCGCGACGCGCTCTGGTGGCGGGTCCTGACGGAGACGGCCCGGGACGTGCGGAACGGGCTGTGCACCAGGACCACCGGTCCGGCGGTCCTGGTGCTGTCGGTGGCGGCCCTGGCCGGCCACGTGACCCTGTTCGTGCTGGCCGCCCGGGCTGCCGGGGTCACCGAGCCCGTGGGGATGCTGCTGCCTCCGGCCGTGGCCGCTCTGATCGCGATGAGCGTCCCCGCCGGGGTGGGCGGTTGGGGTCCGCGTGAGGCGGTGACCGCGTTGGTCTTCGGTGCCGTGGGGCTGGGGGCGTCCGTCGGGTTGACGGTGTCCGTGGTCTACGGGCTGCTCGCGCTGGTGGCCTCACTGCCCGGCGGGGTGGTGTTCCTGTGGCGCCTACTTCGGGTCGAGGACCGCCAGGTAGGCGGAGAACCCCTTGACCAGGGCCGAGAGCAGGTCCCGCCCCTTGACGGCCGTGGCGCGTGAGGGCTGTCCGACGACCCCGGAACGGGTGTAGCGGGCCAGGCCGGTGGTGAGCATCAGGTCGCGCCGGTCGGCGAGGTGGTCGGCCTCCTGGTAGCCGGTGCGGACCAGGTCGGGGCGCGCGTGCAGCAGGACCGAGGTCTCCAGCTCCCCCGCGTGCATGTCGCGGTCGTTGGTGGTGCGCATGCCCGCGCTCTTGCGCGCGGCCTCCCAGTCGTTCGGGCCGGGGAAGAGCGCCATGTCCCCTCCGGAGGCCTGCACCAGGTTGGCCAGGACGTGGTTGCCCCCGTGGCCGTTGACCACGACCAGTTTGGGCGTCCCGGCGGCCCGGAGGGAGTCGGCCACGTCGGAGACCATGGCGTGCAGGGTGGGCGCCGAGACGCTGACCGTGCCGGGCCAGGAGGCGTGCTCGTGCGAGCAGCCGAAGGTGATGGGGGGCAGGAGGCGCAGCCCCGGGTTGGCGTCGGCCAGGGACTGCGCCAGCGCGGAGGCCACGATGGTGTCCGTGGTCAACGGCAGGTGGGGGCCGTGCTGTTCGAGGCTTCCGACGGGCAGCAGCGCCACCCGGGAGGAGGCGCGGCCCTCGTCCTCACTGGTGGTCGACGGTAGGGGATCGGAGAAGTCCATGGGGGACATTCTCCCCATCTCCCCCAGGAGGAGACAACGACCCCCGACCGTGGCGAAGCCCTTGACCTCGACTCGACTTGAGGTGTTCGACTGAACGTCGACCGTGTCCGTTCGGATGAAGGAGCAGGATGTCCCACTCGGGAGAAGGGGCCCGTCGGTTCTCCGCGAAGGAGGTCGAGGGTTGGCAGGACCTGGGCGATCACGGAATCCGGATCGGCCCCGTGGTCACGAAGGAGGAGGGCGGCCCGCTGAGCGCCTACTACGCCCGGTTCGATCGTGGAGAGGTCGCGACGTTGCCCGCACACTACGAGGAGGTGTGGGTCGTCGTCTCCGGAGCCATGACACTGCGCACCCCCGACCGCGTCGTGACGGCGGGCCCCGGCGACCTCCTGCACGTCCCGGAGCACTCCCCGGGCGAGCTGCGCGCGGAGGAGGACACCGAGCTCGCCTGCGTGTCGGTCCCCGCCCACTGAACGAGGAATCCGTACGAGCGCGACCCCCTCGCCGACCGGCGGTGGGGGTCCGCGTCGTCAGTGGCCCAGGCGCCCGCGCCAGGCGGTGAGTTCGTGGGAGGTGCGCACGGCCCGGTCCGGGTGGACGGTGGTCACCGCCTGGACGAGGGCGTCGGCGACGATGATGCCGGTCAGCGCCTCGGCGGTCATGCCGGTGGGGGTGTGCGGGGCGGACAGGACGATGTCGACTCCGTCCCGGAGCTCATCGGCGAGTTCGTCGGTCACCAGGATCGATCGGGCGCCCACCGCGCGGGCCCGTTCGAAGAGCACCTCGACCTCGGGCAGGACGCGTCCGGGCGCGAAGACGACGACGGCGTCGCCCCTGTGGACGCCCAGCAGGTCGTCGGCCAGGCGGAAGCCGTCCGTGTCGATGGGGCGGGCGCGGGCGCCGATCCGGTTGAGTTTGAGGGCCAGGTGTTCGGCGGCGATGTTGGAGGAGCCGACTCCGTAGGCGAGGGTCTGTTCGGCCTCGGCCAGGACCTCCACGGCCCGGGTGAGTTCTTCGGAGGAGGTGGCCGTGCGGACGTGTTCGACGCGGTCGCGCGCCTCGTCGACGACCCGCCCCCACAGGGAGGTGAAGTCCCGGCCCATGCGGTCGATCCGTTCGCGCAGCCGTACCTCCGGGGCGACCTCGGAGGTGAAGGGGGCGGCGATCTCCTGTTTGAGGGCGGGCAGTCCGGTGTACCCGAGTCGGCGCAGGGTCCGGATGACGCTGGCGTTGCTGGTGCCGCTGGCGGAACCGAGCTCTTGGGCGTTGGAGTAGAGGATCTGTTCGACCGGCGAGGCCGTGAGCAGGCGACACACGGATCGTTCGGCCGGGGAGAGGTCGTCCCAGTGGGTGCGCACCAGGGTGTGGAGCCGTTCCAGGCCCGGGTTCGAAGAACTATTCATTACAGCTCTTGACTGTGGCGTATCACTCATTACACTCCTGAAGAAACGTTCGTTTCAACTATTCATGTCCTCGTAATGAATGTTACAGGACGTGTTCGGGGGAGCACCACCATGACCGAACCCACGCCGCGAACGGCATCGGGCCTGCCGCTCGTCGAGATCTCCGGCGGTCCGCGCGAACGCGGCATCGCCTACGGAGAGGCCGCGCGGGAGCAGATCGTCGCCGCCATGGGCTTCTACGAGCGCGCCTTCACCCAGCAGACCGGGCTGAGCTGGGGCGGCGTCCTCGACCGCGCCCGCGGCTGGCTCGACCCCTGCCGCGCCTTCGACGCCGACATGGTCACCGAGATGGAGGGCATCGCCGAGGGCGCCGGGGTCGACCTCCTCGACATCATGGCGCTCAACGTGCGCGGAGAGATCATCTACGACTCCTCCTTCCGCACCATGCCCGCGGCCACCGAGACCGACGACCGGGACGCCTCGGACGGCTGCACCTCGTTCGCCCTGGCCGAGGGCGCCTCGGGCGACGGCCACGTCTACGCCGGACAGAACTGGGACTGGCGGCACGGCACCACCGACACCATCCTGATGCTCCGCGTGGTCCAGCCGCCCAAGCCCACGCTCATCATGCAGGTCGAGGCCGGACAGGTCGGCCGGCACGGGGCCAACTCCGCCGGTATCGCGCTCAACGCCAACGGCCTCGGGGGACGCTTCGGCTCGGCCGTCGGCGTGCCCCAGACCCTCATCCGCCGCCGTGTCCTGGACTCCGCCCGACTCTCCGACGCCCTGAACGTGCTGGTCAAGACGCGCGCCCACATCGCCAGCAACGCGCTGCTGACCCACGAATCCGGTTTCGCGATCGACGTCGAGACCACCCCTGGCCCCTGCCAGTGGATGTACCCCGACGGCGAGGGTCTGCTCGTGCACGGCAACCACTACCAGGCCGGTATCCCGCCCCAGCTCGCCGAGGCCTACCGCCCGCTGGCCACCGACTCGCTCATCCGTGTGCCCCGGGCCCGACGCGGGCTGGACGCCGTCCGCGACGCCCGAAGCCCCGAACAGGTGCGGGCCGCCGTCCACGCGGCCATGTCCGACCACCTCGGCCACCCCGAGTCCCTGTGCACCCACCCCGACCCCGCCGCCCCCGAGGTACGCCGCTGGTCCACCCTGCTCTCCAGCCTCGTCGACCTCACCAGCGGCGAATACCGCGTCACCGCCGGAAACCCCTGCGAGAACGCCTACGAGCTCATGCCCTGGAACCTCTACGACGGCCCGGGCCCACGGAGCTGACCCCATCATTCGTATCCCCCTTTCCCTGGAGAAGACCGTTGTGAAGGACAGAGCACCACGCCGCTCCCGAGCGGTGATCCCCGCCGCCGTCCTCGCGCTCGCCGTGACCGCCTGTACGGCCCCGCCCGCGGGCACGGAGATCGACCTGACCACCACCACCGCCGCGCCCGCCGGAGAGCTGGACTCGGTGACCTGGATGCTCCCCTCCGAGCCCACGTCACTGGACCTGGACGCCAACGGCGGCACCGCGCAGAACACCGTCCTCGCCAACGTCTGCGAGCGGCTCATGCGGGTGGCGCCCGACCTCTCGATCGGCCCCGGCCTGGCCGAGTACGCCGAATGGGAGGACGACGACACCGTCGTCTTCCGGCTGAACCCCGACGCCGCCTTCCGCGACGGCGCCCCGATCACCGCGGACGACGTGGTGTGGAGCATGGAGCGCCACTCCGCGGAGGGCGCGGAGGAGTCCGACGAGTACACCAACGTCGAACGGATCGAGGCGACCGGGGAGCGCGAGGTCACCGTGACCATGACCCAGCGCGACGCCGTGTTCGTGCCCGCCATGGCCGGGAACGGCGGCATCGTCTACGACCGTCGCGCCCTGGAGGCCGACGGCGACGCCTACGGCACGCCCCAGGGCTCGGACGCCTGTACCGGCCCCTACCGGCTCGCCGAGTGGAGCTCGGGCAGCCGGGTCGTGTTGGAACGGGACGACGCCTACTGGAACCCCGAGAAGGCCGCGAACGTGGCCCGGGTCGAGTTCCGCTGGGCCGTCGAGAACGCCGTCGTCAACACCCTGAACACCGGGGAGTCCGACGGCGCCTACCTCGACACCGCCTCGGCGGCCGTCCCGCTGCTGCGCGACGAGACCGTCCAGGTGTACCAGGGGCCCTCCACCAACGTGTGGTCCCTGATCACCACCGAACGCGGCGGCCTGGCCGACCCGCGTCTGCGCCGCGCCCTGTCCCTGGCCCTGGAGCGCGACGGCATCTCGCGCTCGGCCTTCGGCGGGCTGGCCGAACCGTGGTCCACTCCCCTGGGCCCCGGCGGCTGGGGCTACGAGCGGGAACGTTTCGAGGAGGCCTACGAGGCACTCGACGCGGCCCCCTCCGACCCCGGCGAACGTGAACTGGAGGAGGCGCGCGCCCTGGTCGAGGAGGCCGGCGCCCCCGAGGAGCCGCTCGTCATCGCCAACGACGGCGAACCGGCGCGCACCATCATCGCCAACGCCACCGTCGACGCGGCGGCCAAGATCGGGTTGGAGATGCGGATCCTCACCGTGCCCCGACAGCAGTTCGGCAGCTACTACGTCGACCCCGAGCTGCGCGCCCAGGTGGACCTGTTCTCCGACGAGTACTGGATCTCCAAGAACGACCCCGTGGGTTTCTACAAGAACGGCGCCTCCGACGCCGGGGTGAACTACTCCGGTTTCGCCGACGAGGACTACGACCGCCTCGTCAAGGAGGCCCAGGCCGCCACCGACGACGCCGAGAGGGCCGAACTGGCCGTGGAGCTCCAGGAACGCTGGACCGAGGCCATGCCGTGGATCCCCGTCGTCCAGGTGCCCACGACCCTGGCCATGGGACCCGAGGTCACGGGCGCGCCCGCCTCCTCCGCGTTCCTCTTCTATCCGTGGGCCGCCGACCTGGGCGCCCGAGAGGACGAAGGACGATGATCGCGCACGTACTGCGCCGCCTCGGCGGCATGCTCCTGACCCTGGCGGTGGCCTCGGCGCTGATCTTCGGCGCCATGTACGCCGCCCCCGGCGACCCGGTGTCGTTCCTGGTGGGAGACCCCGAGAACGTCACCCCGGAACGGATCGCCGCGGTCCGCGCCGAGTACAACCTCGACCAGCCGCTGCTCGTGCAGTACTGGCTGTGGCTGACCGGAGCCGTCACCGGCGACCTGGGGACCTCGTTCCAGTACAACGCGGCGGTGGGCGACCTCATCCTCACCCGCCTTCCCACCACGGTGTCCCTGGTCGCCTACGCGGCGGTGCTCTTCACCGTCCTGGGCATCGCGTTGGGCGCCCTGTCGGCGGTACGACGGGGCCGTCGTACCGACTCCGCCGTCACCGCGGGCACCACTCTGGCCGCGTCGATCCCGTCGTTCGTCATGGCCATCGCGTTGATCTCCCTGTTCGGCGTCCGGCTGGGCTGGTTCCCGGTGACCGGGCTCGGCGAGGGGTTCATCGGCCGGATCCACCACCTCACCCTGCCCGCGATCGCCCTGGCCACCGGTGCCCTGGCCATCGTCTCCCGGGTCACCCGACAGACGATGGTGGAGCAGTTCGACCTGGAGCACGTCTCGGCGTCGCGGGCCTCGGGGGTCGCCGAGAGGCACGTGGTCCGCCGGCACGTCCTGCGCAACGCCCTGGGCCCCGTGGTGACCATGTGCGGCCTGGTCACCGCGAGCATGCTCAGCGGGACCGTGGTCATCGAGTCGGCGTTCGGTCTCAGCGGTATCGGGGCCCTGCTCGTCGACGCCATCAACAACCTCGACTTCCCCGTGGTGCAGGCCGTCCTGCTGTGCATGGTGGTCGCCTACATGGGGGTCACGACCCTGATCGACCTCGTGCACCCGTTGCTGGACCCGCGGGTCCGTCTCGAAAGGAACAGGGTATGACCGCGCAGTCTCCCACCGGCGCCGTCACCATGGGCGCCGGGATCCGCGACGTCCGAAGGAACGGAGGGCGCGGCGCGCTCTGGGTGAGCTCGGGCTTCCTCGTCGCCGTGGTCCTGGCCGCCCTGTTCGCCCCGGTGGTCGCCCCGGCCGATCCCAACGCCATCGACTTCGGGAACATCTGGGCGCCGCCCGGCGCCGACCACTGGCTGGGCACCGACCAGATGGGGCGCGACCTGCTCTCGCGGGTCGTCCATGGAGCGCGCGAGAGCCTGCTGGGCCCGCTGGCCCTGCTCGTGCTCGCCTCCGTCCTGGGCGTGGCGATGGGGACCCTGGCCGCCTGGCGGCGCGGCTGGGTGGACGTCCTCCTGGCCCGGGTCACCGACGTCATGTACGCCTTTCCCGGGCTCCTGTTCGTGGTGCTCGTGATCGCGGTGTTCGGCAGCGGCATGACCACCGCGGTCGTCGCCCTGGGCCTGGCGTTCACACCGATCATCGCCAAGTTCACCCGCAGCGTCGCGCTGGCCGAATGCTCCAAGCCCTATATCGACGCCTACCGGGTGCAGGGGGTGAGCGGCCTGGTCATCTGCCTGCGCTACCTCATCCCGAACATGGCCCCCGCGTTGCTCGGATATCTGGTCGTGCTCTTCGGCGAGGGGCTGATGAGCCTGGCCACGCTCAGCTTCCTCGGCTTCGGCGCGCAGCCGCCCAGCTCCGAGTGGGGCCTGATGGTCCAGGAGGGGCAGTCCGCGCTCATCCAGGGGGTCCTGTGGCCCGCCCTGGTCCCCGGCGCGGCCATCGCCCTGGTCGTGGTCGCGTTCAACATCGTCGGGGTGCGTGTCGCCGACCGACTGAACTCACGGAGGTAGACGCGTGCTGCTCGATATCGAGAACCTCACCGTCGCGTTGCCCGGCGCCGAGACGCGCCGGCCCGTCCTGGACGAGGTCGCTCTGACCGTGGAACCCGGGGAGGTCGTCGGCCTGGTCGGGGAGTCCGGTTCGGGGAAGTCCACGACGGCCCGCGCCGTCCTGCGGCTCCTGCCCGAGGGCGCCTCGGTCCGGGGACGCGCGAGCGTCGGCGGGACCGACGTGCTCGCCGCCTCCCCCGCCGAACTGACCGAACTCCGCTCCCGTCGGGTGTCCATGGTCTTCCAGGACCCGCGTTCGGTGCTCAACCCGGTCCGGCGCGTGGGCGACTTCCTCACCGAACGCCTGATCCTGGCCCTGGGCACGCCCAAGGCCGAGGCCCGCGCCAAGGCGTTGGACCTCATGACGGAGGTGGGGCTGAACCGGCCCGAGGAACGTTTCCGTCAGTACCCGCACGAGATGTCGGGGGGCATGCTGCAACGGGTCGTGCTCGCCGCGGCCCTGGCCACCGAACCCGAGCTCCTGCTCGCCGACGAGGCCACCAGCGCCCTGGACGCCACCACCCAGGCCGAGGTGCTCTCGGTCCTGCGCGACCTGCGGGAGAGCCGGGGCATGGGCGTCCTGTTCATCACCCACGACCTGCATCTGGCCGCCGCCTACTGTCACCGTGTGCACGTGATGTACGCGGGCCGGGTGGTGGAGTCCCGTGAGGCGTCGGCGCTGTTCGCCGACCCGCGCCACCCCTATACGCGGGGGTTGATCGCCTGCAACCCGGGCCTGGACTCCGACCTGGCCCCCGAGCCGATCCCCGGCTCGCCGCCCTCGTTGTCCACCGCCTTCGACGGCTGTCCGTTCGCCCCGCGCTGCCCCGAGGCGATCGACGCCTGTACGACCTGGCGACCGCGCACGCACGCGCTGCCCGACGGCGGTGTGGCCTGTCTGCGGGCGGAGAGGGAGGACGGCGGGACCGAGACCGTCGACGCCGGAACCGAAGGGGCGGACACCCTCCGCCGGGACGAGGAGACACGATGATCCCGAACGAACCGGCTCTGTCTGTGAGCGGACTGCGCAGGGCCTTCCCCATGGGCCGAGGCGTGCCGGACCTGGTGGCGGTGGACGACGTCTCGTTCGAACTCGCGCCCGGCGGCTCCCTGGGCGTGGTCGGCGAGTCCGGCTCCGGCAAGAGCACCGTGGCCCGGATGCTGGTGGGCCTGGAACGGCCCGACTCCGGGGAGATCCGGGTGGCGGGTCGGACCCGAGGGGTCCGTGAACGCGGCCGCGCCGCGCGCCTGCGGCGGGCCCGGGAGATCCAGCTGGTCTTCCAGAACCCCCTGGAGTCCCTGGACCGACGGCTCACCGCGGCCCAGTGTCTGCACCACGTGTTGCGGCTGCACGGGGCGGACCGCGCCGAGGCCGACCGGCGCGCCCTGGAGCTCCTCGAACAGGTGGGGTTGGGCGCCCGGGAGGCGGAGGCACGGCCGCACCGGCTCAGCGGCGGTCAACGTCAGCGGTTGGCGATCGCCCGCGCGTTGGCGGCGGGCCCCTCCGTGCTCGTCCTGGACGAGGCGGTCTCCGCGCTGGACGTGTCGGTACAGGCGCAGATCCTGCGCCTGCTGGCCCGGATCCGTGAGGAGTCCGGGGTGTCCCTGGTCTTCGTCTCGCACGACCTGGCCGTGGTCGGACAGGTCACCGACGAGGTCCTGGTCATGTACCGGGGGCGGGCGGTCGAGCACGGTCCGACCCGGCGGGTCCTGCGCGAGCCGGAGCACCCCTACACGCGCATGCTGGCCTCCAGCGTGCCGGGGCCGGGCTGGGACCCGGCCGAGGTGGTGCGTCTGCGCGCCGAGTTCGCCGCGACCGCACAGGCGTGACGGGCCGGCCCCGCGTGCGGGCGGGGCCGGTCCGGGTCCATGAGGGCGCGGGTCAGTCGGTGAGGGCCGTCAAGGCCTCCTCGGCCGCCCGACGGCCCTGACGCAGCGCGCCGTCCACGTGCTGGTAGCCCTCGGCCGCCAGGTCGGAGCAGGCCCAGCCGATGGGGCCCACGGGCGAGCGCTGCTCGGCCCCGTAGCGGTGCAGGCCGCCGAGGTCGTAGCTGGCGGCGTAGGCGCCCCGGGTCCATTCCTCGGAGGCGAAGTCCGACTCGAAGTAGACGTCGGGCTCCAGTGCCTCCTCCCCCAGGTAGTTCGCGAGGGAGCGCAGGATCGTGTCCCGACGTTCCTCGGCGGGACGGCGCAGCAGGTCGTCGGCGACCTCGTCGGAGACGAAGGCGACCAGGGTGCCGCGCGTGTCCCCGTGGTTGGTGTTGTCGTAGACCTCCTGGCAGGGCTCCTCGGCGCCGAAACCGGTGCCGGACAGGCCCTTGTCGCGCCAGAAGGGGCGCTCGTAGACCGCGTGGACCTTGATGACCAGGCCCATCGAGGTGTGCTGGTGCATCTGCTGCTGGAACCAGGGCAGCGCGGGTTCGAAGGAGATCCGCGAGTAGAGGGTGGGCGGCACGGCCACGATCACCCGGCGGGCCCGAACGGTGACGCGTTCGGAGACGACCGTGACGCGTTCCTCGGACGAGACGCCCTCCCCACCCCACCGGATGGTCCGGACCGGGGTCTCCAGGTGGACGGTGCCCTCCTCCAGGGCGCCCGCCATGGTCTGGGAGACCGACTGCATGCCTCCGACCACACGGCGGTCCAGGATGAAGTCCTCGTCCACGAGGTGGGAGAAGGATCCGGCCGAGGCGGCCATGAGCACGGCCTGGAGCGTGGAGAAGGCGTGGGCGGGTTTGGTGAGCATGCCGCCGGCCATGAAGATGCCGATGTTCTCCCGGGCGGCCTCGTCGTCGGTCTGGCGGCGCAGCCACTCGGTGAAGGTGACGGTGTCCAGTTCGCGGGCGAGCGGGTGGTCCCAGGGGCGTTCGGCGCCGATCTCCTCGACCAGGCCGTCCAGGGTCGCGATGATCCGGGCCATCTCCTTCTCGGTCCGCTCCCCCGCCGGGAACATGTCGCCGGTGTACTCGTGGCGGGAGCCGTCGGGGGCCAGGTAGACGTTGGCGCCCTCGCGGTGGCGCGGATAGGTGCTCATCCCGAGCTCGTCCAACAGGCCGAGCAGTGCGGTCTGGTCGGGCGAGACCCACTGTCCGCCCAGTTCCAGGAAGGCCCCGTCGACCTCGCGGGACCAGGTCCGTCCGCCCACCCGGTCGCGGGCCTCCAGGACGGCGACGGTCCGGCCGGCGGCCTGGAGGGTGCGTGCGGCCATCAGCCCGGCGGGGCCGGCGCCCACGATCACGACATCGCGTTCGAGGACCTCGTCGCTGCCGATGACGTGTGTGCCGCTCATGGGTGCGCTCCTTCGACAAATTAAATGAACAACATTCATTAATAGGTACGACGTCGCCCCTGTCAAGTACGAACGTCGAGAACGGGTCGGTCGGCCGCGCGGGTCGTCGATCCCGCACGCGCCGCTTCTAGACTGGTCGGGGAACCGTGTCGACACCCCCACAGGAAGCAGGCGTCAGTGAGCCAGGGAACGCACAGCGGACGAGGCCGGGGCAGACCCTCCTCGCCGGTCCTGTCACGCGAACGCGTCACCCTGGCCGCGATCAGGATCGTGACCGAACAGGGCTACCGACACCTGACCATGGCCGCGCTGGCGCGCGAGCTCGGGGTCGCCGCCTCGGCGCTGTACAACCACGTCTCCTCCAAGCGCGACGTGCTCATCCTGTTGCAGGAACGCGTCAACGAGCGGATCGACGACTCCGCGTTCGGCACCGAACCCTGGGACCGGGCGCTGCGACAGTGGGCGCATTCCTACCGGCGGTGCTTCATGGAGCACACGGCGCTCATCCCGGTGATGGCGGTCCTGCCGGTCGCCGACTCCCCCCGCACCCTGCGCATGTACGAACGCGTCACCCGCGCGCTGAACGACGCCGGGATCGTCGGCGCGGACGCGGTGGACATCATCGTCGGCGTCGAGGCGCTGGTCTTCGGTGCCGCCTACGACGCCTCCGCCCCGGCCGGCATCTTCGATCCGGGCGATCTGGAGGACCTGGCCCCCACCTTCACCCGCTTCGCGGCCCAAAGGTCGGCCGACCCCCGGGCCGCCGCCGACCGGGCCTTCGAGCTCGCGCTCGACGCCCTGATCGACGGCCTGCGCCGGAAGTACGCCGCCTGAGCCTCGTCCCTCGGGTCAGATCTCCAGCGCGTGCATGACGTGCTTGACCCGGGTGTACTCCTCCACCGAGTACAGCGACAGGTCTTTGCCGTAGCCCGAGTGCTTGAAGCCGCCGTGCGGCATCTCGGCCGTGAGCAGCACGTGCGTGTTCACCCAGACGCAGCCGAAGTCCAGGTCGCGGGTCAGGCGCATCGCGGCGCCGTGATCCGAGGTCCAGACACTGGCGGCCAAGGCGTAGTCCACACCGTTGGCCAGCTCCACCGCCTCCTTCTCGGAGGTGAAGGTCTGCACGGTCAGGATCGGCCCGAAGGTCTCCTCCTGGACCAGCTCGTCGTCCTGGCGGACGCCGGTGATGACGGTGGGCTCCACGAAGAAGCCGTCGCCCTCGACCGCCTTGCCGCCGGTGACCACGGTGGCGTGCTCGGGGAGACGGTTCAGCTTGTCGGTGACCGAGGCGAAGTGCCGGGCGTTGTTCAGCGGACCGTAGTCGTTGCGGGATTCGTCGGCGTCCCCGGTGCGGGTGCCGCGCGCCGCCTCGGCCAGCAGCTCCACCAGCCGGTCGTGGGCGCTCTCCTCGACGAGCACCCGGGTGACGGCGGTGCAGTCCTGGCCCGCGTTGAACGTGCCGAACTCCACCAGGGCCTTGGCCGTGGCGGCCAGGTCGGCGTCGGCGAAGACCACCGCGGGGGCCTTGCCGCCCAGTTCCAGGTGGCCGCGCTTGAGCCCCTGGGCGGCCGAGGCCGCGACCTGTCGGCCGGCCCGGACCGAGCCGGTGATGGCGACCATGGCGGGTTCGGGGTGCTCCACCATGAGCCGGCCGGTCTCGGCGTCGCCCAGGACGACGTTGAAGACGCCCGCCGGCAGGATCTCGCCGATCAGGCGGGCCAGGACCAGGGTGGACTCGGGGGTGGTGTCCGAGGGCTTGAGCACGATGCAGTTGCCCGCCGCCAGCGCCGGTCCGATCTTCCACACGGCCATGAGCAGCGGATAGTTCCACGGCGTGACCTGGGCGACGACCCCGACGGGCTCGCGACGGACGTAGGAGGTGTGGCCCTCCATGTACTCGGCGGCGGCGCGCCCCTCCAGGGTGCGGGCGGCGCCGGCGAAGAAGCGCAGGTGGTCCACGCCCATGCCGACCTCCTCCTGGGAGATCATCCATCGAGGCTGGCCGGTGTCGCGGTGCTGCGCCTCGACGATCTCGTCGGTGTGGGCCTCCACCGCGTCCGCGATCTTGAGAAGCAGACGCTGGCGCTCCCCCGGGGTGACGTCGCGCCAGGAGGCGAAGGCGGCCCGCGCGGCGGTGAAGGCGGCGTCGACGTCGACGTCGTCGGAGATCGGCGACACCGCGACGGTGGTTCCGTTCGTGGGGTCGACGATGTCGATCGTCCCCTGCCCGTGGGCGTCGACGAAGGCGCCGTCGACGAAGTTCTGGAGGCGACTGCTCATGAGGGCTCCTGACCACCGAGTTAATGATTGTCATTCATTTTAAAGGCCGGGAGAGTGAGGGGCAACACATCCCCTCCCTCGGAGCGCCGCATCCGAGGCTCCGGGCGCGGACGACCGTGGAGCCTTCCCGGAACTGTCCGAACCGGTCCGTAGAGTGCGCGCATGGAGACCTCCGACCCGCGACGGGCCATCGCCGTCGAGCACGCGGCCCTCGTCGCCGACCTGCGGGACCTGACCGACGAGCAGTGGACACGGGAATCGCTCTGCGAGGGCTGGACCGTGCACGACGTGACCGCCCACCTGGGCGCGGGCCTGACCATCGGCGCGTTGGGGTGGATCGTGTCCATCCTGCGCGCGGGCCTGCGGCCCGACGTGCACAATCGCCGACAGATCGCGCGCTTCGCCCGCTCGACCCCGACCGAGACCCTGGAGCGGTTCGCCGCCCTGGGCACCGAAGGGGGCGACCCCGTGCGCCTGCCCTCGGGGGACTCCGCCGCCTGGCTCGGGGAGCTCATCGTGCACGGCGAGGACATCCGGCGCCCCCTGGGGCTGGAGTACGAACCCGCGCCCGAGGCACTGGCCGAGGTGGCGCGCTTCTTCGCCTCCCGCGACTTCGCGGTGAACAGCCGCTCCCAGGTGAAGGGGCTGTTCCTGCGGGCCACCGACGCCGGCTTCACCACGAACGACCCCGACCTGCCCACCGTGGAGGGGCCGCTGCTCGCGCTCGTCATGCTCATGGCCGGACGCCCCGCCCACCTGGACCGGGTGAGCGGTTCGGGGGTGCCCGAACTGCGTCACCGACTGGAGAGATGAGCACCACCCTCTCCATCGGACCGACGCGAGCCGTAAGTCTTCCCCGACCGGAGGGTGAGAGGCCCCTTCCCTCGCCGGAACGGTACGGGACCCCAGGTAGAGACCGCTTCCCGACGGACAACCCGGCCATATCGGACGGACATGGCGGCCGAGGAAACCCCGCCATGTCCTCTCACCGGGCGAGACTTCCCCTTCTTCCCTCGGAAAAACCACTTTTCTTTCCCACACCGACCTCGGAATACTGCTCTGACCGGCGCAGTTGGCTCTCCTGTCGGGTACGAGTCGGCCCCGCCGCCGCACACCCCCCGATCCGTCGATCCTCATCCACCCACGAGCGCACAAGGAAGTACGTGACCAGGAACAACACCCCGAACACCACTGACGAGGGCGCCGACGCGCGCGCCACTCGGCTCGTCATTCCGCTTCTCCTGGTCTCGGCGTTCGTCGTCATCCTGAACGAGACGATCATGGGTGTGGCCCTGCCCGCCCTCAACCGCGACCTGGGCATCTCGGTCTCCACCGGACAGTGGCTGACCTCCGCCTTCATGCTCGTGATGGCCGTGGTCATCCCCGTGACCGGTTTCCTGCTCCAGAGGTTCCACCTCAGACAGGTGTTCATCACCGCGATGACCCTGTTCAGCCTCGGAACCCTGATCTGTTTCCTCGCACCGAACTTCACCGTTCTGCTGATGGGCCGGATCGTGCAGGCCTCCGGTACGGCGATCATGATGCCGCTGCTCATGACCACCGTGCTGAACCTGATCCCCGCCGACCGCCGCGGCCGGACCATGGGCAACATCTCCATCGTCATGGCGGTGGCGCCCGCCGTCGGTCCGACCCTGTCCGGGCTCATCCTGAGCATGCTGGACTGGCGCTGGCTCTTCGGCCTGATCCTGCCGATCGCCCTGCTGGGCCTGGCACTGGGCGCCGCCTTCATCCGCAACATCACCGAGCCGCGCTCGGTGCGCATCGACGTGCTCTCGGTGATCCTGTCCGCCTTCGCCTTCGGCGGCCTGGTCTACGGCTTCTCCAGCCTGGGCAAGGCGGCCGACTCCAGCGCGCCGATCCCGCCGTGGGTCGCGATCGTCGTGGGCGTCGTGGCCCTGGTGCTGTTCGTGTGGCGTCAGATCCTGCTCCAGCGCGAGGACCGGGCCCTGCTGGACCTGCGGGTGTTCCGCTCCCGCCAGTTCTCGATCTCGATCAGCCTGGTGCTGGTCAGCTTCATGGCGCTGTTCGGCACGATCATCCTGCTGCCGATCTACATGCAGAACGTCCTGGGCCACGACACGCTCGCGACCGGGCTCGCCCTGCTGCCCGGCGGTCTGGTCATGGGTCTGTTGGCCCCGTTCGTCGGCCGCCTCTACGACCGGTTCGGCCCGCGTCCCCTCGTCACCCCGGGCGCCGCCCTGGTGACCCTGGTGATGTGGAGCATGACGCAGTTCGGCACCGAGACCCCGATCGGGGCCATCGTCGCCGCGCACATGGTCCTGAGCGTGGGCCTGGGCCTGATGTTCACGCCGCTGCTCACCGGAGCGCTCGGCTCCCTGCCCCAGCGGCTCTACTCCTACGGCAGCGCCGTGGTGGGCACCGTCCAGCAGGTGGCGGGCGCCGCGGGCACCGCGACCTTCATCGCGGTCATGTCCGCCGTGGCCGCGAGCCGGGCGGCCGAGGGCGCCGACACCGTCGTCGCCGAGGCCGGAGGCATCCACGTCGCCTTCATCCTGGGCGCGGTGATCACGACCCTGGCCTTCTTCGCGACCTTCCTGGTCCGCAGGTCGACCGCGCCCGCCGAGGAGGGCACCCCGGCGGCCCCGGCCGTGCACTGACCCGGATCCGACCCCGAGGGGGCGGTGGCCGCACACGCGGCCGCCGCCCCCTCTTCGCGTTCGGAGAGCCCCCACCCTGACCCCGATTTGAGACTTTTCCAGCAGATATCGAGGAGCGGTCGAGAAAAGTGTCTACGAGTGGTTCAACGATAACGTTGAGGTCTACGGGGCCGGGCGCGCGATCGGCCTTCGACCAGGGGAGGAACGACAGGGTGTCCTCCCCCTATGGGAGGAGGACCCATGAACGACCACGACCCCCGAGAATTCGCCTTGGGCGACGACGAACGTCGCGAGCTCGGCCGCTGGGCGGCCGAGGGGGCCGCGCGGGCACTGGCACTCTTCGAGTCCCGGGCACCGGACGAGGCCCGGCCTCGGAAGGCCTTCGAGGAACTGCGCGCCTACAACGCCGGGGGCCCCAGGACCGCCCGCCTGCGTTCGGCCATCTGGACGGCCCTGTCCTGCGCCGAGGAGACCGACGATCCGGTGGCCGAGGCCGCGGCGCGCTCGATCGGGGTGGCGGCGGGCACCCCCTTCGTGCACGCCCTGGCCACCCCGCACCAGTCCAAGCACCTGCTGGCGCCGACCGCCTACCGGATCCGCGCCCGATCCCTCCTGGCCACCGGTGGTACGGACGCGATCGCCGACGAGGAGATCCACTGGGCGACCGCGCACGCCTCACCGACCGTCCGACGAGTGCTGCGGCGCTTCCCCGCCCGTGCCGACGGCCGCAGGTGGATGAGCGCGCTGATGTACCGGCTCGACGTCGAGCTGCGGCGGACCGCTTAGGGCCTCAGGCGAACATGGTCGCGGCCCGGTCGAGGACCCCCTGGGGCAGGTAGTCGCTCCGCACCCGTACCGGCCACCCCTTGGCCCGGGCCAGACAGGCCAGGGCCAGGGCGTCGAGGTCGATCAGGCCGTCGGGGTCCTCGGCCCGCTCGCCGATGCCATGAGCGTCCCGGTGCTCCTCCAACACGTCGACCAGGGCCAGGTCGAACCCGTCCCGATCCTGCGCCACCAGCTGGGAGAGCAGGATGACCGGGGGCGGCGGGTAACCGGGCACGTCATAGGCGGTGAGCGCTTCGAGCGCCCGATCCAGCGCCTCCTCGACCCTCGGATTCGGAGGCACGTCCTCCTCGGGCCACCGGAGTCGATCCACCTCGGAGCCCAGATAGGCCAGGAACGCCTCCCTGTAGTGGGAGTAGACGGAAGGACCATCGCCCCCGCGCAGGTACTCGGCCCCGATGTGCGCGCGCAGCCTCTCCAAGAGCTCTCGCGAACCGGACATGAGAGCGTACTGAAGGGAGGTCCGCAACCGTCCTCCCGTGACACGGGAGTTCGGCTCGAAGGTACGCATCGGCGCGGTCGTCTCGCCGATGGTCACGTCGACGGTGTCGTCCTCGGCCGCCGCGCAGTCGAACAGCGCGACCATGTACTGGGCGGCGTGTTCGAGGGCGGCGAGCTGACGCGGATGCCGTGCCTCCGGATCCACGACCGAACAGAAGCGGAACCCGAGGATCTCCCCATCGCTCGCCCACTCCAGAGCGCGGGGGATCTGTCCCCGAAGGATCTGCGGCCTCCGGATCCTCTGGAGTTTCTCGTCCTCGTATTGGAACGTCTTCTCGAACGACCGCTCTGTCGAGAACCCCTCCGTGGGACGCTCGACCGTCAGAGTCCCACGCGAGAGCGCCGCCAGGGCCTCGGGGTCCTTGTCCTTTCCGTAGGGACCCACCCGACGGCCTCCGCTTCCGGCCCCTTCGACCAGGTGGCGGGGCAGATAGTCGGACTCGAACGGCATCTCCCAGCCCTCGACCCGCACCGCCAGTGCGGCGAAGGCGAGCTCGGTCAGCGGGAGCAGCCCCCTGAGGTTCCGTTCCCCGGAGTGGTCCCGCAACCAGGTCAGGCGCACGGCCATGGTCGCCCAGAACGCCTCCTGGTCGCGGGCGAGTAGAGCGCGCAGGAACAGCAGGTCGTGGTCGATCGACCCCGGCTCGACACGGTCGTCGTCGGAGTCCGGGGAGAGGGAGTCCAGAATCGGGCCCAGCGCGGACCACACGTACTTCTCCAACTGATCCCGCTCGGCGCCCAGGTGCGGATAGAGGTAGAAGGTCAGCGCCCGCTGCAGGACCTCGTCCTCTCCGAAGTCCGAGGCGAACCGGACGAAGGGATTCTCGTGGTTCTCGTACAGACCGGCGAGAACGCACAGGTACAGCGCCTCGGTCCAGTCGCCGACGGGGACCGCCCTCTCTCCCCGATCTTCGACGCCGGACTCCTCGTCGTGATCCTGGTAGAGGACACCGGTGCCGGTATAGGTGAGATTCACGGAGAACTCCGCCGAGCTGGGAGCCCCCTCCAACAGGAGCGCGCCGATCCGCGCCTCGGCCGCGGAGTACAGGGCGGCCCGGATGTCGGCCGTGGCGGAGGGTGCCCGGACCGAGCGCGCCGCCGCGTAGTCCCGCAGGTCGCGGGAGATCATCTCCCAGCCGAACCCGTCCCGGCCGCTGTGCTGTTGCGCACGGACGTCACCGCCGATCCGATCCGTGAAGTCCTCCGTGGCCTTCGCGATCGCCTTGTCGTCGACCTCGTGCCGTTCGATCCGCAGGGTCACCGGGCCCTCTCCCCATCACGTCGTCTTCCTGAACGGGACAGAGTCTGGCAGGGGGCGACGACAGACCGGAGCCGGCCGGGGACCGGCTGTGCCGGGGCGCCCCGTCGGCCTCGAACGACGGGGCGCCCCGCCCTCACACCGTGATCTTCCGCGCGGCCTCCAGGGACAGGCGCGGCCAGGACTCGACGTCCCGCAACAGCCCCCGATCGTGGGTGGAGACCACGACCGCCGCCTCGGTCGCCTCCAGGGCCTCGGTCATCTCGTCGACCAGCGCGATCGACAGGTGGTTGGTGGGCTCGTCCAACAGCAGCACGTGCGGGCGCGAGGCCAGCACCAGCGCCAGGTCCAGGCGACGCCGCTGTCCGGTGGAGAGCTCCTCGACCCTCTTGCCGATCTCCCGGGGACGCAGCAGCCCCAGCGAGGCCAGGCCCACGACCTCGTCCGGACGCAGCCTCCCCCGGGACACGAGCCGGTCCACGTGGGCCCGATAGAGGTCTCCGGCCCGCTGTTCGGACGAGGGCGCCGATTCCTGACGCAGCGCCACGACCCGGGCCTCGGACGATCCGTACACCCGGCCGCTCGAGGGTTGCAGGTCGCCCGCGAGCACCGACAGCAGCGTCGACTTGCCCGCGCCGTTGGGGCCGGTGACCACCAGCCTCGATCCGCCGCGCAGGGTGAGCGAGGTCGGTGCGTCCAGACGGCCGGCCACGGTCACCTCCTCGGCGACCAGCAGCGTGGTGCCCGACCGGGTGGGCAGGTCCGGGAAGCGGAACGGCCGCGGTGGTTCGGGCATCGTGACGGCGTGGGCCTCCAGGTCGGCCCGGCGGCGGTGGACGTTGGCCACCACTCCCCCGGCACGGGTGGCGCGCTGATGCTTGCTCGTCCCCTTCTCCGGACGCCACCCGGAGACCAGACGGTTCTGGGCGGCGCTGAGCAGGTCTTGGAGACGGGCCCGTTCGGCCTCTTGACGCAGGTACTCCTGTTCCCAGCGTTCCCTTTCGGCCCGGTGGCCCCGACGGTAGCCGGCGTAACCGCCGCCGTGGACCCGGGGACGGTCGTCGTCGGTCGGGTCCAGGTCCACCACGGTGCGGGCCACGTCCGAGAGCAGGGCGCGGTCGTGGCTGACCACGACCACCCCTCCGGAGCGTCCGCGCAGCCGTTCGGTGAGGAAGTCCAGACCCGCGCGGTCCAGGTGGTTGGTGGGCTCGTCCAACAGCAGGAAGTCGTCCTCCGACCCCAGCAGGCAGGCCAGCCCGACCCGGTAGCGCTGCCCGACGGACAGTTCCGTCAGCCGTCGCGAGTGGTCGGGTTCGGCCCCGAGCGCCTCCAGGGCGACCTGGACCCTGCGTTCGGCGTCCCAGGCCTCCAGGGCCTCGGCCCGTTCCAGTGCGCGGGCGTAGCGTTCGTCGGCCCCGGGTTCGCCCGCTCCCAGGGCGAGGCCGGCGGCGTCGAGTTCGGCGAGCGCCGCCAGGGAGTCGGCGACGGCGTCCGCGACGACCCGGCCGACGGTGCGCTCGTCCTCGGTGGACATCTCCTGTTCGGCCAGGCCGAGCGTGCCGACCAGGGTGACGGTGCCCTCGTCGGGCACGAGCGTTCCGGCCATGACGTGCAGGAGCGTGGACTTGCCCCGACCGTTCTCCCCCACGATCGCGATACGGGAGGTGGGGGTGACGGTCAGGTCGGTGTCGAAGAGGACCCGTCGGGAGCCCCGGGTGACGGAGACTCCGGACAGGACGAGTTGGGCGCGCGAACGCGCGGGAAGAGCGGTGGGCATGTGTTCCCTCTCTGAGGGCACGCCGAGGACACCCGAGTGGCGGGGTGGTGGGCGTGCCGGTAACGGCGCCCTCGATGGGGCGGGGTCGCCTGGGCCGTCACCGGGCTCGGATGACTCGACGAGCGCGGTGGGCCGGCGGTGCCGTTACAGATAGAGCTGGAAATGCATGCCCACAGGTTAACGCGGGACCGTCATCCCGCCCAAGGGGTTTTTCCGCACCCCTCACGTGTGCTCCACCACCCCGGGCCCTACCCGGAAGACCTCTTCCTCAAGGGTGTCCCTCGCGCTCGGCCCGGTACCCCTCCGTCACGGCGGTCGCCCCTCGCAGGAAACGGTCGACGATGGACAACTCCTCCGGGGAGAACCGCTCCATGACCTCGACGATCCGCTCGTCGAGGCCGCCCCAGTAGGTCGTATGAGCGCGTTCGGCCTCCTCGGTCGGGAGCAGGAGCACCTTTCTACGGTCTCCGGTGTCCCGCACCCGACGGAGGTGACCGCCCCGCTCCAGCCGGTCGACGACGGCCGTCACCGAGGCCGAGGGCAGCCGCAGCTCCCGCCCCAGCCGTCCCGGGGTGATCGGTTCCGGTTCCGTGACCCCGCTCCGCCCGTCGGCCCTGGACGCCTCCAAGACCAGGAGGAGCGCCTCCCCCTCCACGCCTTGGAGTCCACGTAGGCGGTCGAAGGTCTCGCCCGTCCTGGCCAGGGAGAGCGCCGAGGCGTAGAGGTGGTCGGCCGTCCGCCGCCGTCCGGGGTTGTGTCGTTCCATGCCCCCATCATATTATCTCCGAATCGGAGACATCTCGTTTTGGAGAGAGTCTGATGGTGAGAGACCACGCGCTGGATCGGTGGCGCTCCACCGGATCGGCGGGAGAGGCCGTCCTGTTCGACATGTTCGATGGCCTCCACCCGATACGGAACGTCTGGGGTCTCAGCGACCCGGACGTGCACTGGATCGACGGCCGCTGGACGATGTTCCTGGGCGGGGTCACCCCCCGTCTTCGGGTCCTGTTGTTCACCGCGGCCCTCCCCGCGGGAGCCCCGCTCTCCTGCGACGAGTGGTCACTGGTCACCGTTCCCGGGAACCCACGCCGAGCGGCCCCCGTGGCCCCCGCACCGCCCAAGGGTCTGTGGGACTCACGGGGGATGCACACCCCCTCCTACGTGCGCGGCCGTGTCCAGGGCGGGCCGGAGGAGGAGCGGATCTACTACGCGGGACAGTCCTCCCGCTCGGTCACCGGAAGGAAGAGCAGATACTCCATCGGTTTCCTGACCAGGACACCCGACGGTTGGAGACGGCACGGGGCGCCGGTGCACGTGGGCACGCACGAGCGTCCCAGCGTGATGGAACCCTTGGTCCGTTACGACGACGGCCTCTGGCGCATGTGGTACCTGTCCACCCCTCACGAGGTCGGTCGCGGTGAGATGCCCGACTACCGACTGGAGTACGTGGAGGGAACGGACGGCGTCACGTGGAGCACCCCACGTGTGCTGTTCTCCACCGAGGACGGATACTTCGACAACGCCGTCCTCAAGGTGGACGACCACTACGAGATGGTCGTGGCCCGGGGCACGAACCTCCATGGCACCCCCGACTTCCCCGCCCAAGGGCTGTGGTGGCTGCGCTCACCCCGCCCCTCGGGCTCTCGGGAGGAGTGGACGAGGACACCGGTACGGCTGTTGGACACCGACGTCGACCCCTCCCCGTGGTTCGGCGACGGAGGCTGCGGCCCCTCGTTCCACTACGGCGACACCGACGCGGACCGGAACACGATGTACGTCTTCTTCACCGGCACACGAGCACGGACTCCATGGTGGAAGGCCGCCCTCCATCGACTGTCGCTTCGGCGCGGTCTTCCCATGCCCACCCCCTTTCACCTGGCCACCGGCCGGATCTCCCTGCCCGGCTTCCGGCCTCGGACCGGGGAGGACCCTCCGCCCTCTCCATGACGCTTCCGTCGGAAAGGACACTCCTACCGCCCAGAGCCCGCACCCCCGTGTTCACAGGGCCTCCCGGCGCGTCGGATGATGGTCCGGACCGTCCCCCTTCCCCCTAACGGAGGCCACGATGATGGGAAGCTCGCACGCCGCCACCGGTCTGCTCACCGGAGCGGTCGTCGGCGCGCTGGCCGGAACGGAATGGACCGACGTCCTGGTGTGCGCCGCCGTCGGCGCGGGCGCCGCCCTCCTCCCCGATCTGGACGAGCCCGGGTCGACCGTCGGGCGCAGCCTCGGCTTCGTCTCGGAGAAGACCTCCGAGGGTCTGCGGGCCCTGTCCCGGCGGGTGTACGCGGCGACCTCGACCGAACGGGAGGGCAGAGGCGACGGCGGGCATCGGCATCTGACCCACACCCTTCCCGCCGTGCTGGTGTTCGGGGCCCTGGGCTGGCTGGTGGCGCTCTTCCAACCGGTCGGGACGGCGCTGGTGGTGCTGGCCATGGCGGCGTTGGGGGCCGGTACGGTCGCCCGTTCGTTGAAGGGGTGGGGGCCGCTGCGCACACGGCGGCGGGCGGCCCTGGTCGTGGCGATCGTCCTGGCCGTGGTGGCGGCGTTCGCCCCCGGAGGCGCGGCGTGGATGATCGGTCTGACCGTGGCGGTGGGCGCGCTCACGCACGTGCTCGGGGACTGGTTGACCCGGAGCGGCGTCCCCCTGGCCTGGCCGTTCGTGCACCGGGGCAAGCGGTGGTGGATGTTCCGCTCTCCGGTGGCCTTCCACACCGGCAAGAGTCCGGTGGAGGTGGCGATCCGATGGGTCTCCCTGGCGGGGACCCCGGTGGTGGCGTTCCTGGCGGTCCCCACCGTCCCCGTGGGCTGAGCCCCTTCCGCTCGGGGCCTCAGGGACTCCTGTCGAAGCGGGCGAACCGGACCAGGGACCACACGGCGACGCCGCACAGGGCCGCCCAGGCGACCCACAGCACCCAGATGAGGGGGGTGAGGCCGATGATCAACGTCGCGCTCGCCGTGGCGAGAAGGAACATGACGTTGGTGATGACGGTCCACTCGACCGCCTTGCGGGCCCTGTCCTCGGCTTCCACGCCGCCTCCTCGTCATCGTGAACGGGGTCGTGTTCGGGGAAGCGGCACCGCCGGCGGTGCCCTGTCGCCCCTTCCCCGTCCTCGTACCCGCGGGCCCTCGTGGAGCGGGGGCGGTGGCCGGTTCCGGTCTCGGGCCGCGTGAACCGGGGCGCGCGAGGGCGGGCGTCCCCTCATATGGAAGGGGACGCCCGCCCGAGGAGGAACGGTCCGGGTCAGTCCACCCCGGCCGCCTCCAGGGTGCGCGGGTCCGGAGCCTTGGTGAGGAGGCTGGCGGCCACCAGCGCGATCACGGCGGCGGGCAGCGCCACGATCACCCCGTTGAAGCCGCCGGGCGCCCCGACCAGTTCCCAGCCGATGGTGACCGCCGATCCGACGATCAGGGCGGCCACCGCCCCGGCGGTCGTGGCCCGCTTCCAGAACAGGACGGCCAGCACCGCGGGGGTGATCGCCGCTCCGTAGACCGTGTACGAGTACATCTGCAGGTCCAGGACGGTCGGGAAGTACAGGCCCAGGGCGATCGCGATGAGGGCGATGGCCACGATGGACAGGCGCTGCACGACCAGGGTGCCCCGGTCGCCCACCTTGTTCCCGCCGAACCTGGCGAACAGGTCGAAGGCGACGTTGGAGGCGGCCGAGAGCATGAACGAGGAGCCGGTCGTGATGACGAAGGCGACCGCGCCGGCCAGCAGCAGTCCGCCGATCAGGGTGGGCACGTGGCCTTCGGAGGCCAGGCGCAGCACGGACTCGTCGCCGTTGATCCCGGGCATGAGCACGGCGGCCGAGGTGGCCAGCAGGATCACGGGGATGAAGACGAAGAAGCTCGCGCCGAGCATGCCCAGGGTGGAGGTGCGCGCGGAGCGCTCGTCCTTGGCGGCGGCCAGGCGCTGGTAGAGGTTCTGGTCGGCGAGCAGGAGCAGGAACAGGGGCAGGAAGTAGCCGAGGAGCTGGAGCGGGCTCAGGCCTCCGCTCGGGGTGGTGGCGACCTCGGGCAGCCCCTCCCAGTAGGCGGCCGGGCCGCCGATCACCATCAGGACCAGGGGCACCGACGCCACCAGCGCGCCCAGGACGAGGATGGCCGAGACGAAGTCGGTGTAGGCGACGGAGAACAGTCCGCCGGTGACGGTAAGGACGGTGACGACGAGGGCGGTGAGCAGGGCGCCCTGGGTCGGGGTGAGCGGTGTGATGAGCGCGATCACGTAGCCGCCGCCGACGAACTGCGAGGCGACCAGACCGATGTAGGCGACGGTGGTGACGATCGCGGCGACCGTGCGCACGCCGGTGCCGAAGCGGGCTTCGAGCAGTTCGGGGATGGTGTGGCGGGCCGCCCGGCGGATCCGGCGGGCGGCGAACAGCAGGACGAGGATCCCCAGCGGGGTGCCCGCGAAGAAGACCATCCCGGCGATGGGCCCGTGGGTGTACGCGAAGTTGGCGCCACCGATGATGGTGCCCGATCCGACCCAGGTGACCAGGAGGGTCGCGATCATCACGGGGGTGGACAGGCTCCGGCCGGCGAAGAGGAAGTCCTCGCCGCCGCGGACCTTGGAGGGTCGGGAGAAGTACAGGCCGATCCCGACCATCACCAAGAGGTAGAGGGCGAGGATGACCAGGTGGGTCGTTTGCATGGGCTGCCTCGGGAGATACGCGCACGAAGGGGTGAACAGCGGGTGAGGCCAGATGTAACCAGCAACGACGACTGTGATGCAATACTTATTGCATCTTGTGTGACTTGAATCACTCAGAAGAGTTCGGCGTCCCGCCAGAGCCGTTCCGCCGTACGCACCGATTCCAGGGCGTTCTCGCCCCCGACCCGGGCCAACTCCGCCAGGATCGCGTGGACGACCGTCATCGCCGCCGTCAGCGACGGGAACATCCCGGCACCCTCGCTGGGAACGACCACCACCTCGTCGGCCGAGGACACCAGCGGCGACTCGCGCCGGTCGGTGATCAGGGCGACGCGCACCGAACGTTCGGCCGCGATCTCCACCGCCCTGCGCAGCGCCAACGGGAGCATCCACAGATCGCAGACCACGACGAGGTCGCCCTCGCCCATCCGGGCCAGGGCGTTGGTCAACACGGTCCCGGCCGAATCGTGGATGCGCACGTCATAGCCCATGATCACGGCGGCGTGGGAGAGCTGCACGCCCGGAGCGGCGAAGGTCCCCGACCCCAGGACCAGCGTGCGCCGGGACCGGTGGATCGCCGCCGCGATCGCCTCGATCCGTTCGGGTTCGAGCGTCCTCTCCAACAACCTGAGGTTCTCCCGGTCCGCGCGCACGGCGGCCCGCACCGGATCGGCCCCGGACTCCGAATGCTCGGCCAGCACCTCCCCCGCACTGAGCGAGGACAGGTAGCGCGAGCGCAGCTCCACCCGGAGCGCCGGCCAACCGGAGAAGCCCAGGTGCTGGGCGGCGCGCACCACGGTCGCGACGTTGACCTCGGCGCGTTCGGCCACCTCGGCGGCGGTCGCGTAGGAGGCGAAGCGCGGCTCGTCGCGCAGGACGCCCAGCACCCGCTCGGTGGCCCTACCCGGCCGCCCGCGCGCCGACGTCTCCTCGATCCAGTCCGCCATCGATCCCCGATCCTCCCGTTCCGGCGGTCCGGTTCCTCCGGGCCACGCCGTTCTCAGCGATACCACCCCCGTGCGAGAACACGAAGCCGATGCAACGTATATTGCATCTTGTTGTTCCCCGTCCCCCGACACCGCACGCTCGTCCGAACCAGGAGGCTCCCCGTGCCCGACCACCCCCGGCCCACCGTCCTCACGAACACCACCCTGCTCGACCCCGAGGACGGCGCCCTCGCCCCCGGCTCCTGGCTCCTGATCGAGGACGGCGTCATCGCCGCCCGCGACACCGGCGACGTCCCCGCCGGGATCACCGACCGGGCCGAGACCGTCGACCTGGCCGGCGCCACCCTCATGCCCGGACTCATCGACGCCCACGTGCACGTCACCGCCCTCAGTGCCGACCTGGGCTCGGTCTCCGACCACTCGCCCTTCTACGTCGCCGCCTACGCGGCCGGTTCCCTGTCGGCCATGCTCGGACGCGGCTTCACCACCGTGCGCGACGTCGGCGGCGCCGACTGGGGCCTGGCCCTGGCCGTGGAGGAAGGGCTCCTGGAGGGCCCCCGACTGATCTTCGGCGGCAAGGCCCTGTCCCAGACCGGCGGCCACGGCGACTTCCGACCGCGTGGACGCCACGGCAAGGACGGGGACGGCTGCTGCCCCGGGGCCGGCCTGGTCTGCGACGGCCCGATCGAGTTCCGCCGCGCCGCGCGTGAACAGCTGCGGACCGGTGCCCACCACGTCAAGGTGATGCTGTCGGGCGGGGTGGCCTCGCCCACCGACCGGATCGACTCCACCCAGTCCTCCGAGGACGAGCTCCGCGCCGTCGTGGAGGAGGCCGAGGCCGCCAACCGCTACGTCACCGGCCACGCCTACACCGCACGCGCCGTCAACCGGGGCCTGCGTCTGGGGGTCCGCTGCATCGAGCACGGCAACCTCATCGACCAGAGCAGCGTCGAGCTGTTCGTGGAGCACGGAGCGTTCCTGGTCCCGACCCTGGTCACCTACCGCGAACTGTCCCGACAGGGGGCGGAGAACGGGCTGCCCGCCGAGAGCCAGGCCAAGGTCGACACGGTGCTGCACCGGGGTCTGGAGGCACTGCGCATGGCCCATGAGGGGGGTGTGCGCCTGGCCTTCGGAACCGACCTTCTGGGCGGTATGCAGGAACACCAGAGCGGCGAGTTCGCCATCCGCGGTCAGGTCCAGCCCGCCGCGGACGTGATCCGCTCGGCCACCACCGAGGCCGCGGCGCTGCTCGGCCTGGAGGGGGAGATCGGAACGCTGCGCGCCGGGGCCCGCGCCGACCTGCTCATCGTCGACGGCGACCCGATCGCCGACCTGTCCCTGCTGGCCGAGCCCGAGCGCGGTGTCCGCGCGGTCCTCCAGGGCGGCTCTCTGCGACGCGGACGTCTCTGACCTCGAAGACCTCCCGCTCTTCGGCCGGCCCTGCTCGTCGCGGGCCGGCCGACGGTTGTGGGCCCCGCCCCCGCTTCCCGTAGGGTGAGCTTGCTGAACCGGGATACTCCGGACGAAGCGAGATACAGAGAGTTCCGAGAACCGCACCGTGAAGCGTCGAGGACCCGAGTGGGCGACCATCTTCCCTGATCGGGAGGTCCTCGCCGTCGTGCGCAGTGTCCCCGCCGCCGGCCGACTGCTGGACGTGACCTCCCTGCTGGCCGACGATCGGATCGGCGTCACCTTCACCGTCACCCCGGGTTCGGCCTCCGAGTCCGGTGTCGAACCCCTGCTGCGCGCCGCCGGGGTCGAGGACATCGTCCCCTGGGAGGAGGCGGTCGAGGAGCCCCGTCACCTGGCCCTGGCCGCCAGCGGCAAGGGCGACCTGCACCGTCTCGACACTCCGCTGGTGCTCATGCCGCACGGGGCCGGCCACAACCGGCGGGTGGGCGAAAGCCCCGGCTCGCTGGAGGCCGCGTCGGGGCTGGACCCGGCCGAACTCTCCCACGAGGGCGAGCCCATCGCCGCGCGCTTCCTGTTCTCCCACCGGGAACAGCTCGAACGCCTCCACCGCTCCTTTCCCGCCGCGCGCGGACGCGGGGTGGTGGTGGGCGACCCCGCCTTCGACCGCATGCTCGCCGCCGCGGGTCGCCGCGACCGTTACCGGGAGGCGCTCGACGTGGGCGGACGTCGGCTGGTGGTGGTCTCCTCCACCTGGAACCGGGGCTCGCTGTTGGGCGCCCGCCGCGATCTGATCCGCGACCTGTTGGCCGAACTCCCCTACGACGAGTACCGGGTGGCGCTGGTGGCCCACCCCAACGTCTGGCAGTCCCGTGGACGCTCCCAGCTGGAGCTGTGGCTCTCGGAGGAGATCGAGGCGGGGCTGGTGCTGATCCCTCCGTCCGAGGGGTGGCGCGCGGCGTTGACCGCCTCGGACGTGGTCGTGGGCGACGTGGGCTCGGTGACCTACTACGCCGCCGCCCTGGGGCGTCCGGTGCTGCTCGCCGCCTTCGACACCGACGACATCGACCCGGGCTCCCCACTGCTGGAGTTCGGGGCGGCGCTGCCCCGACTGACATCGGTCGGGGTCGCCGACCAGGTCGACCGGGTGCTGCGCTCCCCCATCGCCCCGGTGGCGGATCTGCTCATCGAACACCACGGGGGTTCGGCCGCCCGGCTCCGGTCGGTGCTGTACTCCCTGCTCTCGCTGCCCGAACCCGGACGCGCGGCCTACTATCCGCCCCTGCCCGACCTCGAACCGTGCCCCGACGACGTCACCGCCTGGCGTGTGGCCGCCGAGATCACGACCGTCGGCCCCGAGGCCGAACTCCACCTGCGCCGCCACCCCTCGGCGGCCCCCGGACGCGCGCCCGCACGGGCGGCCACCCGCCCTCTGGTGGTGGACGCCGAGGATACGGTGGTGCCCCGCTGGGACGCGGCCGACGCCTGGTCCCGACGGCGGGCGCGCACCGAACGCGACGCCGGCGCCTGGGCCAAGGAGCGGGTGAACGCCCACCCGCGCGCCCGTGTGGCCGTCGCCTCGACCGGCCCGCGTTCGGCCCTGCTGGTGCACCGTCGCGGAGCGGCGATGCGCGTCCACGACGAGCGGGCCCAAGAGGACGAACGTCCCTTGGACGCCTCGCTGGTGGCCGCCGCCGCGGTGGTCTGGGCGCGCCGGGAGGAGACGTGGCGGGCCTGGCACCGAGGGGTCACGGTCCATGTGGGCGACCGCGTCCTCCGGTTGAGGGGCTCGCGCCCCTCCCCCGAGTTCGACCTTCTCGAAGAGCCCTAGGTCGTGTAGCGGGCGAAGTCGCGCTCGATCCGCCCCGCCTCCTCCTCAAACCTGGATCTGTGTGTTGAGCCGCTCCAGAACGGCTACAGGTGCAAGCTCATCGAGCGTCTGCTCCCCGTTCATGGCAAGGTCACACTGCGGAACCGGGGAGGGAAGGCGCATCCACACCCTCGAGCATCAAACTCCGAGCAGCCCCGCACCGAAACGGTGGACCAGAAACACGATGGCCCCGGTAGCGATAACGAGGCCGCCCACCAAACCCCATCGGAAATAATTCCACCGCTGCGGATCCTCGATGAAGACGTTCTGCGGGGCCGAGTCCCTCAACTCTGCGGCCGCCTGTTCGATCCTGTCGGTGATCTCGTTCAGAGCCGAGGAGGAGCGCGGAAGTCGATCAATGGCCGTACTGATGGCCTGCGCCTCCCCCGGAACCCGATCCAGGACCGCCCAGTCCACACCATCGAACGTAGAGTGAAGTTTGTTCGAGAAGACTTCAAGGTCTTCGAGTCGGCATGCCGCCTTGTTCAAGGCATGCGCGTCATCGGTCAGATTGGAGAGCCTGCGAGCCGAACGTTCCAATGATTCCACGGCGTCGTAATCCAAGGTGGGGCGATAAGGGCGGTCGAAGGCCTCCAGAGCGAGCGACCTGATCGTGTCAACGGTCTCCCGACTCAAGGAACTCAACCCATCGGCGACCTCATCGATACCCTCCCGAACCTCGACCACCGCATCGGCCATGAGCTCCTGCAACCTCTCCTCGTTGAGCACATCGAGCCCATTGAGTTGCGAGGAGCAGTCGCCCTCCCGCTCCTTCTTCCACTTTTGCAAGAGGGACACCGGGTACTCGTGTGCCGTCGCCATACGATCGATCATGGTGTGGTGCGGCTTGCAGAGCAGTATGAGGTTCTCGAAGCTCCGGCGCCCCTCCCTGGTCATCGAGGGGTCATAGCGCGGCCCACCTTCCTCTTCTGCACATATGTGGGCGATCTGAACATTGATGAAAGGTTCGCCCTTGATCACCTGCAACACCGGAACCCGACAGTTCTCTTCGTAGCAGTGGCCACGACTGAGAAGGAAAAGAGCCTTCTCGACACCGGCGAAAATACGATCCTTGCTCATCCGCCACCCCAAGGGGAAGGGGGCATGTTCATGCCCGAAGGTGTAAACGACACTCGGATCGTAGACAGGAGCTCCGACAATCCAAGGCAGCAGAAGATGAGCCCTCTTTCCCCTGGCATCGACCTTCGAACAGCAAAAGCACGAAAGCCGACAATGAGCAGAAAATAGAAAATTCAGGCAATCATGAAATTTTCATCAGGCGCACCCCAGGCATCACCCGTCACACTGATCAACATGCCTTCGTGACCCGAGCCGAAGCCTCAAGACGAACCGCCCCTGGTCGCCTTCGTCCAATCCTCCCTGCGGCGGAGACGGTCACGAGACCTGGTCTTCGACCTTCTCGAAGAGCCCTAGGTCGTGTAGCGGGCGAAGTCGCGCTCGATCCGCCCCGCCTCCTCCTCCAGGTGGTGGTGTCCGGCGACGGTGCCGGCCCAGCGCAGCCGTTCCAGGGCCCGGCCGACCGCGCCGCGCTCGTGTTCCAGTTCGGCGAGGAAACGTGCGGTCTCCACCTGTTTGACCGGTTCGGCCATGACGATGAAGACCTCCAGGGCGCTCTCGGCCTTGACCTCGGCCTCCTCGCCCTGTCCGCTCCGCGCCAGGACCCGGGCCAGGGACAGCCTGATCCGGGCGCGCAGGAGCCTCCAGTCCTCGGCGATCCAGCGGCTCTCACGCGTGGGTTCGGCGCTCTCCAGCTCCCCCAGGCGGCGGTCGGCGATCCGCTCGGCCCGGCACAGTTCTCGGGAGGCCTTCGTCAGGTCGCCGCTCCGGCGGGCCTGGTCGCCGAGCTGGTAGGTCTGCACGGCCTCGCCTCGGGGCAGCCCGACGTCGCGGTGGATGTCGCGGGCTCGGGCGAACAGTTCCGTCGACTCCTCCTCGGGCAGGCCCTCCAGGTGGGGGAAGCGCCCCTTGAGCAGACCCAGGGTCTCCAGCAGGACCGCCCGGTGGCGTTCGTCGTCGGAGCGTTCGGCCGCCCGTTCGGCTTCCTGCACCAGGGGCAGGGCCCGCTCTGCCATCCCGTGCGCGACGTACATTCGGGCCAGGTAGTTGGCGCAGCGTACGATCGCGCCGTCGTGACGCAGGTGGCGGGACACCTCCAGGGCTCGGTGGTAGATCCACAGCCCCAGGGTCAGGCGGCGCCGTCCGTAGCAGGTGGGCCAGACCGCGTCGGCCAGGAGCGGCACCGCCGTGGGCTCGCCCAGTTCCAGGGCCATGGTCATCAGGTCCGGAACGTGGAAGAGCTGGGCGTCCTGCCACTCCATGGCCTCGCCGCGGGTGGAGAAGGGCGCCCGATAGTCCCGCTGGGGGAGGGTGAGTTCGGCCGTGGCGAGTTCCCCGGCGAGCCGGTAGCGCTCTCCGAGCATGGCGCGGTCGGCCAGGTGGTGGGTGACGGTGTAGAAGCGCAGGATCGCGGCCGCGTCCAGACTCCGGTGCTCGTTGTCGCCGTCGCGGACCCGTTCCCGGACCAGTTCCACGAGCCTGCGGTCGCCCCGGGTCCCGGTGTGCAGCAGGCTGGCGTCGGACAGCCGCTCGAGTGTCCGGGGGGCCTGTTCTCCCAGTAGGGTCCGGGCCAGTTCCTCGGAGAAGTCCCGTCCCGGGTGGGTCGAGAGCAGCTCCAGCAGACGGCGTTCGTCGGGTCCCACTCCGGACAGGACGATGTCGACGACGATCTCCGCGCCCGAGAGCGGACGGACGGCGGCGCGGCGGCGTTCGTCGATGGCCTCGACCAGTTCGGCGACGCCGATCTCCTGGACCTCCAGTTGCGCGGCGGCCATCCGCACGACCCCGGGCAGGTGGCCGCACAGTTCCACGAGGCGTTCGGCGGCGGCGTACTCGTCGGGGTCGGTCATCCGCCGTCCCACCCGGCGGAAGGAGCGTAGGAGCGCGAGGGAGTCCCGGGGGTGGAAGACGTCCAGGGGCAGGTGTTCGGCGCCCCGGCTCACCCACGCGCCCAGGGAGTCGAGTCCGGGCTCGCAGGCGGCCACGACCAGGTGCGGGCCGGCCCCGAGCGTGAGGGCGTCGAGTTCGGTGTCGTCGGCGACCCCGTCCAGGAGCAGAAGGAGGCGTTTGCTGCCGGTGACGCCGCGCAGCCGGTCGCGCAGGAGCGCCACGTCGGTCTCCTCCCGCAGGTCGTGGACGTGCAGGTCCCGTAGGAGGGAGCGCAGCACCCCGGCCAGGTCGAGGATGCCCTCCTGGTCGCGCCATCGACGCAGGTCGACGTAGAGGCTGCCCTCTTCGAACCGGTCCAGGACACGGTGGGCGGCCTCGGCCAGGGTGGCGCTCTTGCCGATGCCCTCGCGTCCGCTGAGCAGGGCCAGGGCGCCCTTGCGGTGTTGGAGGACCTGTCCGGCGAGGGTCTCCACGAAGGTGAGTTCCTCGAACCGGTTGACGTGTTTGAGGTCGGCCTCGGGGACCCGGCGCGGGGGCGGTGGCGGTTCGGGCGGGGCGAGGTGGAGGTGTGCGATGTCGCGGGCCTGGATCGCGTTGCCCTGGTTGTCCCGCATCCGGTTGTGGTGTTGGGGGTCCGACACCGTTGGCCTCCTGGGTGTTCTCGCGAGCGCGCCTCGTGGTCACGGCCACCGACGATCCTAGCCCTCGCGCCCTCTCCCGGTCCCGACGACGGTTCCCTCTCCTTCGCCGCCCCCATAGAATGAACAAACGTTCATTCATAGGAGGACGGATGCCGAGAACCCCCGAACAGCATCGGGCCATGAGGGCCGCCACCCGGGAGCGGGTGCGCACGGCCGCGATCCGACTCTTCTGCCACCGCGGATACGCCGGGGTGGACATGCGCGCCATCGCCGCCGAGGCCGGGATCAGCACCGGCTCGATCTACCGCCACTTCGCCACCAAGGACGAGCTCTACGACGACCTGGTCGCCGAGGCCGCCACCGGCCTGCGGGCCCTGGCCCGGAGCTTCACCGACACCGACCTGGTCGTGGAACCCCTGCGCGGGTTCGTCGAGGTGTTCCTGTCCGACCTGTCCCGGGACACCGGAGCCGTGGAGTTCTACCTGCTGATGAACCAAGTCTTCGCCTCCGGCGTCGAGGCCGGGCCGGAGCGGGGCGCGGCCGTGGAGGATCTGCTGCGGGCCCACCGCGAGGTGACCGGGGCGGTCGTGACGTTGATCGAACGCGGCCGGGGCCGGGGTCTGACCCGACCCGCGCCCGCCGCGGAACTGGCCACCTGCTTCTTCGCCACCCTCGGCGGGCTGGCCATGACCCGCTCGGCCCTGGGCGAGGCCTTCGTCGCCCCTTCCGTCGCCACCGTGACGGGGACCCTGCTGGTCGAGGAGACGACGGTATGAGCGAGACGACGAGGATCCGGGTCGTACGCGGCGACGAACTGGGCGAGGAGGGGAGCGCGTGGATCGCCCGCCTGTACGTGGAGGGATTCGGCGACGACCTGGCCTTCTTCTCCAAGGACCCCGAACGGTTGACGGCCGCCCTCGAGCACGCCCTGGTGGCGCGCCACGCCCACGTGGCGCTGGTCGACGGCGAACCGGCGGCCCTGGCCTTCCTGGTCCAGGGGGAGCGACTCTGCTTCGAGCACAACGCCGCCGAGCTGCGCCGCCACCTGGGGTGGTACAAGGGCACCATCGCCGACCTGGTGTTCCGCTCCCAGTTCCAGAAGGTGATGCCCGACGCCGGGCCGGGCATCGGCGAGATCGCCTTCGTGGCCTCGGCCCGACGCTTCCGGGGACGCGGCGCGGCCAAGGCCGTGCTGGAGCACATCCTGACCCTGCCCGGCTATCGCGAGTTCCGGCTGGAGGACATCTCCGACGTCAACGAGTCCGCTCTGGGCCTCTACGAGCGGGTGGGTTTTCACGAGTACCGCCGAAGGCGGGTCCGGCACACCCGGTGGAGCGGTATCAACGCCTACGTGTCGATGCGGCTCGTCCGAGAGTGAGGACCCGCCCTCGGGTCAGGAGGTGACGGCGACCTGGCCCCGGTCGGTGGCGACCGGCCCCGCGCCTCCGGGGCGGATGTCGTCGTGGAAGATCTCGGTGGGCAGGTACAGGGCGCAGCAGGCGTTGGGCACGTCGACCACGCCGCCGATCCGCCCCTCGACCGGCGAGGTGCCCAGGATCAGGTAGGCCTGCTCGTCGGTGTACCCCCACTTCTTGAGGTAGGAGATGGCGTTGAGGCAGGCGTTGCGGTAGGCCTCGGTGGCGTCCAGGTACAGGTTGGTGTCGTCGCGGTGGTCCACCGAGATGCCGATGAAGGTGAGGAACTCCGAGTACAGCGGGGCGACCCGGCCCGGTTGGAAGACGGGGTTGCGATGGACGCCGTAGGTGTCCATCCCGCCCTTGATGAGGTCGACGCGCAGGTCGATGAAGCCGCCCATCTCGATGGCGCCGCAGAAGTTGATCTCGCCGTCGCCCTGACTGAAGTGCAGGTCGCCCACGGACAGCAGCGCTCCGGGGACGTGCACGGGGTAGAAGATCCGGGAGCCCCGGGTGAAGTTCTTGATGTCGTGGTTGCCGCCGTTCTCCCGGGGCGGGACGGTGCGGGCCCCGGATTCGGCGATGCGCGCCAGCAGGTCGCCGTCGGCGTTGCCGGCCAGGGCGCCCCGGGCCAGGGGCGGTAGGGCCAGCGGCGGCACCCGTTCGGGGTCGGTGGCGATGAGGGCCCGCTCGCGCCGGTTCCAGCTGTCGAGCAACTCGTGCGAGGGCGCCACGCCCATCAGGCCGGGGTGGGTGATGCCGGTGTACTCGACCCCGGGTACGTGGCGGGAGGTGGCGGCCTGGCCGTGGAAGTCCCAGATGGCCTTGTAGGCGTCGGGGTAGTAGTCGGTCAGGAAGCCGCCGCCGTTGACCTTGGCGAAGATGCCGCTGTAGCCCCAGCCCTGGCCGCAGACGGGTCCGCGTTCTCCGGGGATGGGGCCCAGGTCGAGGATGTCGACGATCAGCAGGTCGCCGGGCTCGGCCCCTTCGACGCGGAAGGGGCCGCTGAGCATGTGGCAGCGGTCCAGGTCGACGTCGCGGACGTCGTCGGCGGAGTCGTTGTCGCCGATCTGGCCGTCGGTCCATTCGCGGCTCTCGACGCGGAACTCCTGTCCCGGGCGTACGGTGGCCGCCGCCGGGACCTCGGGGTGGAAGCGGTTGTGTCCGGGGACCGCCTGCTGGGCCATGGTCTTGGACGGATCGTGGCTGAAGATGACCTCGGGCATGGTGTGGCTCCTGGTGGTGTCCGTTCGAGCGTGGCCGGTGATGAACGTCGAGCTCAGGCCCGGGGCAGTAGGGCGTGACGGGGGTCGGTGAAGGACGTGGGGGCGGGATCGGGCGCCGGGCGGGTGACGACGGCGGGCCGGTCCGTGCTCTGTTCGGCGGCCTCCATCACCCGGCCTCGGGCCGCGGGGACGGCGCGCACCATCGGTGCGGTGAAGGCACGGCGGGCGCTCCGGCCGCAGGAGCAGTCCGTCTCTCGCGGCGCTCGCCCCATGGGGGCGTCCAGGTCGGTCTCGTGGCGGTCCGGACAGCGGTAGAGGTAGGTGACCATGATCACTCCTTCCAAATGAAAATAAGCCAGTTGGAAGTAAGTGGCAAGGGTCACCCCCGGCGACACCGGAGACGGATGTGACCGAACACCGTCACAGCCGGGCGAGGATCTCGAAACCCAACCCGTCGGCCCTGGCCATGTACACGCGCTGATGGATATGGCCCGACCTCAACCGCATCGGCCCGCGCGGACCGTCGTAGCCCACCGAATCGGCCACCCTCGACAACCGCTCGGGCCGGGCCGTGCCCGCGCGCCGCACCAGCGCCTCCAACGCCATCAGCCCCTCGTAACAGGACTCGGCCATGTTGTTCAGCGGAGGCGCCTCCGGGCCGTGCATGGCGGCGTAGGCGCCCGACAGCTCCAACGCCGACTCGGTCGGCAACGACCGGAAGTAGGCGGCGGCCACGAACAGATCCTCGGTACTGTCCGCCCCGCTGCCCAACAGCATGTTCTCCTCCATCAACGGGGTCAGCCGACGGACCCGGGACTGCAGGTCGGCCTCGGCGAAGGCCCGATTGAAGGCCACCGCGTCCTGACCCACCAACAGCATCAGGACGGTGTCGGCGCCACTGACGCGCACGCGCTCCAACACCCCGCCGAAGTCCTCCGCGCCCAGCTCGACGAAGGCCTCCCCCACCACCCGCATCCCCAAATCGTGGGCGTAGCCACGACAGGAACGGGCCGTACTGCGCGGCCACACGTAGTCGTCACCGACCACGAACAGATCCCGCGCCCCCTGCTCATCACGCATCCAACGCATGGCCGGAGCGACCTGATCGGGCGGGGTCTCCCCCGAACAGAACACCCCCGTCGCGCTCTCCCCTCCCTCGTAGAGCGAGGTGTAGACGTAGGGCACGTGCCCGCCCACCACCGGCACCAGATGCTGTCGCACCCGCGAGATGTGCCAACCGGTCACCGCGTGGATCCGCCCGGCCCCGACCAACGCCCCCACGTCGGCGGCCACCTCCGACGCCGGACGGCCCCCGTCGATCACCACCGGCCGCACCCGACGCCCCAACAGACCCCCCTCGGCGTTGATCCGGGCCAGCGCGGTCTCGGTGACCGCCTCACAAGAGGGCCCGAAGATGCCCGCCGAACCCCGCAACGGGATCACGACCCCCACCGGAAAGTCCTCACCGCGGGGTCTCGGGTCGTGTTCGGGACAATGACACGGCATGGCGCCCCCTCGGCTCACGCCACCGGTCCACGTCACCGAGCGTCACCACCGGTTTCGGGCGTGCTAGATTCACCACCGAGTAAGAATGTTCTCGAACGAACATGTTCTGGGCAAGGCTCGGCGCGAGCCCCGGAGTGGCGCTCTCGACCGGACCCGAGATGTGGGATCGATGAGCGAAACGAACGTCGGGAACGCCCTGCACCCCCTCCTGCTGCGCAAGGTCGTCGCCGCGCTGGACACCGCCGCCGCCGACCTGGTCGGCGCGCACGACCTGACCGCCGACCGCTGGCGGATGCTGGAGGTCCTGGTCCTGGCCGGGCCGATGTCCATGGCCCGCCTGTCCGAGGAACTGAGCCTGGCCGGCGCCACCGCCACCCGGGTCGCGGACCGCCTGGTGGGCGACGCCCTCGCCTACCGCGACGTCGACCCCGACGACCGGCGCCGCGTGGTCCTGCGCGCCGCCGAACGCGGACGCGCCCTGCACGCCGAACTCTCCCCCGAGGTCACCCGAGCCCAGGAGCACGTCCTGGCCGGACTGGGCGAGGCCGAACGCGCGGGCCTGGCCCGGCTGGCGCACGCCCTGGCCGGCGCCCCGCCCCTCACCTGAACCCCTCCCCCACCACGGCGAAGGGCCCGACCGGGCCGGTCCATGACCGGCCACGATCGGGCCCTCGACCACTACGGCGGGGTCAGCCGCGTCCTCCGGAGGCCGCCTCGGCGCCCTCCTCGGGAACCTCCACCCAGGAGCCGCCCACCTCGGCCTCGGGCTCCGAGACCGAGGCGTGGCCGCGCTCCAGCGCCGACCCCTCGACGTCGATGTCGGGCAGGATCCGCTCCAGCCATCGGGGCAGCCACCAGGCGGCGTCCCCGGCCAGGTGCATCACGGCCGGGATCAGCAGCATCCGCACCACGAACGCGTCGATGAGGACACCGAAGGCCAGCGCGAAGCCCACCGAGCTGATCATCATCATCTCGGAGAAGACGAACCCGCCGAACACCGAGATCATGATGATCGCGGCGGCGGTGACCACCGCGCGACCGGCACGGAAGCCCCGCACCACCGCGAGCCGGGCCGGGGTGCCGTGCACGTAGGCCTCGCGCATACCCGTACCGATGAAGAGCATGTAGTCCATGGCCAGACCGAACAGGATGCCCACCAACAGCGTGGGCAGGAAGTTCAGCACCGGCCCCGGGTTCTCCAGACCGATGAGCCCGCCGAGCCAACCCCACTGGTAGACGGCGACCACCCCGCCCAGCGCGGCGAAGTAGGACAGGATGAACCCGAGCGTGGCCACCACCGGCACGAAGATCGACCGGAACACCAGCAGCAGGATCACCAGGGACAGGCCCACCACCACCGACAGATAGGTCGGCAGCGCGTCCGAGAGCGTCTCGGAGATGTCGATGTTGCCGCTGGCCATACCCGCCACGCCCAAGGGCGCGGTGCCGTGGATCGGCTCCATGCCGCGCAGGGTGTGCACCAGCTCCTCGGTGGACTCGCTGGAGGGCCCGTCGACCGGGATCACCTGGAAGATGGCCAGCGTCCCGTTCTCCGACACCCCGATCGGCGCCACCGCGGCCACGTCGCCCAGGATCGAGATCGCGTGCGCCACCTCGTACTGGTAACGCTCGGCGTTGGCCTCGGCCGACTCCTCGTCCGGGCCGCCCGGCAGATCGGCGGTGACCAGCAGGGGCCCGTTCTGTCCGTCGCCGAAGTTCTCCGCGATGGCGGTGTAGGCCCGGTACTGGGTGGAGTCGACCGGCTGCGAGGAACCGTCGGGCATCCCCGTGCGCAGGTCCAGGGCGGGCAGGGCGATGACGCCCAACAGGACGATCGCCACGGCCGCCCGGCCCAGCGCGCCGAGGTTGGACATCGGCGCGGCCCCGCCACCGTGCCTGGCGCCGGCGGCGGCCTTACCGTCGCCGTTCTCGCCCGACAGACGGCCGCGCTCACGCCGCGACAGGATCTTGACCCCCACCAGGGAGAGCAGGGCGGGCACCAGGGTGACCGCGATCAGGACGGCCACGGTGATGGCGATCGCGCCGATACTGCCCATCAGCCCCAGGAAACCGATCCCGGTCAGGTTCAGTCCCAGCAGGGCGATGAGGACGGTGGCGCCGGCGAAGACCACGGCGTTACCGGCCGTACCGTTGGCCAGCCCGATGGACTCGGCCGGGTCGACGCCCTCCTTGAGCTGGCGACGGTGCCGGTTGATGATGAACAGCGCGTAGTCGATACCGACCGCCAGGCCCAGCATCAGACCCAGGATCGGGGTGACGGTGGCGATCTCCAGAACCCCAGACAGCGACATCGCGATCAGGGTGGCGATACCGACACCGATCAGCGCGGTCAGGATGGGCAGCCCGGCGCCGATGAGGGTGCCGAGCATGACCACCAGCACGATCCCGGCGACGACCACACCGATCACCTCGGCCTTGCTGACCAGGCCGGGCAGTTCCATGGAGATGTCGTCGGCGAAGTCGATGCTGGTGCCGGGGACCGGGTCGTCGGCGAACACCGAGATGACGGCGTCGCGGGTCTGCTGGGAGACCTCCTCCTGGCTGTCGGTGAAGGCGACGGTCACCAGGGCGGTGGACTCGTCCTCGGAGACCATGACGATGCCCGAGGACATCTCCAACAGGGCCTCACCGCGTTCGAGACGCTCCTCCTCGGAGTCGAGGGTCTCGGCCACCTGGTCGAGTACCCCGGCGGCCTCGGCCTCGGCCTTGCCCTCCTCGAATTGCGCGCGCCCGTCGGCGAGGAGTTCACGCTGTTCGTCGCGTTCCTCCTCGGTCGCGAAGGGGTCGACGACGTCCTGGACGCCCTCGACCTCGGCGGCGCGTTCGACGCGGTCGGCGATCTCCTCACGCTGGGTCTGGGTGAGGGCCTCTCCGTCCTCGCTCTGGTAGACGACGGTGCCCATACCGCCGCCCATACCGGAGAACTCGTCCTTGAGACGTTGGTTCACCTGGTCGGTGGGGGTCCCGGGGATGGAGAAGCTGTCCTCCAACTCTCCCGAGAAGAGGGCGAAGGCGGCGCCGGCGGCCAACATGAGCGCCAACCAGAGCGCGATGACGGTTCCGGCGCGGCGTGCCGAGGCACGCCCGAGTCTGTAGAGGAGTTCAGCCATGGTTTCCCGCAGAGGAAGAGGAGGTGGGCAGGTCGAGGATTCGGGTGACTCAAGGGGTGTCGGAGCCGACGGCCAGGGCGCCGAACCCGTCGCGGTAGGTGTGGATCATGCGGCTCAACAGCCGATCCCAGAGAAGGCGCGACTCGGCGGTGTCCACACCGCCGGTGGCCTCCTCCCAATGACGGACCACGGCCAGGGCCCCGCCCACCAGCGCGCCGCACATCAGGTCGACCTCCAAGGGGTCGGCCCGGGGATGGTGGCGCAGGGTGGTGATCGCGATCCGGGTGCCCAGGTCGGTGATGGTGCGTTCCAACAGCACCGCCCGACGCGGGTCGGTCCTTCCCCCTCCCGAGTCGAAGAGCCTCGTGAGCTCTCGGATCGGGGTGACCAGGTCGGTGGCGCGCAGAGCGGCCGCCACCCGGTCGAACATCGCGGTCTCGGTGTCCCCTTCGCCGGCCGAGGCGGCCAGGTTGGCGTCGACGTTGTCCAGGACCACTCCGAGCATGCGCCCGAACACCTCGACGATGATGTCGTCGACCGTCTTGAAGTGGTTGAACACCGTCCGACGGGAGACGTCGGCGCGTTCGGCGAGACGGTCCACGGTGAAGTCGGTGCCGCCGATCTCCAGGATCAGCTCCCAGGCCGCGTCGATGATGGCGCGCCGATGCCGTGCCTTGAGGGCCTCACGCCGATCGGGCGCGGAGGAACGGTGCCGAGATGCCATATGTCCAGACTAGAGAGGTTGGTGCACTGAGTGCAACGACGCACTGAGTGCACCCGATCACAACGATCGTGCTCCCCCTCTCACCCGAACGTCACCGACCCCTCCCCCGAGACACCCCGACCGCTTCCACCTGGGCGGGTAGTGTGTCCCAGGACCCCGACGGGGAGGCACCGCCGCCCCGCACCACGAGAACGGCCCCTCCTCCAAGGCCCCGCAAGGGCGGGTTGTGGGAACACCACAGACCACCCCGACCTCCAGGCCCGAACGGAACCGTCTCCATCGGGGTCCGAGCGCTCCACCGCGTCCGAGGCGGGACCCTTTTTGGTCATTTCCCACAAGCCAACCCCCTCAAGATGCGTTGGGTGCGGCATGGCGCACGGGGTCCACAGGCGAGAAGGTGGATACTGCCGGGGCCGTCGTGTCGCCGCGTGCACATCATTGGTCTTACGAGAAGGGCTCATTCGGGTGTTCAGTCGTGTCGCCATCGTGAACCGTGGTGAGGCCGCCATGCGGCTCATCCACGCAGTCCGGGACATCGCCGCCGAGAGCGGAACACCGATCGAGACCGTCGCACTGCACACCGACGTCGACCGCACGGCCGCGTTCGTGCGCGAGGCCGACCTGGCCTACGATCTCGGTCCCGCCTCCGCCCGCCCCTACCTGAACCTGGAGACGCTCGAGCGCGCCCTGGTCGAGACCGGGGCCGACGCCGCCTGGGTCGGTTGGGGCTTCGTCGCCGAGGACCCCGCCTTCGCCGACATGTGCGAACGCATCGGGGTCACCTTCGTCGGCCCCAGCGGCGAGGCCATGCGCAAACTCGGCGACAAGATCGGCGCCAAACTCATCGCCGAGGAGGTCGGCGTCCCCGTCGCCCCCTGGAGCCGCGGCGCCGTCGAGAACCTGGACGCCGCCCTCGAGGCCGGTGAGAAGATCGGCTACCCGCTGATGCTCAAGGCCACCGCCGGCGGCGGCGGACGCGGCATCCGCGTCATCAACAACGGCGAAGAACTCGCCGACGCCTACGAACGCACCAGCCAGGAGGCCCAGCGCGCCTTCGGCAGCGGCGTCGTCTTCCTCGAGCGCCTGGTCACCGGCGCCCGCCACGTCGAGGTCCAGGTCATCGCCGACGGCCAGGGCACCGCCTGGGCCCTGGGCGTACGCGACTGCTCGGTCCAACGACGCAACCAGAAGGTCATCGAGGAGTCCGCCTCCCCCCTCCTGGACGCCGAACAGACCGACGAGCTCAAGACCTCCGCCGAACGCCTGGCCATCGCCGTGGGCTACCGCGGCGCCGCCACCGTCGAATTCCTCTACCACCCCGGCGAGCGACTCTTCGCCTTCCTGGAGGTCAACACCCGACTCCAGGTCGAACACCCCATCACCGAATCCACCACCGGATTCGACCTGGTCCGCGCCCAACTGCACGTGGCCGCCGGCGGCCGCCTGGAGGGCGAACCCCCCGCCGAACGCGGACACGCCGTCGAGGCCCGCCTCAACGCCGAGGACCCCGACCGCGACTTCGCCCCCTCCCCCGGCCGCATCGCCCGCCTGGACCTGCCCGCCGGCCCCGGCATCCGCGTCGACACCGGTGTCGCCGAAGGCGACACCATCCCCGCCGACTTCGACTCGATGATCGCCAAGATCATCGCCTACGGCCGCGACCGCGACCAGGCCATGGCCCGCCTGCGCCGCGCCATGCGCGAGACCACCGTCATCATCGAGGGCGGCGCCACCAACAAGAGCTTCGTCCTGGACCTGCTGGACCAGCCCGAGGTCATCGACGCCACCGCCGACACCGGCTGGATCGACCGGGTCCGCGCCGAAGGCGGCCTGGTCTCGCACCGCCACTCCGCCGTGGCCCTGACCGCCGCCGCCATCGAGGCCTACGAAGAGGAGGAACGCGTCGAACTCGACCGTCTCCTCTCCACCGCCTTCGGCGGCCGCCCCCAGGTCCAGCACGAGAGCGGCCGCCCCCTGGACCTCAAACTCCGCGGCGTCGGCTACCGCGTACGCGTGGCCCGCGTGGGCGCCCACCGCTTCCGCGTCGGCCTCGAAGCCGGAGAGACCACCCGCACCGCCGACGTCGAACTCGAACGCTTCGACGACCACAGCGGCCGGATCACCGTCAACGGCACCCGCTACCACCTGCTCATCGGCACCCACGGCCCCGTCCACCTGGTCGAGATCGACGGCGTCGCCCACCGGGTCAGCCTGGACGAGGGCGGCGTACTGCGCTCGCCCACGCCCGCCCTGGTCGTGGCCACCCCGCTGGAGGTCGGCGCCGAGGTCGAGGCCGGAGCCCCCGTCCTGGTGCTGGAGAGCATGAAGATGGAGACGGTGCTGCGCGCACCCTTCAAGGCACGTCTGAAGGAATGCGCCGTCACCGTGGGAGCCCAGGTCGAGACCGGCGCCCCCCTGCTGCGCCTGGAGCCCATCGCCGACGGCGACGAGGAGACCGCACAGAGCACCGAGCCGGTCGAACTCGACCTGCCCGAACAGCCTTCCGACGTACCCCTGCCCACCCGCGTCGAACGCGGCGGCGAGGACCTGCGCAGCCTCCTGCTGGGCTTCGACACCGACCCGAACGACGAACGCCGCCTGCTCCAGGACCACCTGGCCGCCCGCGCCGACGTCATCCGGTCCGGCCACAGCCCACTGGCCCACGAGCTCCCGCTCATCGAGGTCTTCGCCGACCTGGCCGAACTCAGCCGCAACCGGCCCGCCGGAGCCGACGACGTCGACGGCACCGTGCACAGCCCCCGCGAATACCTGCACACCTACCTCCAGAGCCTGGACGTGGAGCGCGCCGGACTGCCCGCCTCCTTCCAGAACAAGCTCTCCCAGGCCCTGGCCCACTACGGCGTCACCGACCTGGAGCGCACCCCCGCCCTGGAGTCCGCGCTCTTCCGTATCTTCCTGGCCCAGCAGCGCGCCGCCACCGACGTCACCATCGTCACCACCCTGCTGCGCTCCTGGCTGGAGGAGGCCCCGCCCTCCGCCGAACTGCGCGAACCCGCCGGCCTGGCCCTGGAACGCCTCGTGGCCGCCACCCAGGTCCGCTTCCCCGCCGTCGCCGACCTGGCGCGCGGCGTGGTCTTCGCCTGGTTCGGCCAGCCCCTGCTGCGCCGCAACCGCGCCCGCGTCTACGCCGAGGTACGCCGCCACCTGCGCCACCTGGACGAGCACCCCGACGCACCCGACCGCGCCGAGCGCATCGCCTCGATGGTGCGCACCACCGAACCGCTCGTCCGCGTCCTGGGCCAGCGCCTGGTCCGCTCCGACCTGGACAACTCGGTGATGCTCGAGGTCCTGACCCGCCGCTACTACGGCAACAAGGGCCTGACCGACGTACGCACCGTCGACTCCGCCGGCTGCTCCTACGTGGTCGCCGAACGTCGCGGCTCGCGCCTGATCTCCACCGCCGTGGCCTTCGAACGCCTGGGCGAGGCCCTGCGCGGCCTGGCCGACCTGACCGAGGGCTCCGCCGACGTCGACGCCGACATCTACCTGTCCTGGGAAAAGCAGCCCGAGGACTTCGACGCCATGGCCGACGCGCTGCACCAGGCGCTCGCCCTGCTGCCCACCCCCGAACGGGTCCGCCGCCTGACCACCACCGTCGCCGGCCGCGACGGCGCGGTCATGCACCACCACTTCACCTTCCACCCCACCGCCCAGGGGATGGTCGAGGACCGTCTCATCCGCGGCCTGCACCCCTACATCGCCGAGCGCATGCAGATGCAGCGGTGGAACCGCTTCGACCTGACCCGCCTGCCGTCCCTGGACGAAGAGGTCAACCTGTTCCGGGCCGTGGCTCAGGACAACCCCTCCGACGACCGTCTGGTGGCCTTCGCCCAGATCCGCGACCTCACCGAACTGCGCGACCAGGAGGGCAGGCTCATCTCCCTGCCCACCGCCGAGAACACCATCGCCACCTGCCTGGACTCCATCCGTCGAGCCCTGTCCGGACGGCCCGCGCGCAAGCGTTTCAACACCAACCGGATCGTGCTCTACGTCTGGCCGCCCATCGACATCACCCGCGAGGAACTCAAGGCGATCGGGCGACGCGTCCTGCCCACCGTCGCCGGCACCGGCCTGGAGGAGCTCCTCTTCATCGGCCGACAGCGCGACACTGAGACGGGCGAGCTGACCAAGACCGCCGTACGCGTCACCTTCGACGCCACCGGCGCCCCGGGCCTGACCATCGAGGCCCCCTCCACCGAGCCGGTCGAGCCCATCGACGACTACCGGCAGAAGGTGCTGCGCGCCAGTGCCCGCAACACCGTCTACCCCTACGAGCTCGTCGACCTGCTCGGCGACTTCGCCGAATACGACCTGGACGAGAACCACGCCCTGGTCCCGGTCCGCCGCCCCAAGGGCCGCAACGGCGCCGCCATCGTCGCCGGCGTGGTCACCACCACCACCGAACTCCACCCCGAGGGCCTGTCCCGCGTGGTGCTGCTGGGCGACCCCACCAAGTCGCTGGGCGCGCTCTCCGAAGGCGAATGCCGCCGCGTCATCGCCGCCCTGGACCTGGCCGAACGGATGGAGGTGCCACTGGAGTGGTACGCCCTGTCCGCCGGCGCCCGCATCTCCATGGAATCGGGCACCGAGAACATGGACTGGGTGGCCGCCGCCCTCAAGCGCATCGTGGAGTTCACCCAGGACGGCGGCGAGATCAACATCGTCGTCGCCGGTATCAACGTCGGCGCCCAGCCGTACTGGAACGCCGAGGCGACGATGCTCATGCACACCAAGGGCATCCTGGTGATGACCCCCGACTCGGCGATGGTGCTCACCGGCAAGCAGTCCCTGGACTTCTCCGGCGGCGTCTCGGCCGAGGACAACCACGGCATCGGCGGCCACGACCGGGTCATGGGCCCCAACGGCCAGGCCCAGTACTGGGCCCCCGACCTGCTCACCGCCCGCGACATCCTCATGTCGCACTACGACCACACCTACATCGCCCCGGGCGAGAGCGCGCCCCGACGGGCCGCCACCGCAGACCCGATCGACCGCGACATCTCCGACTACCCGCACGTGGTCGAGGGCAGCGACTTCACCACCGTCGGCGAGATCTTCTCCGTCGAGGCCAATCCCGACCGCAAGAAGCCCTTCGACATCCGCACCGTGATGAAGGCCCTGGCCGACCAGGACCACCCGGTCCTGGAACGCTGGGCCGGCATGGCCGACGCCGACACCGCCGCGGTCCAGGACGTGCACCTGGGCGGCATCCCCGTCTGCCTGGTCGGTATCGAATCGCGTTCGGTGCCCCGGCGCGGCTTCCCGCCGGCCGACGGCCCCGACACCTACACCGCCGGAACCCTGTTCCCGCAGTCGTCGAAGAAGGTCGCCCGCGCCATCAACACCGCCAGCGGCAACCGCCCGCTCGTGGTCCTGGCCAACCTGTCCGGCTTCGACGGATCACCCGAATCCCTGCGCAAGCTCCAGCTGGAGTACGGCGCCGAGATCGGCCGCGCGATCGTCAACTTCCAGGGCCCGATCGTGTTCTGCGTGATCTCGCGCTACCACGGCGGCGCGTTCGTGGTCTTCTCCAAGGCCCTGAACCCGAACATGACCGTCCTGGCCCTGGAGGGCTCCTTCGCCTCCGTGCTGGGCGGCGCCCCGGCCGCCGCCGTGGTCTTCTCCGGCGAGGTGAACGCCCGCACCGCCGCCGACCCGCGCGTCAAGGAACTCGAGGGCCGCGTCTCGGCCGCCTCGGGCGCCGAACGCGCCGCCGCCTCGGCCGAACTCGACGACGTACGCTCCTCGGTGCGCGCCGAGAAGCTGGGCGAGGTCGCCGCCGAGTTCGACGCCGTCCACAGCATCCGCCGCGCCGTCGAGGTCGGCTCGGTGGACGCGGTCATCGAAGCCGCCCAGATGCGTCCGCGCATCATCCAGGCCATCGAGAACCACGGCGACAAGTAGCCCGAACACGACGAAGGCCCGCCGAGCGATGCTCGGCGGGCCTTCTCACGCTTTGAGCGGGCCGGCACGGCGGTCGCCTCACGGCGGATGGCACAACAGGGCTCCTGCCACCTTGCGGTGCGGTATTCCCTGAAGGCTTTGTGTAGAGCCCGGGGGACACTTTCTACCGCGCCGACCCGCACCGTGTAACGACCCTCCCCCCGGGGCTATTCCGGGCCCATCCGATTTTTCTTCGCGCTCTTTCGCCCACCTGAGGAGACCGCCCCCGAATCCCCTCCCGAAACCCCCACACGGCCCGCCCGGACCTGGCACTGTTACCCCAGGTGACCGACACCGGACCGAAGGTGTCCACGCGCGGACGATCCGCGCCACCGACCGACCCCCGGCCCCGAACGGGACCGGGAACCGACCTGGAAAGAGGCGACGTGGTGGTGGAATTGCGAGGGACCGAGGTCCCACCGGAAGAGGACGACACCGCGCTGACCGGCATCGTCTCCTCGGCGATGCTCATGCACGCGGTCTCGGCGCTGGTCGGCCTGGGCGTGATCGACGCCCTCGCCGACGGCCCCCTCACCCTCACCGACCTGGCCCGCCGACTCCAAGTGGAGGAGGACCGTCTGCTCATCGTCGTGCGCCCCGCCACCGTCGCCGGACTGCTCCGCGAGAACGGACCCGATCTGTTCACCCTGAGCCCCTCGGGAGAACGGTTGCGCGCCGACGACCCCTCCGGGTTGCGCGACCTGTTCCACATGTGCACCTACGGCGACTTCCTCCAGGCCTGGACCCACCTGGAAGAGGCGATACGCACCGGCCGCACCGCCTTCGAACTCCACACCGGCCGAGAACTCTTCGGCTACCTCGGCGACAACCGCGAGGAGGCGACCATCTTCCACCGGGCCATGAACGCCTCCGCCCCCGTCCCCGCCCTCCTGGAACGCGCCGACCTACCCCACGAAGGGACCGTGGCCGACCTCGGCGGCGGCGAGGGCGCCGCCCTGGCCACCATCCTGCGCGCACGCCCCCACCTCGAAGGGATCCTCTTCGACCTGCCCGAGGTCGTGGAGGGCGCCGCCCCACTCCTGCGCGCCGAAGACGTCGACCGACGCTGCACCATCGTGGGCGGCAGCTTCTTCGACCGGGTCCCCCCGGGCGCGGACGTCTACCTCATGACCCGCGTGATGCAGAACTGGTCCGACGCCGACGCGCTCCGGATCCTGCGCAACGTCCGCGAGGCCATGCACGACACCTCACGGCTGCTCATCACCGGCCACCTCCCCGAACGCGAACGCCCCAGCCGCTACCTGGAGGCCATGAGCCTGAGCATGTTCGTCCTGTACGGGGCGCCCCTGCGCACCTCCGAACGCTACGAGGAACTCTTTCACCGGGCCGGACTCACCCTGCGAGCCGTACACCGCGTCCCCGAAGGGGAATCGATCATGGACGTACGCCGCGCGCCCTGACCCCCGTGAGACGACGAAGTGGGGCGCCGACCCGGCCGGCACCCCACTCGGTCAGGACACCTCGGCGTCCTCATAGGTCCCGTCCGGCCGCAACGGCCTCAGGACCAGATGCCCTTGACGCGGATGGAAACAGGACGCCTCCCCGCGCAGCCGGGGCAGCACCGGCATCAGCACGTGATAGCAGCACACCGAGGAGGCCACGTCCAACACCTCCGGGCTACTGAGCAGAAAGGGCAGCTCGGCGCGCAGATAGTCCATCCCCGCCCGGAACCGGGCCCCCTCCGGATCCTCGACCGGACCCAGCACATGCCGGACGTGATCCTCACAGGCGGCCCGCAACAGCGGATTCTGCTCGATCTCCCGATCGATCCTCCGCGAGGCCGTACGGTAGCCGGGCAACTCGGCGATCTCCGACAACGCCACCGTACTGACCCGGGCCGGCACGTCCCCGGCCGACTCCACCGCCCGACGGATACGACGCCGCACGTCCCGCAACGCACGATGGGTCCGCCGGGCCGCGTGCTCGGCATCCATCCCCGAGGCGCGGAACGCCGACTCCACGTGCAGATCGGCGTAGAGGACGTCCACCGAGGCGAAACGCCGCCCCGTCCAGTCCAACAGTTGAGCGATCCGATACTGGCTGAAGTAGCCGTTACCGACGCTCACCCCGACCAGGGCGTGCTCGCCCTTCTCCACCAGACGCTCACAATTGGTGGTGAAGGGCCGCGCCTCGAACACCGCCCCCTCCCCGCCGACCTCGAAATCAGGCTGAGATGGCACCGGGCTCCTCCACAACGGCCGCCAGACGATCGCACAGATCGTCCAACAGGACATCGAGCTCCCGATCGGTCATCGCACCGCACATGACGTCGTCCATGCTCGCCCGCAGATCGGCCAACGCCGGACTCTCCTCGCCCCCGAGCCCGTCCCGCAAGGCCAGCACCCGACGCGCCGCGTCCAGACAGCGCAACGGACCGTACGAGGGCGGCTCCTGAAGCAGCCCGCGGCCACTACTGAGCAGGTAGGCGGCGAGCAACAAGAGCTCCTCGCGCATGTGGCGGTCGTCAGTTGCCCCAGCACTCATGGCTGATCACCTCGTTACGATCACGTCGGGGAGCGGCTTCGAGCGGACGGGCCGGATGGCCGATCGACACCAACAGCAGCGGCTCCAGATGTTCGGGCAACCCCAGGAACCTGCGCACCGGCGCCTTGCGGAAACTGGCCGAAGGACAGCCCCCCAACCCCAGGGCGTGCGCCGCGAGCAGCAGGTTCTCCACCGCCATCGCCACGCACAACATGCCCTCGTCCCAGGCCCCGCCACCGCCCACCGCGCGAGAACGGTCGAAACAGGCCGCCACCACCAGGGGAGGGCGTTCGATGATGCCCGGAGAGAAGGCGTGCACCATCCGCAACGTCCGCGTCCGACGGACCATCACGAAACCCCACGCCTGCTTATTGGAGGCCGAGGGGGCCGCCACCATCGCATCCGCCAGATGCTCCAGGGTCTCGTCGTCCACCGGTCTGTCGCTGAAGGACCGTACGACCCTTCTCGAGGTCAAGACCCGCAACATGTGCGGGTTCGGGCCGTCGTCCCGGTGTCCCGGTTCCGCGACCTCCACAGCGAGACCCACTCTCCGTGTCGAGTAAAATACCGAGTGCAATATAGCGTGGACGGCGTACCACCGGACCGACATTCACAGCTTCCGGTAGCCATCGGATGAAGGACTTCACCGAAAGGTCGTCAACACCCGTGTCGAGCCCTCTCTCCCCCACACCCGTCAACGATTCCGCGCTGCGCCTCTTCGAACTCATCACCACCAGCTGGGTCTCGGCCGCCGTCGGCGCCGCCGCCGAACTCGGCATCGCCGACGCCATGTCCGAGACCCCCACCCCCGTGGACCAGATCGCCAAACGCGTCGGCGCCGACACCGACGCCCTGGACCGCCTCCTACGCGCCTGCGCCGACCTGGACCTGGTCGCCGAGACCTCCACCGGCGTCTTCACCCTCACCGAACTCGGCGCCGCCCTGCGCACCGACTCCCCCCACTCCATGCGCGGCTACGCCCGCTGGCTGAACTCCCCCGCCGAACGCTCCACCATGGGCCACCTCGCCGAGGCCGTCCGCACCGGCGGCCCCGTCTTCGAAGCCGTCCACGGCGTCCCCGTCTGGACCTACATGGGCGAACACCCCGAGAGCGCCGCCCTGTTCGACCAGGGCATGACCGACATCTCCGCCCAGCTCACCCGCACCCTGAGCCGGGAGTACGACTTCGGCGACAGCCGACTCCTCATCGACATCGGCGGCGGCAAGGGCCGCCTCATCTCCCTACTCCTGGAGACCCACCCCCACCTGCGGGGCGTGCTCTACGACCGCCCCGAGGTCGTCGACGACGTCGACCCCGCCCTCACCACCGGCGCACTCGCCGAACGCTGCCGCGTCGAGGGCGGCGACTTCCTCACCTCCGTCCCCACCGGAGGCGACACCTACCTGCTCGCCAGCGTCATCCACAACTGGAACGACGAGGACTCCACCCGGATCCTCACCCACTGCCGCCACGCCATGGCCCCCCAAGGCCGCGTCCTACTCGCCGAGATCCTCATGCCCGAGGAACCCGCAGCGGCCCGGACCGCCAAGTTCATGGACCTGAGCATGCTCGTCCACTGCGACGGCAGGCAGCGCACCCGCGCCGAGTTCACCGCACTCCTCGACCGCTCCGGCCTGCGCCTGAACCGGATCGTGCCCTGTAGCGGAGTGAGCGTCGTCGAGGCCGTGGCCGCCTGAGACACCGAAGAACGCACGGCGCGGGCCCCACCGGGGACCCGCGCCGCACGTGAACCGGGAGGGATCAGCAGCCGGTGCTGCTGGTGATGGTGGTGTTGCCGTAGTAACGGATCGCCACCCCGTTGAGCACCGCGCGGACCACGGTGCCGTTGACACGCTGCTCGTAGTGCAGGTGCGGACCGGTCGAACCACCGGTGCTGCCCACCTTGCCGATCACGGTCCCGGTGCTCACCCGGGTGCCCACCGACACCGACTGCGAGTTCAGGTGCGCGTAGAGGGTCGTGACACCACTGCCGTGGTCGACGATGATGTACTTGCCATAGCTGGTGTTACCCCGATCGGCGACCGTGGTCACGGTACCGGCCGCACTGGAGCGCACGTTCTGGTTCAGCGCGTTGGAACGCTGGAAGTCCACCGCGAGCTGCGGGTTGTGGTTGGAACGGGTGTTGGCGTTCCAGGTCTGACCACAGTCGAAGGGTGTACGCAGGTTGATCGCGGCGACCGCCTGCTCGCTCGCCACGGCGTTCACCGGGACCAGCACGGCCGTGAACAGGGCCGCGGCCAGGAGGATGCCCAGACGCCTGAACAGGCCTCCGGAACGGGGGATCTTCATAGGGGGTCCTTTCCTCGCGGAAACGGGGGTGCGAGAACTACGCAGGCTCGATACCCACATGAACGACCACGATCACGAAAGACGCCCACTTTTCTTTTCTCCTTCGCCTTCCCGCCGATAATCGGACGAGATCCCCGACCGCGCAGGCGAACACGGTCCCCCGGGAAACACCGGACCACCTGCGAGGAACCACCCTCCCGACATCTAAGCCCCCTTCTCCATTATCAAGAACGAATCACCCGAACAACCCCCTTACCCACCACCATCCGACCATTTCCGGAACACGGAACTCCATCCTCAGGACTTCCCCCGACAGAGAACACGAACGCGCCCGCCCGAACGACCGGAACACCCCGGACACACGAAGCGGGCCCCGACCCGAAGACCGGAGCCCGCCTCGAAGATGAGAACGTCAGGGGGCCGGCGTGGTCTCCACGACCTCGTCCGGACACTCCGCCGCCACCGCGTTGAGCGCCTCACGCTCGACCTCGTCCACCGACAGACCCCACCGGGTCTTCACCGTGGTCCACTCGGTCACATAGCGGCAGTGCGCGTCGGCCGACGGCGGCATCCACTCCGACGGATCCTTGTCGGCCTTGGACCGGTTGGAGGCGGCGCTGACCGCCACCAACGCGACCGGCTCGTCCAGATCGTTGGCGTAGGCCTGACGACGCTGCGTACTCCACTCCGAAGCACCCGAATCCCAGGCCTCGGCCAACGGGACCATGTGGTCGATGTCCAACCCACGGGCGTCGTCGAAGGTGCGATCGTCGTAGTAGGAGTACCACTCACCGCCGGTCAGACGGCAACGCTCACCCTGCTCGGGGGCCACGACCGCCTCCTCCAAAAGCACCTCCGCCCGGGTGTTGCAGCCGTCGCGGTCGGCGTCGATCCAGTGCGGGAAGAGGCTTCGGTCATAGCCATCACGGGACTCCTCGGCCACCTCCAAGGCCTCGATCGCATCGGCCAGAGGGACGGGGGCGGCATAGGCGGGGGACGGGGCCAACAGAAGTGCGGCGGCGAACGGGAGAACGGCGAGGGCGGCCGAACGTCGGCTCATGCGGGGTGGCCTTTCCATGGACATCACTGAAAGTGATGATCCAGGCCCCGCAGTACACGGAGCAACCCGACACCCCGACGACCGAGACCGGTCTGAAAGCCAAGGCCGACAGCGAGAACAGGACATTCAGCGCAACAAAGATCAAGCGCTATTCCGGCCCCGTCCGTTACCCTGAGTGGATGATCGTCCGGAACGCCACCGGCCTCGACGGACCCGCCATCAGCGATCTCATGGTCCGCGCGGCCCCGCACTTCGACACCAAGTGCTACCCGGACCAGCTACTACCACCCGGAATGACCGTCCTCGTCGCGATGGAGAACGGACGCGTGGTCGGCTGGCTCGAAGGCGTGCTCGACTGGGACTACACCGAACCCGGAGCACCCACTCCCCCACCCCACGGATACATCCTCGCGGTCGTCGTCGACCCCGAATCACGCAGACGAGGCATCGGACGCGCCCTACTGGACCTGTTCGTCGCCGAGGCCCGCGAGGCCGACGTCCGCTGGGTCTACCTGATCCCCGAAGGAGGCGAAGGGACCGCCGGACGACTGGCGTTCTTCCACGCCGCCGGCTTCACCGAACTCCCGCCCACCGACGACCCACTGCCGCCCATGGGCCGCTGGACCGACGTCGAGGCCATGGCCCACCACTAGAGGGCGACAAAGGGCGGGCACCCGCGGCCCGCCCCGGAAACCCCTAGCCCGCGGCCACCTGGGCGATGAGCTGAGCCTGGATCCGCAGATCGTTACGGACGATCCACCGCACGAAACGATCGGCGATACGACCCCGCCAGGCACTGTGGACACCCTTGCGCAGATACAGCCTCGCATGACCCCCGACCGGCTCGATCACGATCTCGAACACGCGGTGAGGATCCTCGTTCCCCTCAAAGGCATGACTCCAGGTGACCGCACGCCCCGGAACGGAGTGCGTGATCCACTCCCGCTCCCTCCTGCCGTCATCACGGGTCAACTCCACCGAACCATCGCCGAGAAGCCGCGAGGACACCGCACCCCGATCCCACTCGCCCCGACGCTCCACCGACCCCACCAGCGCCCAGAGCCGCTCGGCCGACACCGGCACCTCCGACTCATAGACGTCATACTTCCACCCCTTACCCCGCGACCCCACCGCGAGGTCACCCTCGCCCCAAGGCGAAAGCGAGCCCTCCCGATCGGCGATCGGCTCATCCAGCGCCCCACGAACCCGATCGGTGTCCACGCCCAGGCGGTCCAACAGCCGCCGGATCCGCCCGCCCTCATCGTCGATCAACGCGGCGAGCAACGCCTGATCACCACCGGCCACCGGGCACTCGTCCACCAGCTCACGCAGCCGCGGCGCCAACGGCAACAGCCCCGCCGTGATCACCTCCGGCCTCCCCTCCGCCGCGGCCGAAGGCACATCGACCCCCAACAGCGCCAGATCCTCACCCAGAAGCCCGGCGATCGCCGCACGCGCCTCGACCAGCCCCACACCGGCGTCCATGAGCAGCCGGGCCGCCGGACCACCGTTGACCAGCAACCCCAGGAACAGATGCTCGAAGCCGACATCGGGATGGCCCGTGCGCACGGCCTCGTTGCCTCCCGCCCCCTCGATCACCGTGCGGTCGTATCCCCTGCCACGAGCGGCGGGCTCGGCGGACACGTTCGTCATCACTGACCTCTCCCAGTAGGGGCGATGTGACTCAGTCGTTTCGCGTACTTCTTGTGGACGGCCTGCCGGGTCACCCCGAGCGCGGCGGCGATGGAGGACCAGGACTCACCCGAACGCAGCGCCTCCTCCACCTGGCGCAACTCCAGAGCGTCGACCAACGCGCGCAGCGAGGCCACGGCGCGCAGGCCGTCCATGGGCGTCGAGGTGTCCGACGCGGCCGCCGCGAGTTGAACAGCATCCATGCCGTCAACCTAGGTTGCACACCATCGCCATGTCAACCCAGGTTGCTACAAGCGAGGGAAACATCCCCCGTTCCCATGACCACATACGGCCGAAGACCCCCACCACGTCTGATCCCACCCCACCCGGGGAATGCCCTCCACCGACCCTCCACGAAGCGACGAGCCATTCCCTCCCTTTCGAGCCACGAGAGAATCCGTGCCACCCGAAATCGCTCTCATTCTCTGGACCGAGAAGAACACCGCCTCCACCCCGGACCATGACGAACTCGACATTCCCCACGAAGTCGACCACGCCTTATCAGAAGCCCCCGGAGAACACCCGGAACCCCTCCCAAGAACCACCCCGGAATACACGACGGAGCCCCCCTCACACCCCCGAGTCGACGACCGACCCCTGAACGAAACCCCGGGCCTCACCCTCGACCACACCACCGAGCGGCACACCGACGACCCCCTCGCCGAACTGAGATCGCTCCACCCCCACCTGCTCACCCCGGAGCAGAAGGAACTGCTGTGGTCGGAATCGGCCACCCCGGAACCCTGCCGCCACCACCTGGGAGAACCGGCCGAACCCTGCGGCTCCACACCCAGCCGGCTCTACCAGAGGGGCCGCCGCTGCCTCACCCACGCACCGGACCCCATCGCCGCCCCCGGCACGTGGACTCCACGTTCTGTCACCGGCCCCGACCAACCTTTCCCGTCCACCCACGAGGAGGCCTGATGGAGAACACGGTCGGGCATGGCGACGGAGAGTTCCCGATTCCTCGAATCGTCGACCGCGCGGAGTGGGAGGACGCCCGGCGGACACTGTTGGACCAGGAGAAGGCCCTGACACGGATGAGCGACGCCATCGCGGCACAGCGCCGACGCATGCCCGCCGTCGAGGTCCCCGGTGACTACGAATTCACCGGACCCGACGCAACGGTGACCCTACGAGATCTGTTCGACGGTCGACGGCGAGGAACGCCAGGCCATCAGCGTGTTCCTGCGCCGAGGGGACCGCGTCCTCCACACCTGGTCGACGTTCGCGCGTGGGGAAGAACCGTTCATGCAGGTCTTCGGCCTCCTGGATCTGACCCCGTACGGACGGCAGGAGACCTGGGAGAACTCACCGGCCGGTTGGCCGCAGGACCGGCCCTATGAGTGGATGAGGCTCCACGACGACTACGGTGCCGCGTCATCCGGATGTGCTCACCACGCCGACCGGTGAGGTGTCCCGGATCCACATACGTCACCCGACCGGCGGGGCCGGTTCCGTGGGAAGGTCGCGGGTGAGCGCCTTGCCGAGGTGGACCACCCCGTCCTCCTCGGCGTCGATCACGAACCCTTCACTCCGATAGAGGGCGATGTTGCGGGTGCTCTTGGCGCCCGTGCTCAACTCGACCCGGTCGCATTCGGCGGCCAGATCCGCCTCCGCGCGGCGCAGGAGTCGGCGTCCGATACCGACTCCGCGCATGTCCGGGGCCACGGCGAGGCGACCGATCCGCCCGATTCGGCCCTCATGACGGACACGGACCATGGCGATCAGGCGCCCGTCCCGCCACAGCCCCGTGGTCCTCCACTGTGACAGCCAGCGAGCGACATCGTCCACGCTCTCTCGCAGCGGCGCGAGGGCGAGCGAGTCGTTGTCGAGGGCCTCATCCACCCAGCAGCAACGTTGCAGCACGGTCACCTCGCCCGCGTCGTCCGGGGTCATGACACGGGTGTGACTTCCGGGCACCGGACCTTCGGCGTCGTCCTGCCCCAACGCCTCACGCAGGGGGCGCAGCGCCCGCGAGACGCGGACGGCCTCACGGAGCACCCCCTCGGCCGCCGCGTCGTGGCGCGGGCTCCGCCGGACCCGCCCGTCCACGATCGCGTCGTGGATACGAAGGGCGACCGTCGCACCGAGCGGAACGAGGCGCAGAGTGGTCGCGACCTCCTTGGTGTGCTGCACCGACCGGGTTCCCGCCGAGGTGTTGCCGTAACTGATGAATCCCATCGGCTTCCAGGCCCACTCCTTACCGAGATAGTCGAGGGCGTTCTTCAAGGGGGCGGGCATCCCGTAGTTGTACTCGGGTGTCACGACGATGAAGCCGTCGACCGCGTCGACCAGTTCACTCCAGCGTTTCGTATGCGGCCGGCGGTAGATCCCGCTGGAGGGGTGCTCCTCCTCATCGAGGAACGGCAGAGCGAGTTCGGCCAGGGAGAGCGGCTGCAACCGCACTCCGAGCCGCGCCGCCAACGGCGAGACGGTGGTGGTGAACCAGTCGGCGATCGCGGGACCGAGCGAGCCGGGGCGAGTACTACAGGTGAGGACCATGACCCGGGTCGGCGAAGTCGTAAACATGTAAACGAACCTAAGGGATAGGATGTTTACATGTCAACGAAAAAGCCCGGTTCCGCCGCACCATGGCTCGACGAGCACGAGGAAAGGGCGTGGCGCGCCTTCCGCCGGATGATGATCGCCGTACGGACCGCCACCGTTCGCGACCTCGCCGAGACAGACCTCTCCGAACCGGACTACGAGGTCCTCAGCACCCTGGCCGAATGCCCCGAGGTCACGAGCACGCTTCACGAACAGGCCACGAAGATGGGATGGTCCCGAAGCCGACTGTCCCGCCACGCCGGCCGCATGGAGACGCGAGGGCTGATCCGTCGAGCACCGGACCCCGCCGACGGACGCGGCTGCCTCCTGATCCTCACCGAGCTCGGCCGGGACACCTTGCGCTCGGCCACCCCCGTCCACCTGGAATCCGTGCGACGACACTTCGCCGACCCGCTCGATACCGACGACCTCACCGACCTGATCCGCATCGGCGACAAGATCATGTCGGCCGGAAGGCCACCGGAGAACGGAGCGGACGGCGCGCAGGGCTGACCCCACCCGTCCTTGCGCGTCTCATCGAGACGGACCGCCGACCGACCCGTACGCCGGTGGAGGCGAACCCGAGCCGGGTGGTGCCGGTTACGCCACCGGGACCAGCCGACCTCGGGCGCTCCCCGACGTTCGCCCCCATCGTGCCCAGTGCCGTCACCGATCCACGGCGCGGGGTCCTGATCGGGTCTCCTCAGGCGGGCCCCGATCGTCTTTCGAGGGGTTTCCCTCGCGCGAAGGTGCGTGAACCAGAGTGCGAACCTTGACAATGTAGATCATAAACGCCCATATCGGACCGGCGAACTCGAACCGAACGCCTCACCCCACCTCGCCCGGCCTTCCCACCACCCCACCCTTCAACCAGAACCCCTCACCTCCATCGATTTGCCTGCCTACCTATCGGTAGGTAGGTTGACGTCCATGCCTGAACACACCTCGGTCTCCGTGACCGACCTCCGCAAGTCCTACGGAAAGCGCACGGTCCTCGACGGCCTCTCCCTCCAGGTCCGACGCGGGAGCCGCACCGTCGTCCTCGGACCCAATGGCGCCGGCAAGTCCACCCTGTTGGAGATCGTCTCGACGCTGCGCGCGCCGACCTCGGGAACGGTCGTGGTGGAGGGCCACGACGTCGTGGCGCACACTCGCGAGGCCCGGCGTCTGATCGGTCTGGTGCCCCAGGCCAACGCCCTGGACCCGCTGGCCACGCCTCGGGAGGTACTCGATTTCCAGGGAACGGTCCTGGGCCTGGGCTCCCGGACCACCGGGCGCCGCTCACACGAGCTGCTGGAACTCTTCGGCCTCGGGGAACACCGGGACAGCCGGATCTCGAAGCTGTCCGGCGGCACGCGCCGCAAGGTCGACCTCGCCGTCGCCCTGGTGGACTCGCCCTCGCTGGTCGTGCTCGACGAGCCCACGACCGGCCTCGACCCGCTCGCCCGCATGGACCTGTGGAGGGAGCTCGAACGACTGACCTCCGAAGACGAGGTCGGCACCCTGCTGATCTCCACCCAGGACCTGCACGAGGCCGAGGTGCTGGCGAGCGACATCGTCGTCCTGCGCGAGGGGACGGTGGTCGCGCACGATACGCCCGACGCGCTCAAGAACCTCGTGGGCGAACGCACCCTGACGCTGACCCTGGACTCCCCGGAGACGACCGACGGCCTGGTCGCGACCGGCCGCGCCGGGTTCCGGACCGAGGCCGAGCACCCGACCACGGTGTGCCTGGCCCTGCCTCGCGACCCCGCCGTGCTCCGCGCGGCCCTCGACGACATCGGCGCCGTCGCCGCCTCGGTCGAGGGGATCCGACTGGCCGACCCCTCGCTCGACGACGTGTTCGCGGCCCTGGCCACCGGCTGACCGCGAACGCCCTCCTTCCGAAAGGATCCGTCATGACCCTGACCATCGACCCCGCCCCGACCATCGGAGCCGTACGCCGCGGCGCCGCGTTCTCCGTGACCGCGGCGGCCACCCGCCGCTCCCTGCGCGCCGTCTTCCGCTCCCCCGCCCTGCTGATCAGCCCGCTCGCCCAGTCGCTGTTCTTCCTGCTGGTCTACTCCGGGCAGCTGAGCAACGTCGGAAGCGCCTACCTCGGTGGCCAGACCTTCATCGCGTTCCTGCTCCCACTGATCCTGCTCACCGGCGTCGCCACCGGGGCCGGTGCCGCCGGAACCCTGGTCCTGGCCGACATCACCAGCGGCTACCTGGACCGGCTCCGCATGGCCCACGGAACGGTCACTCCCTTCCTCACCGGAACGGTGATCGCCGTCCTGGCCGCCGTCGCCGTGCAGGCCCTGTTCACGACCGGTGGGGCGATGCTCGTCGGCTATCGGCCCGCCGACTGGGGCGCGACCCTCGGGATGGTCGCGATCATGCTGGTCCTCGGTGTCGCGGTCGCCCTGTTCAGCGTCGCCCTGGCGATCCGCACCGGGTCGTCGTCGAGCACCGGTCTGGTCACGCTGACCTTCTTCGGGCTCTCGTTCTTCACCGGTGTCTTCGCCCCGGTGGAGGAGCTCTCCGGATGGATGCGGGCGATCGCCACCGTCAACCCGCTGACCTCCATCATCGACGCCGCCCGACAGGTGGAGAGCGGAGGCGACCTCACCTCCGGTCCCCTGGCGGCCGCGCTGCTGATTACGCTTATCGTCGCCGGGTTCATCTCCTGTGTCCTGGCGCTGGCCCACGCACGGAGGAACCGATGAGCACCGATACCGACACCCGCGCGCAGATCATGGACGCCTTCGGCGAGCAGTTCTCCGCCACCGGCTACCCGGGCATCTCCCTGCTGGGCGTGGCGCGCACGGTCGGCATCCGCAAGCCCTCGATCTACCACCACTTCCCCGGGGGCAAGGAGGACCTCTACACGGCCGTGGCGATCCGGTTCATCGAGACGACGCACGAGCGGATCACCGAGGCTCTGGCCGAGGGCGAGACCTTCGAGGATCGGCTGAAGGCGCTGGTGCGGGTCAGTGTGGAGCACACGGGGGCGACGGTCTCGTTCGAGCAGCGCGTCTACGACGCCCTCGACCTGGTGAGTGACGAGACCAGGGAGCGGGTCTCCGGGCTCTACGTGGGCCAGGTCCTCGACCCGGTGGTCACCCTCTTCACCGAGGCGGTGGAGGACGGGCACGTCGAGGGGGATCCGCACTTCCTCACCAACGCGTTCCTGCACCTGGCGCGCGGCGCGAGCCTGGAGAACGCGGGCGTGACCGTCGACCTGTTCCTCAACGGGGCCCGCGCGAGGTAGGGCGGGGATCGCCGGGCGGTGTGCTCTGAGAACCACATCGCCCCGCCCGTTTCCCGTGTCCTTCCGCACGAAAAAACCTTACTTTCCCGATAGGTTTTACCGGGTGGACCTTCTCCTCGCCGTCCTGGCCGGCTTCACCGTCGCCGCGGTCACCACCCCGGTCGGGATCTCCGGGGCCGTGCTGCTCCTGCCCGTGCAGTTGAGCGCGCTGGGCATGCACGGCCCCGCGGTCAGCGCCACCAATCTGCTCTACAACGTGGTCGCCACCCCGTTGGGGCTGCGCCGCCTGGTCCGCGCGGCCCGTGGGCACGGCGCCGAGATGGCGGTGGCGGCCGCCGTGCCGTGTTCGATCGTCGGCGCGGCTGTGCGGGTGACCTGGCTGTCCGACCCCGACCTGTTCCGCGCCCTACTGGCGGTGCTCATGTTCGGGATGGGACTGCGCCTGCTCATCGTGCGCTCCCGAAAACGACCCGAACCCGCACCGAACGCCCCGGCCCGTGAACGTGGAGTGCTCGCCCTGGCCGCCGGCGGCGCCGCTCTCTTCGGCGCCGCCGTGGGCATCGGCGGCGGATCCCTCCTGGCCCCGCTGCTGGTCGGGGTGGGCGGATGGCTCACCTCACGGGCCGCGGTGGTGGCGCTGTCCACCACCCTGACCACCTCGGTGGCGGGCCTGACCGCCTACGCGGTCTTCGACCTGGTCGGCTTCGGCGCCGCCCCGGCCGCCCCGGACTGGGGTGTGGGACTGGCGTTGGGGGTGGGCGGCATGGCGGGGTCCCTGGTGGGGATCGGTCTGAGCCGGCGCCTGGGAGAGCAGCCGCTCCGGTTCCTGTTGGGCGGGCTCATCCTCCTCACCGGGGCCTCCTATCTGGTGGGCCTGGTCCGCTGACCCCGTCGGTCCACCCGGCATCGAAACGGTCCCCCGGACAGAAAAACCTCTCCTCTCTCACCGGGATCACCGATAGATTCTTCGCCGATGAACGACGATCCGCCCCGGCGATCCCGGGAAGCACTGAACCGTCTGGTCGCGGCCGCGGGCCTGCCCTCCGTGACCTCGGTCCGGCCGATCAACGGCGACGGGGACGGGCTGGACAACCACCTCGTCAAAGCGGAACTGACGGACGGCCGCGCGGTCGTGCTGCGCCGGAGCCGCGTCGAGTCCGCCTCCCCCGAGAGCCGAATCGGGTTCCTACGGGCCAACGGCGTCACCACACCCGAGCTGTACGCGGCCGACGGCGAGGGCGCCTCGCTCTGGGAGTTCGTGCCGGGACGCACCCTGGCGGAGGCGGTCGAGACGGGCACCGCCACCGACACGGTCTGGCGCCGCACCGGCGAGGCTCTGGCCGAGGTCCACGGCGTCGTCTTCCCGGTTCCCCTCCAAGGGCCCATCGATGTGGACGCCCTGACCTTACGACCGGTCGATCCGGTCGAGGAGCTGCACACGTCCCTTCACGAGAGCGCCGCGTGGGTCGAACGAGAACACCCCCACCTGTTGGAGGCTCTGCGTCGGGTGGAGGGCTTCGTCGCCGAACGCGCGGCCGAGATCCGGGCCGAGCGGCCCACGGTCACCCATGGGGACATCAACCTGCTCAATATCGTCGTCACCGACGACGAAGCGGTGCGGTTGATCGACTGGGACTTCCCGACGGTGCGGTACCCCCTGGCCGAGCTCGCCGCCTTCGACGAACACGCCTACCTCCATGGCTTGGAGGGTCTCCCCCGCGCCTTCTTCGAGGGCTATGGCCGTGCCGTGCCCGCGGACCTGCTGCTCGCGTACCGCGTCGTCGGCTGTCTGGGCTGGTTGTCCAGTGATGACTGGCGGGAATGGGACGAGACCCCGGATCTGCCCGGACCCGCGCGGGCCCGTCTGCGGGCGTGGCACGAACGTCTGCTCGCCTGGGCGGACCGGCTGCCCGACCTGGTGAAGGCCCTCGGGTAGAGGAACGGCACGAGAACCTCCCCCGGCCCCGTGCGTGGTGTCGGTACACGGGGATCGATGACCGGTTCAGAGCAGGCCGCAGGCCCTGCGCGCGTGGGCGCGCTGCACCCCGATGGCCTGGAGGCTCGAGGCGCATTGCCCGGGGTTCGTGGCGCTGAGTCGGCAGGCCTGCCGGACCTTCGTGCCGATGACGTACCTGCCCAGGTTTTCGAGATAGAGCATGCAGCGGCCGGTATCCATGGCCTCGGTTTCGAGGGAATGCTCGGACGCGGAGGCCGGAGTGGCCGTGAGCCCCATGGAGAGAAAACATACGGCGAGCAATGTCGCGATTTTCTTCGCCACAACATATCCTCACATTTCTCGAGTTCGAGAGTGCCGTCAGTCTGGCATGAGGAGTACACGCGGCGCGAGTGGAGTTTGTCGCCCGATCACGTTCGGTGATATTCACGGAGAAATCGGTGGCGTCCCGGGTACGCGGGGTTCCGAGAGTCACTCTCCGAAGGCGGACGACCCCGCCGGTGAGCCTCATGGGGATGACGGGGTCTTCGACTGCCAGCGTGACCGGTGAGGTGCTCGGGGCCTGTCGGACGCCGTGTCCCTGGTCGACGGTGGTCGGTCGTCGAAGAAGCTCGAGCCCTGAATATCGAGGAGACCCTTCATACCCCCATCGCCACTCATGGTGAGCCGGTCACCGCGGCGGTGAAATTCCACCTGGAACGCCAGAGGAGTTTCGGTATCGAGGGACGTGCCATAAGCGGAATATCAGGAACCCTCGTGGGGGCGTCGTTCTCAGAGCGAAAGTCCCCACCTTCTCGGTTCCATGGCGAGAGCGACGGAAAGGGCGTCAAGGGCAGCCGCCGCACACTGTTCCTCGACGCCCTTCGCCGTGCTCGCAGCGGGTTCGGAGAGCTCCCATCGATGATCTAGCCCTTGTAACGTTCGGCGAATTCCGCACCCCAGGAATCCATGGCCTTCACGATCGGTTCGAGGCTCCGACCCGATTCGGTAAGGGAGTACTCGACCCGTGGCGGCACCTCGGGGTAGGACGTGCGTCGAACGATCCCGTCCTCTTCGAGTTCACGCAACTGACGGGTCAGGGTCTTGGTGTTCGCCAGAGGCACCAGACGCCCGAGCTCGTTGAACCGCCGGGTACCCGCGAGGAGATGCTTGACCAGGGTCAGTTTCCACGTCCCTCCGAGCACCGAAACGGCGACCTCGACGGGGCACACCTCCATGGCTCGTTCCACCGGCAATCGCATCGCGCCTCCTAGGGGACATAAATGTCCGTACTGGAAAAATGTACCCTGGATCGAGACCATGGGCCCATGAGGCAGACCACGACGAAGCCCGCGACGATCCTCTGGGTCAGCGCCCACCCCGAGCCCCTCTCCTTGAACGGCGGCCTGCGACGCGACGCCATCGCACATCTGCGCGAATCGGGGCATACGGTCCTCGAATCCGACCTGTACGCCATGGATTGGGACCCCGTCCTCCGGGCTCCGGACGGCGGGCACTCCTCTGAGGAGACAGCGCCTATGTTCCGCGTGAGCGCGGACACCCGGAACGCCTATCTCGCCAATGCCCAGCCTCCCGAGGTCGCGAGAGAACAGGAGAAGATCCGCAGGGCCGACGCGGTCGTCGTCCAATTCCCACTGTGGTGGTACGGCATGCCCGCGATTCTCAAAGGATGGTTCGATCGTGTATTCGTCAACGGTTTCGCCTTCGGCATCGATGCGGTGACCCGACGCCGACTCCGCTTCGAACAGGGTCCGTTCGTCGGAAAGCGCGCTCTGGTCGTCACCACCCTCGGCGATCGTCCGCGTTCGATCGGTCCCCGTGGAAAATCCGGTGAACTGCGAGAACTGCTCTTCGGACTGCTCCACGGCACGTTCGCCTACACGGGGATGAGCGTTCTACCACCGTGGGCACTACCGAGCGCCGACCGCCTCTCCGACTACGAACGGGCGCGAGACGGCCTGCGGGAGCGCCTCGACCGGCTGTTCATCGATGAACCGATTCCGTATCGACCCCAGTTCACCGGTGACTACACCGAGGAATGGGAGCTCGCTCCACATGTGAGCCCCGGTGAATCGGGGCTGAGGGTGCATGTCGATCGCGAAGCGGACGCCTAGCCTCGATCCACCGACGTGGTTCGAGGTGGTCCGACACCGCGCAGAACACCACCATTGAGGGTGGTGGCGGGCGAGAGGAATGATCCGAGAACCACGCCCCGAGCCCGCTCCTCGCTCCGCCCCATCCCCACAGGCGTGGGGCTCACTCGGTCGGGCTCGCGTTCACCGCCCGTCCGACCGGTCCATCCCCACGTGCGTGGGGCTCACACTTAATGACCTGGGACAACGCAGGCCGTTATCTCCACAAGACCCACCGGCCGCCCCCATCGACCACTCCGGTGAGTCGGTTCCGTGCCCACGCCGTCAGTCCCATCGAGCCCAGGTATTTACCAGTGGCACCCTCGACACCGTGGAAGACAGCCCCCATCCCACATCACGCTGTTCCATCCTTTCACCCGCCGACCTTCACTTCCTCCCGCTTCATGATGGAGCGCACGATCGGAACCGCCGGGGCCAGACCGTTACGGTTTCCGTTCAGCCACTCGATATACACCTGCGCGACGCGCACTTCATCGACGTCCATACCGAGAAACGAAGCGAGGTCGGCGGCGGGAGCGTTCGGCGCGGCCGCGAACATCCTCGACACCACCTCGGCCAGGTCGAATTAAAGGGCGGCTTCGCGGACACCACCTTCGGGGATGTCCTCTTCCCATTCACTGGCGAGCAGCTCGCCGAAATACAGGTGATGCTCTTCTTCGGCCTGCTCGGTCACCACCCAGTAGATCGCGGTGTACTCATCTTCGAGGTAGGTGTCGTTCCTTTCCTCCTTCGCCATCCGCCGAGCCTGATCGGCAGGGACCTTGTGGATCACCCGGCCTGTCAGGACTTCGGCCACGACGACCGAGCCAGGGCACATACGGGTGCGAATGAAAACCCGCCCCGTACGCCCCTCCGTGGTGATCATGCGGCTGATGATGTGCTTGGCCGTATCGAAGGTATAACCGATCTCGGCCGCGAACTCCCTCCGAATTTGTTCCAACATAGGGACGGAACCATTATTCGTATTTCCCCTTGCCCGATATACCTCTGAAGCGAGACCGACCCCGACACCCCAAGGTTTCACTCACCCGCGGATTCGGCCATCCGGAATCGAAACCCGCGACGACCTGCCATCTCTCACACCGAAGGGCGGCGTACAAGCACTCAGGATCTTCCTATGTCATCGGGAGGACACGAATAACATCCGAGCTCCGATATGACCAGGGTCGGCCAGTTATTCGATATTCCTCGCCCGGACAGCGGCCGCATGCTATTCGTGCGGATATGCAGCCTGATCGTCGACGCGTCCAGACCGCTGTGAGCGGCGCCGCTCACTCAGATGAGCCCGTTTTCCTGTCCACAGACCCCGACGAAGCCACCGAATTCCGTGATCGTTCGGAGGAGGAAGGCCGGACCTACTGGTGCGGCACGCTGCTCGGCGGATGTGGCGGCCGCCTGAGCTTGAAGGTCCCCTCTGAACGCAAGACCGTGCCGCATTTCGCCCACCGAGCGGATAGTAATCTCTGTGCCCGTCTGGCACATGGAGGCGAGCAGGCCTGGGGCAGTCAAAGCGCCGATCACCTCTATGCCCACCACCACCTACGCCGGTGGCTCGGCCGAAACCGACCCGATTCGGCCAAGCCGGAGTACGTGGGTTTGGGCCCCGGGCGCCCCTGCACCGAACTCATCGTCCCGCTCACCGATACCAACGCTCTGCGTATCGTCCTCAGCAGTGACCCGGACCGTGAGCTTCTTGAGGTCGCCCGGTCACCCATCGCACGCGACTACGTCTGGCTCGTACGGGAGGACGACGCCCTCAAGTCCCTCACCCACGCGCTCTTCGCGAACAGGGTTCCCTATCGGTGGATTCGCCTGATCGACGAACCCGACCAGGGGCGTCTCATCGAAATCGATCTACCCGATAGCACCGGTGAGACTCGTTGGACTCCCCTGTCCCGGTGCGTACTGCGTGGCGGCACTCTGCAAGAAGCCCCTGCCGATACCGTCCCGCCTTCTCAGAACAACGAGTTCCAAGTCTCCCTGGACGCTCCCGTCAGCCTGTTGGAACAGGCGATCAGAAGTCTGCACCATGTGCTGGACAAGGGGGAGCCCCGCGGCACCATCATGAACATGGCCGAGACGGTGCGCCGCCAGCTTCGAGCCGCTCGGGCCCGAAAGCAGCTGACCGCCGACCTGGCCGTGGAGGCGAACGCCGTGTTGGAGAAGGCCGACAAGGCGACACGGCTCGATACGCCCGCCCCTGAAAAGCCTCGCCGTAAGACGCACGTTGCACCTCTCGGGGTGCCTGTGGTCGAACGTAATCGTCAACGGGCCCAGCAACGGCAGCAACGAAACCGACAGATCGCCGAATGGGTGGATCATCTGGTCGGCGAGCTCACCTTGGCCAAGAAGTATCGGCGGAGTCGAGCCTACGAGGCCTATCGCGCCCGACTGGTGGAGGTGTTCGACTGTCCCGAAACCCCGCCCCGCCTCGTGGACAGGATCAAAGGTCACCTACGGAAGTTCCCCAAGGACCTTTTCCCTCCACGTGGGCAGAAGGTCGCTCCTGAGCCCCAAAAGCATCGGAAACAGAAGAAGGGTCGCCGCCAAGAGGGCGACCAGAGTGCGAAGCGAGGCCGTCGAGAAGAGCGTCCACCTGCGCCCGTTCCTCCGCCTCGGTTCGGGTTGGAAGTCCAGGCCACCATCGATGACCGGTCTCGTCGGATTCTGGAGGAGATACGTTCCTCCGCTCGACGCCCCGTCCCCCGTACACCTCCACCCGAGCGGTGGTGACCGACCCCCGAGTCGCGCTCACGAAGTAGACGTCGTCTGATCTTTTCGCGCCTGGAGGCCGCCCTGTAGCCCCTACGAGAGTGCGAGGCGGATCCCTCTGCCCGGCCGTTCGAATGTCCGCTCCCCGGGGGAGAGCGTGGCGAGGGCCCCGAGCCTTATGGCCCGGGGCCCGCCTGCTCCCATTCCGAGAGTCGAGCACGAGAGGCATGCCTCCCCACGTGCGTGGGGCTCACGATCGCGGGGTGGGTGTGCGCACCACTCCGGGCTGTCCGTCCCCACGTGCGTGGAGCTCACCAAAAGATCAAGGGCGATGCTCCTTATGA
>NZ_BAZE01000002.1:457129-508227 GCF_000710955.1 Nocardiopsis alba
GCGTAGGCGGACAGTTTCGGGCCGGGGTTCGGTCCATCCCCACGTGCGTGGGGCTCACGCCACCAAGGACGCCGGCCGCCGCCTCGGAGACGGTCCATCCCCACGTGCGTGGGGCTCACTATCCGGCGCCGGAGAGTGCGCGCGCCGCGGCCGGTCCATCCCCACGTGCGTGGGGCTCACGGAGGGTTCTTCATCGGCTGGGTCGCCGCCGGCGGTCCATCCCCACGTGCGTGGGGCTCACGGAGGGTTCTTCATCGGCTGGGTCGCCGCCGGCGGTCCATCCCCACGTGCGTGGGGCTCACCTAACGCACGCATCCTGCGCCACGTGATCGCCGGTCCATCCCCACGTGCGTGGGGCTCACGCTTAATGACCTGCGATAACACAGGGCGTTATCTCAGCGAGACCTACCGGCCGGTTAAGAAACCATCGGCCTCCGCGACCCATCGCGGAACCCTGCGTGGCGCCGATTCCACCTCTCGCCATGTTCTCACGAACATCAGAGCCCGTAGGAGAACCCGAGCACACCGACGCAAGGACCACTCCCCCACCCTCCACATCCTCCTGGCTCCCACCCGGCCCACCCACCGGCACGGCGAGCGGACCGGGCGAACACACCTCAGGGCTTGATGAGGACCTTCAGGCTCTTGCGCTCGTCCATGTCCCGGTAACCGGCGGGCACGCCGTCCAGGTCTGTGGTGGTGTCGAAGACCTTCCCCGGCTCGATGGTCCCGTTGAGGATGTCGGGCAGGAGCTCCTCGATGTAGGCGCGCACTGGAGCGGGCCCGCCGGCCAAGCGGATGTTGTGCCGGAACAGGCTCGCGAAGCCGATCGGGGCCTCCTCGTACTGCGGCACACCCACCCGGCTGATCACACCGCCGGGGCGAACGACGCCCACGGCCTGCTCGTAGGCGGGCATGTGTCCGACGGCTTCGAGGACGGCGTGCGTCCCCTGCCCTCCGGTGAGGTCTCGAACGCGGGCGATGCCCTCCTCTCCGCGTTCGGCGACGACGTCGGTCGCTCCGAACTCGCGTCCCAGATCGGTCCGGTCGGTGTGCCGGCCCATGAGGACGATCCGTTCGGCCCCCAGTCGCTTGGCCGAGAGCACGGCCATCAGGCCCACCGCCCCGTCCCCGATCACGGTGACGTCCTGGCCGGGGAGCACGCCCGCGGCCTTGGCCGCGTGGTAGCCGGTGCCCAGCACGTCGGCCAACGTCAGCAACGAGGGGATGAGCGCCGAGTCGGGCGCGACCGGCAGCTTGACCAGGGTGCCGTCGGCCAACGGCACTCGAACCGCCTCGGCCTGGCCGCCCTCGTTCTGAAGACCGTCCCAGAAACCGGCCTCGTGGTGAGAGCAGGAGGTCTGGAGGTTCTCTCGGCAGTATTCGCACGCGTTGTCGGAGATGGCGAACGGCGAGACGACCAGGTCGCCTCTCTTGAGCGTGGCCACCTCCGTTCCGACCTCCTCTACGACGCCGATCAGTTCGTGCCCCATCCGGGCGGGGCCTTCGTCGGTGGTCATGGAGTGGTAGGGGTGCAGGTCGCTCCCGCAGATACAGGACGCGGTGATGCGGACCAGGGCGTCGGTGGGGTTCTCGATCCGGGAGTCGGGAACGTTCTCGACGCGAACGTCTCCGGCTCGGTACATGAGTGTTGCGCGCATGGTGGCTTTCTCTTTCGATGTCGTTCGTCGTCGTGGACCGCCGTCTCCGGCGGACGTGTGGCTGGTCAGGTCAGGGCGTTGACCGACTCGGGGCTCGTCTCCGCGGCACGGCGGCGCTGGATCAGGGCCAGCGCGGTCGCGGGGATCAGCGTCAGGGCGGCGATGACCGCCCCGACGAGGACGGGGCCCGTGGTGCCCAGCCCGGTGCCGAGGGCGATGCCGCCGATCCAGGAGGCGATCGCGGTGCCGAGGTTGAAGGCGGCGACGCTGAGCGAGGAGCCGAGCGTGGGCGCGTGCGCGGCGTAGCGGACGGCCAGCGAGATCAGCACCGGGTTCGCGCCCAGACCGAACAGGCCGAGCAGGATGAGGAGGATCGTCGTCGGGATCGACACGCCGGCGACAAGGGCGAGCGCCGTCAGGATCAGGGCGGTCGCCAGTGGAGCGACGATCGTGGCCGTGTGCGGGCGACTGTCACCGATACGGCCGCCCAGAAGGGAGCCGACCAATGAGCCGACACCGAAACCGGCGAGCACCAGGGGAACCAGGTTCGCGGGGATACCCGTGCGCTCGGTGAGCAGCGGGGTGATGTAGGAGTAGGCGGCCAGGACACCGCCGGTGGTGGCGGCGCAGGTCGCCAAGGCCAGCCACAGCCTGCCGGAGTTCAGGGCGGCCAGTTCCGAGCGGATCGACACCGACCCGTGGTCGGCGCCACCGCGGGGAACGTGCCGGGCGATCATGGGGATCGCGACGACCGCGAGGATCGCCAGCGCCCAGAAGGTGCCGCGCCAACCGACGAACTGGCCGAGGAGCGCGCCGAGCGGAACGCCCAGGACGGTCGCGAGCATCCCACCGGCGTTGACGACGCCGACGGCGCGCGAGGCCATCCCGGGACCCGCGACGCGGGTGGCGACCACCGCGGCCACGGCCCAGAACGCGCCGGTGGCCAGAGCGGTGAGGAAACGCGCGGGGAGCAGCACCCCGAAGTCGGAGCCGACGGCGACGATCACGTGTCCGACGGCGAACACGCCCAGGGCGAGCATGAGCGTCACCCGCCGGGGCATGCGCAGGGTCAGCATCGCCATGAGCGGCGCGCCCACGATCATGCCGATCGCGAAGACCGTGATGAGCGTTCCCGCGCGGGCGACGCTCACCTGAAGGTCGGCTGCGATGCCGGGCAGGATCCCGGCCACGACGAACTCCGTCGTGAGCATCAGGAACGTCCCCAGCGCCAGGGCGTAGACGACGAAGGGGAGACGGGACGAACGGCCCTTCAGGGGAACCCGAGTGGCTTCGTCGTGCATGGTGGACCTCGTGTCGTGGTGATGCCTTCGCTGTCACCTCCACTCCACCGGCCACGGCCGTCAGGGAGAAGGCCGAGTTGATGGGGGGTACGATCTCGACCCCCTTAAGGCGCCCACCTGTGCCTATCGTGGACGACATGGACAATCGCGCGGACATCAAGGGCTTTCTCGCCAGCCGACGTGCCAAGTTGTCACCGGAACAGGTCGGGCTTCCGCCCGGCACCCGCCGCCGGGTCCCCGGTCTGCGCCGCGAGGAGGTAGCGGTCCTGGCCGGTGTGAGCATCGAGTGGTACACCCGGTTGGAGAAGGGCCACATCGCGGGCGTGTCCGAAGAGGTACTCGACGCGGTCGCCCGGGCGCTCCGTCTGGACGACGAGGAACGCACCCACCTGTTCGACCTGGCCCGCGCCGCGCGGCCGGCCCACCGCAAGGCGACCCGACGGCGCGAAGTGGCCCTCGCCCCGCCCGTGCAGTGGATGCTGGACTCCATCACGATGTCGACGGCGTTCGTGCGCAACGGCCGCCTGGACGTGGTCGCCACCAACGCCCTGGCCCGAACCCTGCACGCGCCGATGTTCGCCAGCCCGACGACGTCCGCCCACGGTCGGGCCAACTTCGCCCGCTACCACTTCCTCGACCCGGCGTCCCGGGACTTCTTCGTGGACTGGGAGGACGGGGCCGCGATGACCGTGGCGCTGCTGCGAGCCGAGGCCGGACGCGAACCCTACGACCAGGCGTTGCGGGAGCTCATCGGGGAGTTGGCCACCCTCAGCGAGGACTTCCGCGCCCTGTGGGCCTCGCACGACGTGCGGATCGACCACAGCGGCGTCAAGCGCATGCATCATCCGCAGGTGGGCGATCTGGAGTTGACCTTTCGTTCCCTGGACCTGCCGACCGCACCGCGGGCCGTACACGACCTGTCGCTCTACACCGCCGAGCCGGGGACCCCGCACGAGGAACGGCTCAAGCTCCTCGCCAGTTGGGGCGCGTCGACGGCGGAAGAGGGGACTCGGAAGGATTCCGAAGCGCTCTGACCCGGGCCCGGGTTCCCGCCGATTCCGGGGTCGGAGGCCGGTGGAAGTGTGGGCCGCCGGGACCAAGGGCGAGAGGCGGAGGCAGCAGGGTTCGGGCGTGTTCGGGTAGCCGGCCGCTCAGGCCTGGGACCGGAACTCGGTCAGGGCGACGGCGAGGTCCGCGCCATCCCAGGCTTCCACGAACTCCGCGAACCTGTCGGCCTCGGTGTCGCTCAGGCCGTTCTCGATGCCGTAGGACGCCCACTCGTCGAGGTGGTCGCGACGCTCGATCTCCTGGAAGGCCGCCTCCATGAACTCGTCCTCTTCGTCGAGGGGCTCGTCGGGGCCGTTCAACCAGATCTCGTGCAGCGCCGCGTCGTCCAGTTCACGCATCTGCTCCGCGTAGGGCGAGGGAGAAGACTGCTCGCCGGGTCCGCCGGTGAGGGTGGCTTCGGAGCGGTCGTCGTGCACGGGCTTCTCCGTTCAGGAGCAGGGGATGCTGTGGTGAAGGGCGGGGTTCCGGGTGCTCGCCCCTCCCCCGGACTCTTGAGAACGTAGCCCATCCCCACGTGCGTGGGGCTCGTACTCTCATCACAGCCGCCACATGGCAGTACTAGGGACCATCCCCACATGCGTGAGGCTCACCCCCTATTCTGTCGGACTCGGCGGTCGACGTGGCTCCGTCCACGTCTACTCTCCGACCATCGGAATTCACGGAGTGCCCCGCGTGCGATATACCCGCTTCGCCCCACCCACCGGACTCCTCAATGAGCTACGCGATGCCCACACCGGAAGCGAGATCCGACTCAAGGACGTGCTGAAGCACCATGGCCTGCGCACGCTGACCGGAGGTCTCCAGAACAGCGTCTACGCCTGGGAGGGTCCCGATGGCGAGCCCGTCTGCATCAAGCTCTACACCAAGGGGAATCATCGTCGACGCGTCGAGCGCGAATGGGCGGACCTGACCCTGCTCGCCGAACACGGGGTCGGCGACGTCCCCCGCCCGCTGTGGCTCGACGATGCCGGCGACCTCCCCGCGATCGGCATGAGCCTGGTCGCGGGAACGCCGCTCCTGGAGAGCGCCGATCGCGAGACCGCCATCAGAGGCTTGGCCCGCGCCACGCGACGCATGCAGAACGTGCCCTTGTCCGGTCTGCTCGCCGACGTCGAGCGTGTCGACTCCGGCTCCCACTACCTGCTGCGTCTCACGGACGGTTGGCCGAGACTTCTGGCGGAACACGAGGACGACCCTCTGACCCGCGACATGCGCGCCCTGCTCACGGCCTGGCACGACAGCGGCGACGCCGAAGTCGTGAGGGAGAAGGCGGCCTCCGCCGTGTTCTCCCGGGGAGACTCCAACCTTCTCAACTGGCTCCGCGACGGCGACAGAAGTCCATGCGTCGACTTCGAGTACAGCGGGCACAGCGGTGTCTTCTTCGACGCCGCCGACCTGATCGAGCACATCAGCGCTCGCGAGATCCCCGACAGCACCTGGATCGCGCTCCTACCCGATCTCGGCGTCACCGCTACCGACAGGCACCGATTCCTCGCCGCACAACGCACCTGCGCCCTGCGCTGGCTCGCCGTTCTGTGGAAACAGCGGCATACCCGCGCCGCCAGGTTCGCCGCCCAGCACGCCCGCGTACGGCTCTTGCAGCGTCCCGACAACCCCTGGCGCGGTTGAATCCACCGGACGGCGCATGAGCACGAACCGCTGAGCCGCCCATCCCCACATACGTGGGGCTCACCCCATGACCTCAGCCTCCCCGTGGGGCGGCGCCGGTCCATCCCACGTACGTGGGGCTCACCCCGAACTTCTGGGAGACCGGATCGCGTCCCGCGGTCCATCCCCACGTGTGTGGGGCTCACCCACCGGGACCAGGCTGCCCTTTTCGATGACCGGTCCATCCCCACGCGCGTGGGACTGCTCGCCCTTAATGACCTGGGACAACGCGAGGCGTTATCTCCGCGATACCTACTCGCCGCTTAAGGAACAGCCGGCCTCGACCATCCCTCTTCGACAACGCCCAGCGCCGTTTCCACTCCCCGGCATGCTCTCACGAACACCGAAGCGCCCAAGAACAACATCCCCGGATTTCCGGCTCCACCTCTAACAACCAACCACGAAAAACCGCACCCATTCCAACACCATCCCGAACACGGCACCAGCCGAGGAGAGGCCGCGCTCCAACAACAGGCGACAGCGCCAGGCCTGGCCCTCGCAAGACCCGTTCACCACCCGCCACCCGCCACCCGCCCGACCGCGACCACTCCTCGCACCGCCCCGCACCCCTCCGAGATCAGTTCACGCCACGCGGATCGAACGACTCGGTGTCGATCACCAAGGGCTCGGGGAACGCGCTGGCCACCGCGTCCCACCGCGTCAGCTTGAAGTTGGTGCTCTCCCGGTCCCCGTTCCCCGGCGTCTCCTCACCGTCGTGGGTGACCAGCAGTCCCTGGGGGAAGGCGTCGCCCAGGGGGACGTTGACCACGGTGGCGCCGTCGGAGTGCTGGGTTCCGTCGGTGGCGGGACCATCGACGATGGCGAAGGAGCCGACGTAGTCGTTGTCACCGCCGCGCTCGTACACGGCGAAGGTGTCGTCTCCCTGGCTGGAGACGAGCACGTATCCGGCGCCATCACCCGCGTGGTAGAGGGTCACACCCTCGGCGTCGGCGGAGATGTTCTCACCGCCGAACCCGGGGGCGTTCTCCGTGTCGAGGACGCACTCCTCGTCCGCGGTCTCGTCATACGTCCACGGCGTCCCGTATTCACGAACACGGTCGATCAGCTCCGCGTCGGCGAACTCGTCCTTGTCGAGGTCGATGCGCCACAGCCCCACGGTCTCCTGACCGGCATAGAGGACGTGCTCCTCCTCGTCGACGGCCATGCCCTCGACCTGGGGACGCTCGCCGGGGTCGGCGCAGGGCGTCCACTCGGTGCCGTCGGGCAGGGTGAAGGTGTCGGGGAGTTCGAGCGTGTCCTCGGTCTTGTATCCGACCAGCCCGCCCTCGTCCTTCAGCTCCAGGAGCCGCAGTCGGGTCTCTTCGCGCTGGGACACCACCACGAAGGCATCGTCGCCATGCCTGTAGGTGGTCAGCCCGTAGGAGGTTCGCTGGTCGTCCACCTCGGCTTCGTCCGCGGCGAAGACCGGCTGAACGTCGGGCGCGGTCACGTCACTGAGCGGCGGCCTGCCCTCCGCGACGGCGTCGGGGTCGATGGCGAAGGCGCGGATCCGGTCGCGCCCTCGGTCGCTGACGATCGCCAGGTCCGTCTTCTCGCCGTCCAGCTCGAACCCGTAGAGGACGTCGACGTTGTTGAACCGGCCGGGGGCCGCCTCCTCGTCGGGGGCCTCGGGCGCCGGGATGTGCTGGATGCGCTCGCCGTCGAGCCCGTAGACGTCGAGTCCGGCCTTCTTCAGGGTTCCGATGACGATGCTGCGTCCGGGGTCGTCAGGGTCGATCCAGACTGCCGGGTCGTCGGCGTCGGCGTTGCCTCCCGCCTCGTCGTCGTACACCGGAGGTGTCTCGACGCTCGCGGTGACGGGTACCGGGGGCTGGACGAAGGAACCGGTCGCCGCGAGGAGGGCGGCCAGTGTGGTCGGGACGGAGGCGTTCACGGTACTCCTCGGTAGGGGGAGTTGGACGCCGAGATGGTACGGGGCGGCCGACGAAGGAGACGGGACGCTCTCATGAACAGTGTGCGACCAGTCTGTTCCCCCTGGTAACGACCTCCGGGCCGACCCGACCTCTGTGCTCGCCCGCTGGAGCGCGAGCATCGGGCCCGAATCCGCACCATCTCTCCGGGCCCGTACCGACCTTGTCGAGGATGGGCCCGGCAGCCCGGGGCCGATGCCTGGCGCCCTCCCTGCGCCCTCGACCCGGCCCTCACCCTCGATTCCTTCCGTCAGCCCGCCGAGGCGTCCTTGATGAGGGGAACGTCCCGGCACAGCTCGCGGAACCCGGCGCCGTAGTACAGCTCGCGGGCCGCCGGGTGGCCTGGTGCCCCCAGGCAGGCCACCGTCGCGTGCACGGCCCCCGCCTCCCGCGCCAGCAGCATCCCGTGCAGGAGCAGCGCCCGCGCCAGGCCCCTGCGCCGGTGGTCGGGATGAGTCCCCATCGGCTCGAACTCGACGGTCCGGTTCACCTCGTCCAGCCACATGATGGTCGAGGCCGCCATCTCCCCGTCCGACGCCTCCACCAGCACGTGCAGGTCACCGCGGTACCCCGTCGTCTCCCGAAGGTCCCGGTAGGCCTCGACCGTGTACGCCCGGGGACCCCAGGCGTTCAGGTGGGCCTGGACCGCGGCCTCGTCCCCGGCCTCGTCGGCGGTGCGGAACCGGTACCCGTCCGGGAGCTTCGGAGATTCCACGTCGGTGAGGTCGCGTTGGTTGAGCTGGGTCCAGGAGCCGGTGTCCCCGAGCCCGTCCGGGTCGGGCGCGTACCCGTGCGCCGCCCACCGTTCCAGGGCGAACCTGTCGGGGTCCCCCGGAAGCACGGTGCGTTCCAGGCCCTCAGCGGTGGCGTCGTACCAGTCGATCACCTCGTCGACCAGCTCGGCGTGGTCGGGATGGACCTGGTAGGCCAGGTAGGCGCCGGTGGCGTTCGCGACCGACCCGTCGCTGAGCCGGACGCTGCACGGCAGCTTGACCCAGCCCCACGCCACGAGTTCCCCGCCGGAGAACCAGAGGCGGCGGCGCCATGAGGAACCCTGAGCAGCGTGCGCACGACCCCAGTTCCAGGCCAGCTCGCCGAACGAGGCGTCGCTGTTCACCAGCTCCGGGCGAGTGGCGGTGATGCGCTGGGCCAGGTCCTGCATGAGTTCCACGTCGGCGGCGGTCAGAAACTCCGAAGTCGTCATGGCGCCTCACAGTGTCAGGAAACCGCAGGCTTATCCACGGGTTTTCCGGCCCCTCACCGACCCAGTGCGTCGAGGTGTTCGGCGTAGCCGTCGAGGACGGAGGAGCCGCGCGATCCATCCCCACCTGCGTGGGGCTCACCTGATACGTATCTGCAGAGGGTGCACCCGCGCCTTCGAGAAAGAGGTGACGAAGCGGCCGGTGTCGGGCACCCGTCGATAAGACGCGGTCATGCCCTCGCATCGCGCAGGAGCCGGTCAGCCGAGCAGGGGAGCGAGATAGCCGCCCTCGTCGTCGATCAGGTCGGTGAGCAGGCGCCCTGGATTCCAGTCCTCGCCTCCGCCTTGGGTGAGCCAGATGTCGAGGTCGCGGAGCTGGTCGAGCACCGCGGCGCCACGGATGAGCGCGCGACCATGGATCGGATCCATGTGACGAGCGGCGATCTCCACCGCGGCGGCGCCCGCCTCCGAATCGACGTATTCGCCTTCCACGGACACGCAGGCCTCGTACACCAGCCGGCAGAGGTCGATCTCGACCGGACCGAGCACGGCGAACTCGAAGTCCAGCAGAGCGACGACCTCACCGTCCCAAAGTGCGTTCATCAGGGCCAGGTCGCCGTGGTCGACGACCTGCTCGACCATGGGCGCGGCCCGAAAGTAGCCCTCGATGATCTCGTGGAGTCGCGACTGCCGTGCGTCGGACAGTCCGAGCGCGGCTCCGGCGCGTCCGGCCGATGCCGTGGCGTCGCCGAGTGTCGCCGGTACGAAACCCCCGTGCGTCGCGACATGTGTCTTGAGGGACGGGCTCGCGTCATGCACGATCTGAGCCCGAGCCCATAGCTGATGGATCGCCTGTCGTTGCTCCACAGGTGTCAGCGTCGGCCATGCCTCGTACAGGTTCCGGCCGTGCACCTCCGCGGTCACGATCCAGCCGTGGCCCTCGGTAACGCCCTCCCCGAGGATCTCCGGATGTGCGACCTCTCGTGGCAGAGCACGCACGAGCGCGGCCTCGCGAGCCATGCCGACGGGTGTATGCGCGATCCGCACGGCGATGCCGTCGCCGACCCACGTCGCGTTCGAGTACCCGTTCGCTCGCCGCATCCGCGTGAGTTCACCGCCGTAGCGGGCCGCCACCTCGGCGGCCAGGCCCCGAACGAAGGCGGCCTCGGAGGGGTCGCGATGCTGGTCGAGCGGATGGGAGGTCGCGCTGGGCTCTGGCATCACGCGAGCATCCTCCCACGGTCGCTCGGGCGCTGATCCGGTGGTGAGAGCACGACCCGCTCGGCCACTCCACGGCCGGCCGTCGATCCTGTCGGCGAGCCGGTCGTGCCGCACCTGCGAGGCCATCCGGGGCTTGGCGTTCTCCTCCCCACGTACGTAGGGCTCACGCCAGGAGCCGGGCCATGTTCAGCCAGCCCTCCGGTCCATCCCCACGTGCGTGAGGCTCACGCCGCAGGAGGTGACACCAGCCTGGACGCTGCCGGTCCATCCCCACATGCGTGGGGCTCACGGCCTCCACGTGGCGGCCGAGTCCTCCCGTGCCGGTCCATCCCCACGTGCGTGGGGCTCACTCGTGCTCTCCACCATCTCGCCGCTCTTGAGCAGCGCCTGAATCGGTCCATCCCCACGTGCGTGGGGCTCACGATCGCGCAGGCCAGCTTGACGGCGTCCTCACCGGTCCATCCCCACGTGCGTGGGGCTCACCGCACGTTCTCGAACCCCCTCCCGGAGCACGTCGGTCCATCCCCACGTGCGTGGGGCTCACACCCTCTCCCCCTACCGCGCCCAGGTGCGGCACGGTCCATCCCCACGTGCGTGGGGCTCACGACTCGTTCCTGGAGTCGCGTGTCCAGGCGGCCGGTCCATCCCCACGTGCGTGGGGCTCACGTGCCGGTGGGGGCGGAGGCCTGTTCGACCGTCGGTCCATCCCCACGTGCGTGGGGCTCACCTGATCGGCCTCCTGGTCGACGCCGTCCTGATCGGTCCATCCCCACGTGCGTGGGGCTCACTTCTACCTGCGGAAAGGCACAGCATGCTCGACCGGTCCATCCCCACGTGCGTGGGGCTCACGAGACCTACCCCGTCGATGGCCCCTCGGTGTTCGGTCCATCCCCACGTGCGTGGGGCTCACGAGATCATCGGCGGGCCGGTTGGTTTCGCGGACGGTCCATCCCCACGTGCGTGGGGCTCACGATCGGATGCGCTTCGCCTTGGCGATGACATCCGGTCCATCCCCACGTGCGTGGGGCTCACAGATCACCATGTGGGGCAACCTAGGGCGTCTACGGTCCATCCCCACGTGCGTGGGGCTCACATGGTCGCCGCGCACAGCATCGTCGTAGTGCTCGGTCCATCCCCACGTGCGTGGGGCTCACGTCCTCGGGAAGCGCGAGGGTGGTGTCCATCCCGGTCCATCCCCACGTGCGTGGGGCTCACTCGATCGCCACCGCCCGCTGCAGGTCCCGCAGCGGTCCATCCCCACGTGCGTGGGGCTCACGTCTTCGCTCGAAGCGCCAGATGCCACAAGAACGGTCCATCCCCACGTGCGTGGGGCTCACGTCCTCCTCGATGGCGTCCAGGACCAGTTCGGCGGTCCATCCCCACGTGCGTGGGGCTCACAGCTTCTGGCCCCTGGGGAACCGGGCGACGAGCGGTCCATCCCCACGTGCGTGGGGCTCACATGTCGTGGGTGGAGCCGAGTCCGAAGAAGCTCGGTCCATCCCCACGTGCGTGGGGCTCACGCTTAACGACCTGCGATAACGCGCGCCGTTATCCCTGTGATACCTACCGGCCGGTTAAGAAATGGCCGCTCCCGGCCACCTCTCGCAAAACCGACACAGACCGTCCCACCGGAACGCTAGCTTGGCCTCATCCGATGCTCTCATACCCCCTGGAGCACCCCCGAAATGTCATCCGCTCCCCCCACTCCCCCAGACCCTGGCGATGATCACTCACGCATCGACCTCGGTCTCTGGGCCAAAGAACGTCACCTCCGCGGCCACCGCTACCCCTACGCCCTCCATGCCCTCGACGCCACCGCCGCCGCCCTCGTGCTGTGGGACGTCGTGCTCTCCGCCGGTCTGAAGCGCCGGATCGCGGCGGGCCTGGGCACGGACGAGAACCACGCTCGCGCGCTGGTGGCCTTCTGGGCGGGATGTCACGACATCGGCAAGCTCATCCGTGAGTTCCAGGAGCAGATCGACCTCGACCTGTCGGCCTACCCCGCCTACCCGCATCCCGGGGACCGGGCCGGCCACGCCTCCGTCACCCACCAGTGGCTGGTCACCGCGCTCGAGACTCTCGGCTATGAGGACGAGGGCGGGTACACCGCGCACCTGGTGGCCCAACTCCTGGGCGGGCACCACGGGATCTATCCGGAGGCCCTCGACGAGTACACGACGCCTCGGTTCGAGAGCGATGTCTGGCAGGAGCAGCGCGAGCGTTCGACCCGGATCGTCCATGAGGCGGCCGGCGCCCCGAAGCCCCCGGTCCGGTTCCAGGCCCCGGTCGCCCCGTTGATCTGTGGGCTGGTCATCCTCGCCGACTGGCTGGTCAGCCAGGAGCACTTTCTGCTCGACCGGCTCCGGACACCTCCCGCCGATGGTGGGCGCGCCGCACTCCTGGCGCACTTTCGAGCCTCCACCGGCAAGATCGTCGACCTGGTGCGGGAGGCCGGGCTGAGCCCTCTCACCGTCGCTCCGGCCTCGTTCGCCGAGTCCTTTCCGGGGTTCACCCCCAACGGCCTCCAGAGTTCGCTCGCCCACCATCTTCCCGGGCTGTGCTCCGAGGGAGGCCTGGTGCTGATCACCGCTCCCCCGGGCGAGGGCAAGACCGAGGCCGCCCTGCACGTCGCGGACCTGTTGGGTGAGGCGACCGGACACGATGGTCGTTTCCTCGCTCTGCCGACCATGGCCACGGCGGACCAGATGTACGGCCGGTTGAAGGAGTACGCGAATCGCCGTTCCGAGGTCGGGTCTCCCCTGACGCTCCTGCATTCCATGGCCTGGCTGAACCCCGACTACGCGCCCACGGACCAGGAGTTGGCGCGCGCCGACGATCTCGCCCCCACGAGCTGGCTCATGAAGGCCAAGAGGGGCCTGCTGGCCTCTTGGGCGACCGGCACCATCGACCAGGCCCTCATGGCGGTGCTGCCCTCGCGGCACAACGCGGTCCGCATGTTCGGTCTGGCGGGGAAGGTCGTGATCGTGGACGAGGTGCACGCCACGGACCCGTACATGCAGATCCTGCTGGAGCGTCTGCTGCACTGGCTCGGCGTCTACCGGGTCCCGGTCGTGCTGTTGTCCGCCACTCTGCACCACTCGGTGGCGAACTCGTTGGTGAAGGCCTACGTCACCGGCTCCAAGGGCAGGGTGAAGAAGTCCGCGCCGCCGTTCGTGGAGAAGATCCACTACCCCGGTTGGTTGCACGTCCACCCCGACAGTGGTGAGGTCACCACCAACCCCGAACCGTTCGAGACCACGAAGCGGAACCCGCTGAAGGTCGATCTGGTTCCCATCCCCGTCAAGGATCGACGTCCCGACCGGGAGCGGGCCCTGCGTGGCCTGTTGTCGCCCTTGGTCACGGAGGGCGGTTGCGCCGCGGTCATCTGTACGACCGTCGCCGAGGCCCAGCAGACCCGGGATCTGTTGGCCGCGTGGTTCGCCGAGTTGGAGGACCCGCCGGAGCTGTTCCTGCTGCACGCGCGCTTCCCCCAGGATCAGCGGAGCAGCATCACCTCGGAGCTCACGCGGAGGTTGGGCAAAGAGGGCGCGCGGAAGGGCGATCGTCCCGTGCGGGCCGTCGTCGTCGCCACTCAGGTCATCGAGCAGTCCCTGGACCTCGACCTGGATCTGCTCGTCACCGATCTGGCCCCTGTCGGCCTGTTGCTCCAGCGTGCGGGTCGCTGCTGGCGACACGAGCGCATGGAGATCATCACTCGTCCGAACTGGGCGACGGAGCCGCGTATGGCGATGCTGGTGCCTCAGGAGCAGCAGAGCAAGGGGCACCTTCCTCGTTCCTGGCAGTACGTCTACACCCCGTCCCTGCTGATGCGCACGCACACGCTGCTGGCCCGTAGGGACGGCGCGCACGTGAGGATCCCGGAGGACATCCAGTCCCTGGTGGACGGCCTCTACGACGACCCGACCCTCATCGAGGACGTCACCGCGGACATCGAGCGGATGGGCGAGGAGTTGGCTCTGCGCACGCACGGGCGCAACGCGGTCATCCCCGCCAGTGGAGGGATCTACGGAGATCTGTCCCCGTTCACCACGGCCGACTTCGAGATCGGCGAGCACTTCCTGGCCACCCGGTTCGGCGCCGACTCGGTGCGGGTCCTGTGCTGTTACCGCGACGCGCGCGGCGATCTGTGGCTGGACGAGGGGCTGACCCGTCGTCTTCCCGCGACCGACTCCGAGGGACGGATGTCCGGGGACGACCTGCGCGCGGTCATCTCGCGCACCATCCCCCTGCGCGCCGACCGGAACACGCGGCCGCCCCTGGCCGAGGGCAACCGGGTGCCGGAGGGGTGGGAGCGCAACTTCCACCTGCACGATCTGGTGCTCCTGGTCCACCCGGTCGGCGACGGCACGACCGGTGAGGCCCTCCTCGGAGACAGACGCCTGTACCTGCATCCCGACAACGGACTCGAAGAACGCGCTTGACCCTTGCCCCGGACCCTCTCGTCCGGCCGACCCTCCACGGAGCGACGGTGACCTCTCCCTCATACGACCTGACCGAACGACCCTGGCTACCGGTACGCGCGGCCGACGGCACACCCGCGCCCGCGGTCGGGCTCCGTGAACTGTTGTGCCGCGCCCACGAGTTCTCCGACATCGAGCTGCCGCTCCCTCCGGCCTCCTCGCAGCTGTGGCGGGTGCTGACGCTGTTGGCCGCCCGTGTCACCGGGCTGGACGTCGCCGCCGATATCGGCGACTGGTACCGAACGCGTCGCCGGGTCTTGGACGCGGGTGCGTTCGACCGCGACCGTGTGGAGGCCTACTTCGCCTCCTTCTCGGACCGTTTCGATCTTTTCCACCCCGAGCGTCCCTGGTCTCAGGACCCTCGCCTGCTTGAGCAGTGCGCCAAGTCCTCGGGGGTCAACAAACTGGCCTGGGGCCGTACCGCCGGGCAGAACCAGGTGTGGTTGGGCGGCCACCACCACGACCTGGACCCGGTGCCCCTTCCTCCCGACGAGGCCGCCTGGCATCTGTTGGCCACCCTCGGCTACGGCCCCTCCGGGCGCTGTACCTCGCGCACGGTCGATGGTCGTTCCGAGGCCAACAGCACCGCCGGTCCTCTGCGCGGGACGGTGTCCTTCCACCCGTTGGGGCGGACGCTGTTCGAGAGCCTGATCGTGAACATCCCCTTCGACGGTGACAACGAGGACGAGGTCGGCGATGTCGAAGCCGCCCCCTGGGAGCGGGACACCCTGCCCGACCCGTTGGGGACGCCTCGGGAGTCCACCGGTCTGGCCGGGACCCTGCTGAACCAGGCCTCGCACGCGGTTCTGCTGGTCGCCGATCCGGGGGGCGACAAGGTCGTCGACGCCTATGTCACCTGGGCCCGGCGGGACCGCCCGGTCCCGCCCACCGACCCCTACCTCATCCATCTGCTGAGCAAGAAGGGGCAGCGGTACGCCCGTCCGGCCGACGCCACGCGCGCGGTCTGGCGCGATCTGGACTCGCTGCTGTCGGAGGACACCCCGGAGCGGTTCCGCCCCGAGCTGCTCGGCCACCTCACCTCCAGGACCCACCTTCCCGACGACCTGTACCGGGCTCTGCGGCTGCGGGCCTTCGGCTTCGACCAGGACGGGCAGACCCGCGATCGCCAGTGGTTCACCGCCACCACCCCGGCGGTCCTGCGCTGGCTGGAGGACTCCGCCGACACCTCCGAGGAGGCCGTCGCGGCACGCGCCCGAATCCGGCTCACCCGTCGTTCGGCCGAGTCCCTGGGATCGCGCCTCAAGAGCGCTCTGACCGACGCTTGGAAGGAGGGCAACAGCCCTTCCGGTGGCTCCGGTCGTACCGATACCGGGACCGGCCCCTGGCTGCGGCGCGGCCTGTCCCGCTACTGGGCGGAGGCCGAGACGGAGTTCTGGCGGATCGCCATGGACACCGATTCCAAGGGCCCCGGTATCGACTTCTCCCGTCTGGCGCTGGCCGCCTACGACGAGGTGACCGACCCCTACTGCTCTCGCCCCCGCGTGGCCGCCGTCGTGGAACGGCACCGGCGATCACTGTTCCTACGGCGACCCGCCCGCCGTACCGACCGAGGAGACGACACATGAACGAGGCGAAGACGAAAAAGAAGGAAAAGAAAAGGGTGACGGACAAAGAGGTTCTCCGCGCCGCCGACCGGATGGTGGAGCACCTCCAAGAGCGGGTACGCGACGAGCCCGCGGTACGGGCCGTCCTACGCAGGGCGAGCGGTAAACGAGTCGAGGACCCCGCGGTCCTGCCGGTCCACGGATTCGTCGCGCGTTACCTGGACCGGCTGCTCACCTCCATCGAGGAGGACGAGCGGGCCCGGTGGCGGTTCCCGGAGGCGGACGTGGAGCGCGCCTTCTACGGGGTGGCCGCGATGCTCGCCGCTCAGCCCCGGCAGGCCCGCGATCGGATCGGTGGGGAGGACGAGGACACCGCCGACGAGGAGGTGGAGGACACCGCCGACGAGGAGGTGGAGGACACCTCCACCTCCGACCAGCAGGCCACCGACACCGAGGACACGGAGCGGCGCCCCTCCGACCCGCTGAGGAGGCGTTCCAACCTGGGTGCCGCTCTCGGGAAGGCCGTCACCCGGGGAAGGCTCAACGCGGACACCACCGAGGAGCGCCTGCACCTGTTGTGCCGCCAGTCCGTGGACGGGGCGCACGCGCAGCTCCCCCGTCTGATCCTGCACGCCAACGACAAGGACGTCCCCATCGATTGGGGGCGTCTGGCCCTGGATCTGTCCCGTTGGGGGGCCGATCGCGACTCCGTGGCCAAGGAGTGGGTGCAGGGCTACCACCGCACCATCGAGACCGAGAAGGCCGGGCGTGATGAGGCCCTGGCCCAGAAGAACAGCACCGACGACGATTCCGAGGATCAGGCAGCATGAGCACCCCCACGTTCCTGGACGTACACGTCCTGCACACCCTCCCCTACTCCAACATCAACCGCGACGACCTGGGCTCGCCCAAGACCCTCGTCTACGGCGGCGCCGAGCGCACCCGTGTCTCCAGCCAGGGTTGGAAGCGCTCCGTCCGGCACCGGGTCGAGGAGCGGCTGGGAGACCCGGCGGTGCGCACGCGACGCATCGTCGGAGAGATCGCCGGGCGTCTCATCGCTCGTGGTTGGGAGCCCGACCTCGCCGAGCAGGGCGGTAACCAGGTCGTCCTGTCCGCGGCCAAGAACGGGATCAAGTTGGAGAAGGAGAAGGAGGGAGAGTCGCGGGTGACCTCCGTGCTCTTCTACCTTCCGGTCTCCGCGATCGACGCCCTGGCCGCCATCGCCGACGAGCACCGTGAGGCGGTGACCAAGGAATCCGCCAAGAAGACCCCCAAGGGGATCCTGCCCGCCGACGACATCGTCGCGGTGCTGCGCTCGCGGAACGCCACCGTGAACCTGTTCGGGAGGATGCTGGCCGAGCTTCCCTCCACCGAGGTGGACGGCGCCGTGCAGTTCGCGCACGCTTTCACCACCCACGGCACCAGCGTGCAGGCGGACTTCTTCACCGCGGTCGACGACGTTCCCAGGCAGGACGACCACGGCAGCGGACACATGAACGTCGGCCAGTTCAGCACCGGCACGTTCTACCGCTACGCCAACATCGATCTGGCCGGGCTGCTGCGCAACCTCGACGGGGACGTCGAGGCCGCCCGCGAGCTGGTGTCGGAGTTCCTGCGCGCCTTCCTGGACACCGTTCCCTCGGGCAAGCAGAACGCGACGGCGGCGATGACCCTGCCCGACCTGGCCCACGTGGTGGTGCGCTCGGATCGGCCGGTGTCGTACGCGCCCGCCTTCGAGTCCGCTGTGCGCGGCCCCGAGGGGTTCGCCCCCGCCTCGGTGTCACGGCTGAGCGAGTACGCGGGGAAGATCGAGCGGCTCTGGTGGCCCGGGACCGTGCTGTCCTCCGTCCACGCCGGGATCGACGACAAGCCGGTCGAGAACCTCGGTGAGCGTCTGGCCGGCTACCCCACGCTGGTGGAGACCTCCGTGGCCGCCGCCTACCCCGGGGACGGGTCGTGACCGGTCTGCTGCTCCGCCTGGCCGGGCCGATGCAGAGCTGGGGCGAGCACAGCGCGTTCGGGGAGCGTGACACCCTCTCCTTCCCCAGCCGGTCCGGCCTGGTGGGGATGTTCGCCGCGGCCCAGGGCGTGGAGCGCCGGGAGGGCCTGGAGCGCTACGCCGGGCTGAGGCTGCTCGTGCGCGTCGACCGGCGCGGGATCCGGATGAGCGATTTCCACACGGTCGGCGGCGGTCTGCCTCGGGAGCGGACGGTGCCCACCGCCGAGGGCAAGCGACGTCCGGAGGGTGCGACCACCATCGTCACCCGGCGGGCCTACCTGGCCGACGCGGTGTTCACCGTGGCCGTCACCGGCCCCGGCTCCGAGGACATCGGCCCTGCCCTGCTCTCCCCCCATTGGCAGATCTACCTGGGGCGCCGTTCCTTCGTGCCCGACCCTCTGCTGGTGTTGCGAGAGCGGGTGTCCGACCCCGAGCACGAGCTGCGCACCACGGTGCCGCTGCCGTACCGCCGAGTTCCCGAGGGGGAGGAGACCGTCGAGGTCGAGATGGTCTCCGAGCAGGTCGTGCCCGGTGACGCCGACGCCGCGGGCCGGACCGTCCTCAACGACGTCCCCCTCTCCTTCGCCTCGGACCGCCGTCGGTACGCGAGCCGGGAGGTCCGGGTGGAAAGAACCGCGCTGCCCGCGGAACTCGTCTCGGACGGCATCCGGGAGTACCAGGAACGTCTGTTGAACTACGTCGAGGAGCATCGTTGACCTGGCTCACGAAGATCACCCCCGACCTGTCGTCGCGGAGTGCCCGCGCCGCCTTCGCCAACGCCGGAGAACTGCACCGAATGCTCATCGGTCTGGCCTCCTCTCAGCTGGGCGAGGAGACCATGCCCTCTCCTCGTCGGCACGCCGGTCTGCTCTTCCGGGTGGACGAGGGCCACACCGGGCCCGCGCTGCTGGTTCAGAGCCACGAACGTCTCGACCTGACCCGGGTCGACGGGATCGGTGAGGCCGCCGAACGCGACCTGTCACCCTTCCTCGACGGCCTGGAGAAGGGGCGAGAGGTGCGTTACCGGTTGGCCGCCGCCCCCTCCAAGCGGCTCGGTAAGTCGGAGAAGAACGCCGAGCGGCTCGGCGATCGGGCGCGGCCGGGCGTGCGCGCCTACACACGGCCGCTGTACGGGGAGGACGCCGAACGGTGGTGGCTCGACCGTGCCGAGGGCCATGGGCTGGAGTCGCGCCAGGTGTTGAGCACCGGTCTGGGGCCGGCCCTGGACCCGGGTAAGAGCGGCAGGCGCGGGGTGCGTCTGCAGGTGACCCGGTTCGACGGCTACGCGGTGATCACCGATCCGGACGCGGTGCGCCGGGCCGTGGTCGAGGGCGTGGGTCGGGGCAAGTCGTTCGGCTGCGGGCTGCTCAGCCTCGCCTCGGCGGAGTGGTGAGGCCGATGACCGCCACGAGTGAGGCCCGAGCGTCCAAGGCGCTGGCCCGACCGACGCTGGCGATGTTGCCGAAGGTGTCGGACAACCTGTCGTTCCTGTACGCGGACATCTGCCGGATCGTGCAGACCGACACCGGGGTGTGCGCCGAGGTCGCAGCCGGGGCGGGCAACGTGCACCGGGTACAGATCCCCACGGCGTCCTTGGCCTGCCTCCTCCTGGGCCCGGGCACCTCGATCAGCTCCCCCGCGCTGGCGACGTTCATGCGCCATGGAACGACGGTGGTCTGTTGCGGGTCGGGCGGGATCCTGCACTACGGGAGCTTGGTGCCCGAGAGCCGCACCACCGCGTGGCTGGACCGGCAGGTGCGGGCCTACTCCGACGACAAGGCGCGCATGGCCGTGGCCAGGCGCATGTACGAGATGCGGTTCGGAGAGGAGGTGGAGGAGGGGGTCGGTATCGAGCGTCTGCGTGCCCTGGAGGGGCAGCGGATGAAGGCGCTGTACCGGGGCCTGGCGAACAAGCATCGGGTGAAGCCGTTCAAGCGCAGCTACGATCCGGCCGACTGGGACGGGCAGAACCCGGTGAACAAGGCGCTGTCGGCAGGGAACGCCGCCCTGTACGGAGTCGTGTACTCGGTGATCGCCCATCTCGGCTGCTCCCCCGCTCTGGGCTTCGTGCACGCCGGGAAGCAGCGGTCGTTCGTCTACGACATCGCAGATCTGTACAAGGCGCAGACGACGATCCCGTTGGCGTTCTCCCTGCACGACGCGGAGAACCCCGAGGGGCGGGCCAGGACTCGGCTGCGGACCGATCTGCGGTTGTACAAGATGATTCCGCGCATGGTGCGGGACATCCAGGTCCTGCTCGACCCGAGCCTCGAGGACGAGGAGGAGGACGACGGTTCGGAGACCACGTCGAGCCGGTGGCGGGTCGTCGACCTGTGGGACCCCACCTCCGGTGCGGTCTCCGGCGGGGTCAACTACGCGGGGAAGGGGGACTGATGGGGTCGATGGTGGTGATCGCCACGACCGCGGTCCCCGATCGGGTGCGCGGCGCACTGTCCCGGTGGATGACCGAACCCGACGCGGGGCTGTACGTCGGCACGATGAACGCCCGGGTCCGCCGGGAACTGTGGTCGGCCGTGAGCGACTCCGTGGGCGAGGGGGCGGCCGTGTGCCTGCACCCCGCCGACAACGAGCAGGGCTACGTCGTGCTCACGGCGGGCGAGCGGCGCCGGAGGGTGCTGGACTTCGACGGTCTTCAGCTGATCCAGATGATGGCGCCGATCGAGAAGAAGGACGCGGAGTGGCTGCCCGAGGCCCCGGAGCCGCCGGTCGAGGGGTGGGGAGAGGGCGATCCGGGCTCGGAGTCGGGTTCGGCGCCGGTGCTGGAGGAGACCCCCTTCGATGACCTGCCTCTGGAGGGGCCGGATCCGGATCGGTGGTGAGGTGGCGGAAGCGAGGTGATCGCGGCCCGGTAGGGCTCGCTGCTCGCGGGAAGCGGGTACCGGGGCGGCGGATCGCGATCGCTCGATGATGGTCGAAGAGGCCGGGCCATGGAGACATGGCCCGGCCTCTTCGACGTCGAGGTGCCACAGACGAGTGTCCCGGATGACGTAGGCATCCGGGGTCGTACTCCCCCCACGTGCGTGGGGCTCACTACCGGGAGACGTCGGACGCGCTGGCCGGATTCGGTCCATCCCCACGTGCGTGGGGCTCACGTGGCCGATCTGTTCACCCACTGCCCGATAGTCGGTCCATCCCCACGTGCGTGGGGCTCACGAGGCCTTCGGGCCGCACGTGCTACGCCACACCGGTCCATCCCCACGTGCGTGGGGCTCACGGATGTGGTTGTCCGGACCGTAGGTGCGTCCTCGGTCCATCCCCACGTGCGTGGGGCTCACGCTGCCAGGTCCTCGGCGCGCTGGGCGATGCTCGGTCCATCCCCACGTGCGTGGGGCTCACGGCTCGCCGGACCTCTGCACGATCGTGACTCGCGGTCCATCCCCACGTGCGTGGGGCTCACTCACCCTGGAGAACCCCGGGGGTGTGGGCGGTCGGTCCATCCCCACGTGCGTGGGGCTCACTGGGAGCTGCGCGCATGACCCCCACCGAAGACGGTCCATCCCCACGTGCGTGGGGCTCACCGCGTGTACTCGGCGATCAGGTCCGGGTGCGCCGGTCCATCCCCACGTGCGTGGGGCTCACCGATCCGCGCCACCCATCGACCGGTTCACCGCGGTCCATCCCCACGTGCGTGGGGCTCACCCAGGACCTGGCCGTCGTGGGGGAGTTCGACCGGTCCATCCCCACGTGCGTGGGGCTCACGAGCGCCAGAAGGAACGACTGGGGGGTTTCGCCGGTCCATCCCCACGTGCGTGGGGCTCACACCCCCTGGACGGCGACGCGGCCCTGGAGTGGCGGTCCATCCCCACGTGCGTGGGGCTCACCTTAATGACCTGCAACAACGCGGGGCGTTATCTTCGCGATACCTACTCGCCGGTTAAGAAACAGCCGGCCTCGGCCGTCCTTCACCGGCAGCGCCCAGCGCCGCTTCCACTCCCCGGCATACTCTCACGAACACTGGAGCGGATGCGCGGCCGATCCGGCCTTCCCGGGGGCCGCGCACCCGCCCTACCTCACCCTCCGACGAGGGCCCTGAGCACCACGTACAGCAGCGACGGCCCGAGCAGGCATCCCACGCCCGTGTAGAAGGTGGCGGTCATGGCGCCGTAGGGCACCAGGCGCTTGTCGGTGGCCGCCAGCCCGCCCGCCACACCGGATGTGGTGCCCATCAGGCCGCCGTAGACCATCGCGGACTTGGGGTTGTTCAGTCCGATCAGCGGGGCGATCAGCGGTGTCCCCACCATCACCACCACGGACTTGACGAGCCCGGCGGCCACGGACAGCGCGATCACCTCAGAGCTCGCGCCCACCGCGGTCCCGGTCACCGGGCCGACGATGTAGGTGGCCGCGCCGGCGCCGATGGTCGCCATCGACGCGGCGTCCGTGTAACCGAAGGCGGCGGCGATCGCCGCCCCGACGGCGAACGAGACCAGTACGCCCAGCACGAGTGACAGCACGCCGACCAGTCCGGCGCGTTTGATCTCGCGCAGGTCCACGCCGTAGGCGGTGGAGACGATCGCGAAGTCCCTCAGCATCGCGCCGCCCAGGAGGCCCAGGCCGGAGAAGACCACGATGTCGGCCAGCCCGTGCTCACCGCCGGTGACCCATCCGCCCCAGTACGCCAGCGCCAGGCCGAGGATGATGGCGATGGCCGAGCCGTGCAGCCAGCCGCGGGTGAGCTTCTTGGACAGCCATACGGAGATCGCCATCAGCCCGCCGACCACCACGAAGGCCACGAGCAGGTCGTTGCTCTCGAAGACGCCGATGATCCGGTCCATCTCAGGCCTCCCGCTCTTCCTCGACCAGCGGCGGCAGCGGTTCCGCCGGTTCGCCGATCCGCGACAGGACGGGCACCAGGGCGGCCCCCACCGCGAGCGCCGCCAGGCCCGCGGTGATCGCCATCGGGCCGCCCGCGATCGCCTTGACCACGTTCTGGGTGGAGGCCATGGCGATGACGACCGGGATGTACATCGCGCTCCAGAAGAGCACGCCCTGCTCGGTGGCCTCGGGGAGTTTCCCGTTCCTGCGCAGGCGGTCGGAAACGACCACCAGCATGATCATGGCGAAGCCGACGCCGCCGACGTTGGCGTCGACGCCGACCGCGGCACCGAGGAGTTCGCCCACGAGCGCGCCCGAGAGCAGGCACACCGCCAGGGCTGCCACTCCGTAGAGGACCATCGTTTTCTCCTTGCTTCGGGGGGTGGCCTGCGGGAGCGCCGGGGGTGATCGGCGATACGCCGGGGACGGCCGTCGGGGGTGTGGGAGCGACCGGCGGTCAGGCGTCCGCGCCGGTGAACAGGCCCGTGTAGCGTTCGCGCAGTTCGGCCTTCTGCACCTTCCCCATGACGTTGCGGGGCAGTGCCTCGACGACGCGCACCGCGCGCGGTCGCTTGAATCGGGCGAGGTCTCCGGAGATGGACTCCAGCAGCTCCTCGGCCTGGAGTTCCCGCCCCGGCCGGGGGACGACGACGGCCGCCACGGCCTCCCCCAGGTCCGGGTGGGGGACGCCGATCACGGCGGACTCCAGCACCCCCGGGTGCGCGTCGAGGAGCTCCTCGACCTCCTTGGGGTAGACGTTGTAGCCGCCGGAGATCACGAGGTCCTTGTCCCGGCCGACGATGCACAGGTGGCCGTCCTCGTCGACGCGGCCCAGGTCGCCGGTGATGAAGAAGCCGTCCTCGCGGAACTCGGCGGCGGTCTTCTCCGGCATCCGCCAGTAGCCGGAGAAGACGTTGGGGCCGCGGACCTCGACGATGCCGACCTCTCCGTCGGGGAGCTTCTCTCCCGTCTCCCGGTCCGCCACCCGGATCTCGACGCCGGGGAGCGGTCGTCCGACCGTGCCGGGCTTGCGCGGCCCCTCGTAGGGGTTGGTGGTGTTCATCCCGGTCTCGGTCATCCCGTAGCGCTCGAGGATGGCGTGGCCGGTGCGGGCCTGGAAGGCCTCGGCGTCGCTCGCGAGCAGCGGGGCCGAACCGGAGACGAACAGCCGCATCGAGGCGCAGGACTCCGAGGTCAGCCGCTCGCTCTTCAGTAGGCGGGTGTAGAAGGTGGGGACGCCCATGAGCACGGTGGCGCGGGGCAGCAGGTCGATGACCGCGTCGGTGTCGAACCCGGACAGGTAGTGCATGGAGGCGCCCGCAGCCAGCGTCATGTTGACCGCGACGAAGAGCCCGTGGACGTGGAAGATCGGCAGGGCGTGGATCAGCCGGTCTTCGGAGGTGTACCGCCAGGCCTGGAGCAGCGCCTCGCAGTTGGAGGCGAGGTTGCCGTGGGTGAGCACGGCGCCCTTGGACCGTCCGGTGGTGCCGGAGGTGTACAGGATGGCCGCCGGGTCCTCGGCCGAGGCGTCGTGGTCCCCGTCGTGGCGACCGTCCCCCTCCAGGAGGGTGCCGTCGCCGGAGGTGCCCAGGGTCTCGACGACGAGTCCTTCGGCTTCGCGACCGGTGTGCTCGGCCCGGCGGTCGGGTGAGCAGACGAGCACGCGGGGCCGGGCGTCGCCGAGGAAGTACGTCATCTCCGCGTCGGTGTAGGCGGTGTTGAGCGGGAGGAAGACCCCGCCCACGCGCAGGGTCGCCAGGTACAGCGCGACGGCCTCGGGGGACTTCTCCACCTGCATCGCGACCCGGTCGCCGGGGGTGACGCCGTCGGCGAGGAGGCGGGCGGCGATCCGTCGCACGGTCTCTTCGGTCTGCCCGTAGGTGATGCTCTCGCCGCCGGGCAGTTCGAACAGTGTCCGGTCCGGTCGCCGTCGCGCCTGCTCGGCGAAGGATCGGTGAATGGCCGTGAATGGCGCCATCGTTGGTATTCCTCTTTCTCGTTCTATGCGGTGGAGGTGGCTCACGTGTCGAAGCCCGGGGCGTCCGGCAGCGCGTCCCGCAGGGGGCCGTCGAGCGCCACGGTGCGGCGGCGGACGAAGTCCTCGTGGCGGCGTTCGAGCTTGTCCGGCTCGTAGCGGTAGTTGACCATCGCGCCGTAGGACTGCCGCCAGGCCTGCTCCGAGGTGTTCGCCGGCCAGTCGAGCCTCCACGCGGCGGCCCCGTTGCCCAGGTGGAAGCGGGCGACCGGGTCGAGGGGTCGTCCGTCGTCGCGTTTCTCGGCCGCGATGTACCGGGCCAGGACGGGCAGGAGCCGGGGGCGGATCCGCGCGGTCTCCGTGGGGTCGAGGTCGGCCGGGCCGTCCGCGGCGTCCAGGTCCCGGACGAGTTCCCGCAGGTCGGCCTCGCTCTCGGCCCGCTCGTCGAGCCAGCGCCGGAACCCCGGGATCGGTGAGAGCGTGACGAAGTGCTCCAGGTGCGGCAGCCGGTCGCGCACCTGCTCGATGACCTGCTTGATGAGGAGGTTGCCGAAGGAGATCCCGGTCAGGCCGTCCAGCGCGTTGTTGATCGAGTAGAGCGCCGCCGTGTCGGCATCCCGGGGGTCCAGGGCGGGGCCGGGCTCCAGCAGGGGGGCGATGTCGCCCGGGGTCCCCCGCACCAGGGCGACTTCCACAAAAATCAGCGGCACGTCGCCGGTGGCCGGGTGGAAGAAGGCGTAGATGCGGCGGTCCGCGGGCTCCAGGCGACGGCGGAGTTCGGCACGGTCCGCCATCGGGTGGACCTTCTCGTAGCGCAGCAGGTGGTCGTGCAGCCGCCGGGGCGAGTCCGGGGTGACCTCCTCCAGGCGGAGGAATCCGCGGTTGAACCAGGAGGCGAGCAGGTGGTGGAGGTCGTGGTCCAGGGGGCGTAGTTCCGGATGGCGGCGCATCAGCCGGCGCAGGTCCGCGCGCATCCCGACCAGGGCGAGCGTGGCGTCGGGCGCGTGGTTCATCCGGCGGAGCAGTCGCTGGCGTGCCGGCTCGACCGCGTCGAAGAGCTCGACCAGCTCCTCCTCGCCTCCGGATCCGCTGTTGTCGGCCTCGTCCCAGCGATGGAAGGCGGTGCGGACCCGGTCGGGGTCGACACCGTGGTCCTTGATGACGTGGGTGAAGAAGGCCGTTCTGCCGGGGTCGTCGAGTTCGTCATAGGCGGCCAGGGCCCGCGCCGCGACCGCGCGGACGGAGGCCTCTCCCACGTCGCCCATGAGGATCTCGCAGTCGGTGAGCAGGCGGTCCAGGGCGGACGGCCCCGATGTATCGGCCGCCTGGGGGCCACCGTCGTGCCCCTCTTTCGCCGGTCGGACCGGACCGGTCTCGCGCGCTCCGTCGGGCCGCATCTCCGCTCCTTAAGTAACATACATCACTTGGGGTGATATATATAACAGGGAACGTAAGGTATGGAACAGTGGAGCGCAACCCCCTCAGCCGGTCGGCTAATCTGGGCACGGAGGTGTCGATGGCTCGGGTTCCGGAATCCCAACGCGTCCGGGACGCGCTGGAGAACGCCGTTGTCGAGGGCCGGTACCGGCCGGGTGAACGCCTGGATCCGGCGCGACTCGAGCTCGAGTTCGGGTGCTCGCGCACACCGATCCGGGAGGCGCTCCAGGCCCTGGAACGCTCCGGGCTGGTGCAGATCCGCCCCAAGCAGGGCACGTACGTCACCGAGCTCGGCGTCTCAGAGCTGGCCGAACGCTTCGAGGTCATGGCCGAGCTCGAAGGGATGGCGGCACGGCTCTGCGCACGCCGCATCGAGCGGGAGTCGATAGAGCGGCTCGAGGACACCCTGCGCGCGTGCGAGCGGTACGCCACGGCGGGCGACGCCGACGGGTACTACTACGCCAACGCCGATTTCCACGGCGTCATCTCAGGGGCGTGCGGCAACGAATACCTGCGACAGCAGGCCCACGCGCTCAAACGGGCCCTCCAGCCGTATCGGCGGCTCCAGCTCCGGGTGCCGGACCGCATGCGACGCTCCCTGGCCGAGCATCGCGCGATCGCCGACGCCATCATCGCCGGGGACGCCGAGGCCGCGGAGAACGCCGCCCGCGACCACGTGCTCGTGCAGGTCAAGGAGTTCAGCCAGCTCGTACGGACCTGGCGCCACCTCACCGATTCGGCACGCGACGCCGGGTAAGGGCCGGGCTGGGCCGGACGCGGTCGGTGCGGCTTCGGTCCATCCCCACGTGCGTGGGGCTCACAGAACACGAACTCGTTGAGCCGCCATCCCACGCGGTCCATCCCCACGTGCGTGGGGCTCACTGCAGGCTGTCGATGATCGGCGTCGCCTCGCGCGGTCCATCCCCACGTGCGTGGGGCTCACGATCGGCCGGGCCGGCCCGTCTCCTGCCAGGGCCGGTCCATCCCCACGTGCGTGGGGCTCACGCGCGCTGCAAGAGGACCTGTCCTCAGGACGCCGGTCCATCCCCACGTGCGTGGGGCTCACAGAGCGGGGTCGGCTACTGCCGGTGATAGCAGGCGGTCCATCCCCACGTGCGTGGGGCTCACGATGAGTGTGCTGGCCAGGTCATCATTGAGTTCGGTCCATCCCCACGTGCGTGGGGCTCACTGGCCGGTGTCGGCGTGCTGCTGGCGCAGGTCCGGTCCATCCCCACGTGCGTGGGGCTCACATGTCGTGGGTGGAGCCGAGTCCGAAGAAGCTCGGTCCATCCCCACGTGCGTGGGGCTCACAAGAAGTCGCCCCATGCGCCGTACAACATCACCGGTCCATCCCCACGTGCGTGGGGCTCACCACGGACCGGACGACGAGGAGATCGACGCGGCCGGTCCATCCCCACGTGCGTGGGGCTCACGTAGACAGCCCTGGCGCCAGGGTCAGGGTGTCCGGTCCATCCCCACGTGCGTGGGGCTCACGCTTAATGACCTGCGACAACGCGGCGCGTTATCTCCATGAGACCTACTGGCTGGTTAAGGAACAGCCGACCTCGACCGTCCCACCCACCGACACCCCGGCACCGCTTCCATCTCACCGCATGCTCTCACGAAAGCCGGACCGACCCGGAACAACGGCCCTCCCCAGCTTTCGGACCACACCAAAGCCCTCTCTCCCCACCCTTCCAGAGCCCTGAAGCCCCCGTTCAGTCCGCCGGCACCGGTAGCAACCGGTAGGCGTCCCCGTCGGTGACGACCCGACCGGCGGTGGGCGGGGCGAAGTGGGTTCCGAGCAGCAGGGTGTCGGTAGCGGCCAGGGATGCGAGCAGCGCACGGCGGGTGGCCTCGGAGCGCCGAGGATCGATGTCGACGCAGGCCCCGATGCCGGGATGGGCGAGCTGGATCGGGTGGTGGACGCAGTCGCCGGTGATCAGTGCCATTTCTCCCTGGACGGCCAGTTCGACGGCGACATGGCCTGGGGTGTGGCCGGGGGTCGGGATCAGGCGTAGGCCGGGTGAGATCCGCGCGCCTTCGACCGGGACGTCGACCAGATCGAGCAGGCCGGCCTCTTCGATCGGGATCACCGAGTCGCGGAACATCTGGCGGCGCGCCTCGTCCATGTCCTGACCGGCCCAGAACTCTCGTTCGGTTCGACTGGTGAGGTAGCGGGCGTTGGGGAAGGTGGGCACCCACGCGCCGTCCACTTGTCGGGTGTTCCAGCCGACGTGGTCGGCGTGCAGGTGCGTGAGGATCACCAGGTCGATGGTCTCCGGTGGGAAGCCGGCCTCGGTGAGCCGCTCCAGGTAGTCGGTGCGCAGGTCGTGCCAGGCGGGGTTGGCCCGCTGCTTGCCGTTGCCGATACCGGTGTCGACGAGCACGCGCGATCCGTCCACGACGAACGCGAAGCTGTGGCTGTCGATGTGGAGGACGCCATCGTGGTCGGCGAAGTGGGGACGCAGCCAGTCCTGGCCCAGCACCAGATCGGGGGTGGCGTCGGGTAGCAGCCACGGTCCGGTCGCCGGTGGCAGCGGGACCTCGTCGACGCGGTGGACGATGACGTCGCCCACGGACCAGGAGGGGATGGTGGAAGGGGTCCGCATGGTCTCTCGTTTCCTTTCTTCTTCGTTGGAGGCGATCGATGGCCTGACAGGGGTCGGCCGCCGCGCGCCGTGACACTGCGAGGGCCGTCGGAGCCACTGCCGCGGGCAGGGCCGGTTGAGGCGGTCATGGGGCACGACGCGTCGAGAACGAAGGGCGCGCGTCCGCTGACCATGCCCCCCTTCCCGCAAAAGCAACACATTTGCCTTAAGCGACGATAGGACCTACCGTCACCTAAAGCAAACAGTTAGCTTTTGGCGTGGGGTGCTCCGGCACCCCGCCCCGACCGGATGGGAGAACCGTGTCCTCCACCGAGCTCACCCCGCCCGAGGCCGCCCGCTGGGCCGCCCGGGCCGGACTGCCGCTCCCCCATGACCGGCACACGGCGGTCGCGGCCACCGCCGACCACATCCACACCGTCGTCTCGGTTCTGCGCGAGCTGGACTTCGGAGACACCCCGCCCGCGAGCACCTATCGCGTAGGACAGGAGAAGCCCGATGCGACCGTATGAATCGACCCTCGCCGCCACCGCGACCCTGATCCGGGAACGGCGACTGTCCCCCGTCGAACTGGTCGACTCCGTCCTCGAACGCATCGAACGGATCGAGCCGCACCTCGAGGCCTACGTCATGGTCGCCGCCGAACAGGCCCGCCACGCGGCGCGCGAGGCCGAACGGGAGATCTCCCAAGGTGAATACCGGGGGCCACTGCACGGTGTCCCGGTCGGCCTCAAGGACCTGATCGACGTCGCCGGCATGCCCACCACCGCCAGTTCCCGGGTCCGGACCGACCATCGCGCGACCGCCGACAGTACGGTCGCCGCCCGACTACGGTCCGCCGGCGCCGTCCTGGTCGGCAAGACCCACACCCACGAGTTCGCCTATGGCCTGACCACCCCACAGACCGGCAATGCCTGGGACCGGGACCGGATCGCCGGAGGCTCCAGCGGCGGATCCGCCGTCGCGGTGGCCGCCGGGGAAGCGACGTTCTCCCTCGGCACCGACACCGGAGGGTCGATCCGAGTGCCTTCCGCCCTGAACGGAGTGGTCGGCCTCAAGCCCACCTACGGGCTGGTCCCCCGCCACGGGATCACCACGCTGTCCTGGTCCCTCGACCACGTCGGGCCGATCACCCGCACCGTCGAGGACGCGGCCCTGGTTCTGAACGCCCTCACCGGGCACGATCCGCGCGACCCGGCCTCACTGGACACCCTCCCCGTCGACCACCGGCCGGAGACGGACCCGGACTTGAGCGGTGTGCGCGTCGGAGTGCCGAGCCACTACTACTTCGAGCACGTCGATCCGGAGGTGGCCGCCGCCGTCCACCACGCCATCGCCGGAATGGAGGAGCTCGGTGCCCGACTCGTCGAAGTCGAGATCCCCATGACCCGTTACGTCCAGGCCACTCAGTGGGGCCTGATGGTGCCGGAGGCCACCGCCTACCACGAGCGAACCCTGCGCACCGTGCCCGAGCTGTACCAGGCGGACGTGCGGATCCTCTTGGAGGCCGGCGAGCTGATGAGCGCGGGCGACCACCTGAGGGCCCAACGCGCCCGCACGCTGATGCGCGACGCGTGGAACCGTCTTCTGGAGGAGGTCGACATGGTCGCCGCCCCCACCGTTCCGATGACCGCGGTTCCGGCCACGCAGGAGAGCGTCACCTGGCCGGACGGTACGACCGAGAGCGTCTCCGACGCCTACGTCCGGCTCTCCGCCCCGGCGAACATCACCGGGCTGCCAGCCCTGTCCGTCCCGGTCGGCCACGACACGGCGGGCATGCCCATCGGCATGCAGCTGATCGGCCGCCCCCTCTATGAGCGAACGCTTCTGCGAGCGGGGCACGCCTACGAACGGGCGCGGCCCGCTCGAGCGCTCGCTCCGGTCGGCTGAGCCCGGCCCGCGGACCGACGGTCCGTCTCGAGGCCACGAGGACCGTCGATACCCACCGTCGGGCGGTCTCCGTTCCGCTTCAGAGAACCGCTAAACGCAGAGGGCGAGCTTTAGACTGACTCCATGAGTCGCAAGCAGATGGTGCGCCCCGGAGGGCGTAGCGCCCGGGTCCAGGCCGCGGTGCACTCCGCGGTACGTGAACTCCTGGCCGAGGTGGGGCGCGACGCCCTCACCGTGCCCATGGTCGCCCAACGCGCCGAGGTCACCCCGTCGACGATCTACCGTCGTTGGGGTGACCTGACCGAGCTGTTGTCGGACGTCGCGGTGGAACGTCTGCGCCCCGAGGGTGAACCGGAAGACCACGGCGACCTGCGAGCCGACCTCACCGCCTGGGCCGAACAGTTCCTCGACGAGATGGGATCCGGTTCGGGCCGGGCCTACATTCGGGACGCTCTACTCGGCGACCCGGACGGCGGTAACGCCGGGCGGTGCTCCGCCTACGCGGCCGAACAGATCGATACCATCCTCATCCGCGCGAGCGGTCGTGGGGAGAACACCCCCGCCGTCGAAGAGACCATGGACGGCATCGTCGCCCCCATCATGTACCGCATCCTCTTTCGCCCCGCCGGTCTCGAGACCGCGTACGCCCGCCGACTCGTGGCCGACCTTCTCGACGCCCATGAAGAGAGCGCCCGCTGACCGGGGGACCTCCTGTTGAGGACAGCCCCGGCATCCCCACGTGCGTGGGGCTCACGCCGACGCGCGGATATCGGAGATACCTGGGTACGGTCCATCCCCACGTGCGTGGGGCTCACGTTCACCTCGCAGATCAGCGCGTCCAGGGTTTCGGTCCATCCCCACGTGCGTGGGGCTCACGAGTCCCCTGGTTCTAGCTCACCGCTCTCGATCGGTCCATCCCCACGTGCGTGGGGCTCACTCGAAACAAAGACAGATCTACAAGATGTCCTCGGTCCATCCCCACGTGCGTGGGGCTCACGTCACGGACGAAACCATGCCCACTAAAAGTGCCGGTCCATCCCCACGTGCGTGGGGCTCACCCAGACGCTCCCATGCCGGAGGCCGCTGGCGGCCGGTCCATCCCCACGTGCGTGGGGCTCACCCACCGAAGAAAAGGTGCGACTCCCCCTTGAGCGGTCCATCCCCACGTGCGTGGGGCTCACCTCGGTGAAGAGTCACCAAGCCGACTTTTTGTCGGTCCATCCCCACGTGCGTGGGGCTCACTGCTCCGTGAGGCCGCGGGCGGCTCCGAGAAGCGGTCCATCCCCACGTGCGTGGGGCTCACGGCGCAACAACACCGCGATGCGCGACGGGAGACGGTCCATCCCCACGTGCGTGGGGCTCACTCGTCGATCGCGGCGGTGACGACGAGGGTGTGCGGTCCATCCCCACGTGCGTGGGGCTCACACGTCCCGGGTTCGGAAATCTCCGAGGCGTTCCGGTCCATCCCCACGTGCGTGGGGCTCACCTTAATGACCTGCAACAACGCGGAGCGTTATCTTCGCGATACCTACTCGCCGGTTAAGAACCAGCCGACCTCGACCATCCTTCACCGGCAGTGCCCAGCACCGCTTCCACTTCCCGACATGCTCTCACGAATACCTGAGCCCCTCACAGCCACGAGCGCCCCGCCTACACTCCCGTTCCCCTCCTCACGAACCGAGCCCCCAAGACCCACCCACCCCCAGGTACTCCTCGAAGTGCTTCAAGATCGCTTCCTGCAGTCGGGCCCTGAGCCGTTGCAGGGGCTGATGTCGAGGATGCGACCGGGACCCCCGAAACTGGTCCCATGACTGATCAGCGCCCCCTGTACCTGCTCCTGTCCGGAGCGTCCACCAGCGACCACGAGCCGGTGAACGGTCTCGTGGAACTCCTCCAGAACCAGGGCCGGCACGTCGCGGTCCTGTCCACTCCCATGGGAGCGCGCTTCCACGACCTGGACGCCCTCGCCGACCTCACCGGGGAACCCGTGAGGACCGAGTTCCGGCTTCCGGGAACGGGACGCAGCATGCCTCCCGGTGCAGCCGTAGTGGCCTGCCCCTGGTCGTTCAACAGCACGAACAAGACCGCCCTCGGGTTGACCGACACGTTCGCCGTCGCCTTGGCCTGCGAGATGATCGGTCGCGGTGTCCCGACGATCATCGTGCCGAAGGCCGGTGAGGCGCTCGCGGGGCACCCTGCATTCAGGCGAAGCCTCCAGGAACTTGAGGCCATGCCTTCGGTGTCGGTGCTCAGGAGCGAGGAGAAGAGCCTGCCATCTTGGGAAGAGGTCGCGGAAGCGGTGGCGAAGGCCACAGCCTAACCGGTCTCCGAGCATGGTGGGCCTGGTGGTTCCGAATCTTGGAACCACCAGGCCCTTCTTGGTCGGCCCATCCCCACGTGCGTGGGGCTCACCGTGAGGGGCCGCCCTGGGTAGGGCGGCCCCGCGATCCATCCCCACGTGCGTGGGGCTCAGCTTAATGACCTGCAACAACGCGGGGCGTTATCTTCGCGAGACCTACTCGCCGGTTAAGGAACAGCCGACCTCGACCTTCCCTCACCGACAGCGCCCAGCGCCGTTTCCACTTCCCACTCCCCCGGCATGCTCTCACGAACACCCGAGCCCCTCGCGACCACAGCCACCCCGCACCCCTCCCACAACCCCCACACCCCGCTCCCCCGCCCCGCCCTCACAACACGAACTCTCGAAACCCCTACACCCCTACTCCCCCAGGTGCTTCTCGAAGTGCCTCAAGATCGCCTCCTGCAACCGGATCTCGTTCTCCGGGTTGGCGAACCCGTGCCCCTCGTCCTCGGCCAGCAGGTACTCCACCGGCACCCCTCGTTCCTCCAGGGAGGCGACGATCTTGTCCGACTCCCCCTGCATGACCCGTACGTCGTTGGCCCCGTGGGCCACCAACAACGGTGTGGTGATCTTGTCGACGCGGCTGATCGGGGAGCGTTCGAGCATGTCGACCTCCTGCTCGGGAATGTCCGGGTCACCGACGTAGGCGTACCAGCTGGTCATCAGGTAGGGACGGCTGAACGGCGGCAGGTTGCGCATGAAGCTGGCCAGGTCGGCGATGCCGACGATGTCGACGGCGGCGGCGAAGCGGTCGGGGGTGAAGGTGACTCCGACCAGGGCCGCGTAGCCGCCGTAGGAGCCGCCCATGATGCCGATCCGGTCGGGGTCGGCGTAGCCCCGGCCGACGGCCCAGTCGACGGCGTCGAGCAGGTCGTCGTGCATGGCGCCGGCGAATTGGCCGATGGCGGCGGTGGTGTGGCGGCGGCCGTAGCCGGTGGAGCCGCGGAAGTTGACCTGGAGTACAGCGTGACCTCGGTTGGCGAGGAGCTGCGCTTGAGGGTTGTAGCCCCAGGTGTCGTGCATCCAGGGTCCGCCGTGCACGAGCAGTACGAGCGGCAGCCTCTCGGGGGCGACGCCGACGGGCAGCGTGAGCAGGCCGTGCAGCGGCAGTCCGTCGCGCGCGGGGAACTCGACGGCCTCCATGGGCGCGAGGTCGGCCGGGTCCAGGTGGGGGTAGGGCCGGAAGAGTCGGCGGCTCTGGCCGGTCTCGTGGTCGTAGTGCCAGGCGACAGCGGGGTCGCGGTCGTGGACGAAGGTGGCGATCCAGTGGCGTCCGGTGTCGTCGGAGGACAGGGTGCCGAGGACGCCGTCGGAGAGGGTGGAGAGCTTGGCGTAGACCTCGGCGAAGTCGTCGTCGAGCACCTCGATGTGGGGGCGCGGTCCGACGAAGCGGGCGGCGAGGATCTCTCCGGTACGGCGGTGGGTGTAAACGGTGGGCGGAAGGACTCCGGGGAGCATGGTGCCCATGATGTCGAGGCTCTGGTCTTCGAGGGCGGCCAGGACGGTGATCTCGCCGGTCTCGCGGTCGACGCGGACGAGGCTGAGGTGGTCCGATTCGTGGTAGGCACCGATGACGAGGCCGGTGCCGTCTGGGGTCACCAGCTGCGGGTGGACTCCCAGCGGATATTCGGCGCCTCCCATGCGAATGAGGCTCTTGTGGTCTCCGGTGTCGGGGTCGATGGCGGAGAACTCCAGCGTGCCGTCCTCTTCGAGGTGGGAGGCGAACGCGGGGCGGCCGTCGTGGTCCAGGAGCACGTTCTCCGTGGGGCCGGTCTGTTCGTGGTGGAGTGTGATCTCGCCGGTGGCGACCTCGACGCGGAACAGGTCGAGGGACATCGGCCGCCGGTTCATGGTCACGAGCACATGACCGGGGTGGGAGGGGAGCTCTTCGGCTCCGAAGACCCGGGATCCTTCGGGAAGCGGGGTGAGGTCGACAGCGGGCGTGTCCGGGTCGTCGAGGTCGACCCGGTACAGGTGCCAGTCCTCGTTGCCGTCGGTGTCCTGGAGGTAGAGGAGCCAGCGCGGGTCGTCGGACCACAGGTAGGTGGTGATGCCCCGCCGGTCGTCGTGGGTGACGCAGCGGGCCTGGTCATGGTCCTGGTCGATGCCTCGCACCCAGACGTTGCGTCGTCCGTGTTCGGGGGCGAGGTAGGCCATCCGGGTCCCGTCGGGCGAGATCTTCGGGTTGGCGAAGGAGGGGTCGGCGAAGAGTTCTTCGATCTCGATGCGTCGGGGTCGGGTTCCGTGGTCCGCGCTGCTCATGGCTGTGCCCTTTCGGGTCGGTCGTCGGAGGGGACGGCGGATGCCTCGACGGGGTCGGCGCATCCGGGTTCGTCCCGGACACCCACATCACAAACGATGCCCTAGGGGCATGGTCAAATCCCGCTTCTCGGATCCGGCCGTTCCGGTGTCGGCCGGATCCCTCGGTGGGCGTGGCGTTCCCGGTGGTTCGGCGATGGTTCCGTTCCGTCGGTGGAACCCGGAGAATGTGTGTATGTCGATCACGTACGTCTTCCTCTGATGGCCTGGAGCACCCGTGAGCTCGCCGCGTTGGCGGGCACGACCATCAAGACCATCCGGCACTATCACTCCATCGGGCTGATGGAGGAGCCGGAGCGGGCTCTGAACGGCTACAAGCGCTACGACACGAACCATCTGGTGCGGTTGTTGCAGATCAGACGGTTGCGCGACCTGGGGATGTCGTTGTCGCAGATCGCTCTGTTGGACGGGCCGGAGGAGGGCTTCGTCGATACGGTGCGGGCCCTGGACGATGAACTGGCCGCCTCGATCGAGCGGCAACAGGCGATCCGCGCCGAGCTCGCGCCGCTGTTGCGGCATCGCACGTCGGCGGACGTCCCGGCGGGGTTCGAGGAGGTGGCCTCGCATCTGTCGGACGCGGATCGGGCGATGATCATGGTCTCCGCGCGACTCTTCACCGAAGAGTTCATCCAGGACATCCGAGATATGTCGGCCACCCACGAGAAGGTCGACGCCGAGTTCAACGCTCTCCCCGCGGACGCCGACGAGGAGACGGTCCGCGATCTGGCGAAGCGCATGGCCCCTTCCGTCCGTTCTATCCGCGAGGAGTACCCCTCCGTGGAGAACCCGGGGCTCTTCGTTCGCGGCAGGAAGCGCGACGCCATGATCACCGTGGCCCAGGCCCTGGTCGACCTCTACAACCCCGCGCAGCTCGCGGCGTTACGGGAGGTCCACCGTCTCTTGGCGGAGGAGCGGGAGGGCTGAGGCCCCGTTCCAGCCGACCTTCATGTTCCACGCCACTCCGGCCCGCCCATGCGGATCGGCCGCCCTCGCAGTCGCCGTTCCCAGGTCTTCCTCTGGTCGTGATCACTGGAGGGACTCAGAGGTGGCGACCCAGCCGAGGTACCAGTCGGCGAACCCGACCCTCTCGCCTGAAGTACCGAGGGGGCGGAAACCCCCTTCGGCCGGGAAACCGTCGACCCACATGCCGCCGCGCTCGGGCCCTGTCACGACGAGCCAGTTGAAATGGCCGCAGCCCTCGTGACTCAGGCACACGGCCCCGTCCGCGAACCTGTCGAAAAGGCGGTCGTCGGCGTCGCGCCACTCGCCGTACGCGGCGTCGAACGCCTCCCGCGTCGCGAAATCGGCCCGTTCCGGTTTTTGGTCCTCATGCTCGGCCAGGAGTCGTACTCGTTCCCGGGCCGTGACGAAGGGAGCCGACAAGCCGTCGCGACGGGGCCGACCCTCGTCCCCGTCCCATGCCCATCCGGTCGCCGTTCTGCTCAGAACGTTGAGCCCGTAGCCGGGGCCCGCTCCGCCGGCACCGACTTCCAGGAGGAACCCTCGGTAGTCATCGGGCAGCGAGACGCCCCACTGTGTCTCCACCTCGGCGATCTCCGCCTCTGAGAGCGGGGCGGCGAGTGGCAGGCTGTGCCCCTTGGCTCCGTACCGGTCCCCCGCGCCGAGCGCCTCGTGCTCCCGGCCCCCGGAAGCCAGGGCCTGGACCCGCTCACGGACCCGGCTCCATCTCGTCGTCCTCACGAATCGGAGCGTAGATCAAGGAAAGGGCACCGAAACACGGTGGCCGTAGACCGGGACCGGAGACGCGTCGCGGACCGGATGTCGCGTTGATGTTCGTGGGCGGGCTGCCCGCCAAGCTCGCCGCGAAGTACGGGCTTCGGTGGGGCAAGGCAGCCGAGTCGGGTCGACGGATCTCCGCCCTGGGCGGTGAGCTGATCGACGGGATCAAGGGCCTGAACCGGGCCAACAAGAAGATGCAGAACGTGAGCTGTCCGATCGGGAACAGCTTCACTCCGGGGACGGGTGTGGTGATGGCCGATGGGTCCACCAAACCCATCGAGGACGTCGATGTCGGCGAGAAGGTTCTGGCGACCGATCCCGAGACAGGGGAGCAATCGGCTCGGACGGTCCTGGCAACGATCGTGGGCTCGGGCGGTAAGGCCCTGGTGCAGATCACCATCGACCCGACCACCGAACGCGATGCCCCCGCAGGGGACGAGGCCGGTTCGGATGAGGAATCCGCGGGTGTTCCAGGACCGGTGGCCGCGGGCGATGTGATCGTGGCTACCGATGGTCACCCGTTCTGGGTTCCGGACCCGGGCCTGTGGGTGGACGCGATCGACCTGGCCCCGGGCATGTGGCTGCAGACCTCGTCCGGCACCTGGGTGCAGGTCTCCGCGGTTCAGGCCTGGACCCAGACGGCCACGGTCCATAACCTGACCGTCCAGGGCGTCCACACCTACCACGTGGCGGCCGGGGACCTGGATGTCCTCAACCACAACGTAAACTGTCCTGTATCTGGAAATAACCACGGCGACCTTGGGGAACTTGCGACTGAGAGACGCCTTCAGTCTGACGGTTATAACCCGATCGTTTCGGAAGTTCCATTCACCGACAGTGGAGGTCGCACTTTTAGAGCCCATCTCATTTGGATTCTCGGTAACCTGTCCCAGTGTCGATGGTTGAGCGTTTGGTTCCGGACGGACTGTGGGAGCTGTTTCAGCGGGTGGTGCCCGAGGCGCCCACCCGGCCTCAAGGTGGTGGGCGGCGTAGACACGGGGACCGTGAGGTCTTGGCCGCGATCATCTTCGTGGCGACCACCGGCTGCACTTGGGCCCAGCTCCCACCGGTGTTCGGCCCCTCCGGGCCCACCGCGCACCGGCGTTTTACCGAGTGGAGTCGGACCCGCGTGTGGGCGAAGCTGCATCGCCTGGTCCTGGACGAACTCGGCTCCCGCGGTGAACTCGACTGGTCGCGGTGCGCGGTCGACTCGGTGAACATGCGTGCTCTCAAAGGGGGGACCTGACGGATCCGAATCCTGTCGATCGGGGCAAGAAAGGGTCGAAGATCCACTTGATCACCGATCGGAGTGGGCTTCCGATTTCCGTGGCGATCTCGGGCGCGAACCTGCACGACAGCCAAGCCCTGCAACCGCTGATTCGCGCGATACCGCCCATCCGGTCCAGGCGAGGCCGCAGGCGGCGCAAACCCGGCAAGCTCCATGGAGACAAGGGCTACGACTATACCCACCTGCGCCGATGGCTGCGTGAACGCGGAATCGTCCATCGCCTGGCCCGCAAGGGTGTGGAGTCCTCGAAGCGGTTGGGGCGCCACCGCTGGCAGGTCGAACGCACCATGGCCTGGCTGGCCGGGTGCCGCCGGCTCCACCGTCGCTACGAGCGCAAGGCCGAACACTTCCTCGCGTTCGCTGGCATCGCCTGCACGTTGATTTGCTTTCGCAGACTCACCAAATGAGATGAGCTCTTAGAGCGGACTTTGTGGCAAGAGATCCCAGTGGCAACTGGAGAGCCATTGAAGTGAAAACGGGCTCAGGTGCGACAGTCACTCCCAACCAGCAGTCTGGCTACCCTGAACTGGGCGGAGTCGGTGCAACTTTGGGCTCGAGCCGCCTTGAAGCTTATGGCATGAGAAAGGGCGACAAGGTAAGGATGCCTGTGGAGATTGATGCTTGGATGTGTCCAGATTGCTAATGAGTGAGACTTTAGAGAAAATTGATCGATGCTTGTCCTCGCGAGGTTGGGGTCGGTGTGATTTCGAGGGAGGCGGGTTTGTTAAATTTGACTCTCCTTCGGTTATTTATCAGCTAAGACTAGATCTCCTGGAAAAGGGCTACGGAATACGGTTGAATCCTTCCCTCGGGGTGCGCTGTCCGACGATTGGAGATCTTGTATCCAGGTTTATTGGACTTCCCCACTCGGGGAATTTATACTCGGGATTGGCTTCGGTGGGAGTCTCGCTTTCCGACCTCAAGCACACAGAGCTCGGTTTGGTGAATTTTGAGAACGAGTGGTCGATCCTCAGGAGCGACAATGCCCAGGAAGCCGTTCAGGCGTTGTCTTCTGACGTACTCTTCGCTGAAGAGAATTTCTTCAACAAATTTCGCGGAATCAATGATGTTGTTGAATATCTAGAGTGCACTCAGTGCGACCAGTTCCAGTTGAGGCAGTTAGCCGTTGGACAGGCCTTGACCGGAAGGGAGGAAGCAGCCCTCATGACATTGGGAGAGTATTTTGAGATAGTCAAAAAAGAACCCCCCTTGGTCACCGATCAAGCCCGACTTTTCATCACTTCATTCTCGGAATATTTTGGCATCGAAGAGGGAGATTGGAAAAATCCTTTGCATTAAGTCTATTTACAAGGAGATTGAAGGGGCAGGGGTGCCACTCTGATCTTTGAAGTGGTTCTTGACGAAGGCGAGCACCTGCCCCGTCATGGCGATTGGAGGGCCCCGGAGCCTCATTCCCCGAAAGAACTCCCCGACTGCCGGATACGTGCCTGTGATCCACCGGCCACCACACGTGTTTCGTGTCGGGTGCGGTGGAGGGGCTCATCCCAATCGGGGGTGTAGGAGTTGGGGGCTGAAGCCGCCGGTCTCGAGCAGGCTTCGGGCGATGTAGTTGGTCAGGTTGCGGAACCCGAGTGCGGAGCCGCGCAGGTGTTCGAGCCGTCCGTTGAGCGCCTCGGTCGGCCCGTTGCTGGTGCCGGGTCGTTCGAAGTAGGCGAGCACGTCAGCGGCTCGCTTCTTCAGGGTCCGGCCCAGGGTGGTGAGCTCGGTGAGCACCTTGGGGACGCCGGCGCTGAGGTCGGTGATCAGCTTCTCCATGAGCTCGCGGCCACGTTGCCGGTCCTCGTGGCGATAGGCGGCGATCATGCGCTGGTAGACACCCCAGGTCGCCTCGACCTCGACGTGAGCGTCATCAACGAACAGCGCGCGTAGCCTGTCGCTCTGCTTGTCGGTGAGCAGGTCCGCGCCGGTGTGCAGCGTGCGCCGCGACTTGTAGAGCGGGTCGTCCCTGAACCCACGGTGCCCGTGGATCGCGAGTTGGACCCGGCGCCGGCACCTGTCGAGGGCGTCACCGGCCAGGCGCACGACGTGGAAGGGATCCATCACCGTGACCGCGTCCGGGATCTCCTCTGCAGCGGCGGTCTTGAACCCGGTGAAGCCGTCCATCGCGACCACCTCGACCGCGTCACGGAAGGCGTCGTCGCGGTCGGCGAGCCAGGTCTTGAACGCCGCCTTCGACCGGCCCTCGACCATGTCCAGCAGCCTTGCTGGGCCGGCGCCATCGCGGACCGGGGTGAGGTCGATGATCACGGTGACGTACTTGTCGCCACGCCTGGTGTGGCGCCAGACGTGCTCATCGACGCCAATGACCTTCACGCCCTCAAACCGCGTGGGGTCGTTGATCAGCAGCCGCTTGCCTTCAGCCAGGACCGCGTTGTTGGCGGTGTCCCACGCGACCCCGAGTCCCTCGGCGACACGGGCGACGGTGAGGTGTGCGACCACGATCCCTTCCAGCGCCCACCGCAGCCCGGTGCGCGAGAGCTTCGCGCGTGGCTCCGCCGCGGCGCTGGTGTCTTGGCGCCACACGTGTCCGCAGTCGGCACAGCGGTAGCGGCGCACTACAACTTCCAGCACGGTCGGTCGCCAGCCCAGCGGCTCGTGGGCCAACCGCCGGATCACGGTGTCACGAGCAAGCGCCTTCGCTGCCGCACCGTCGGCACCACTGATCTGGTTCCACCACGCGGCACGCGAGGACCGCACGATCCGGTTCAAGTCGTTGTCCGGTCACGCTCAGACCGAGGCCGTCGAGTCGAGCGAAGGCGGTCAGGTCAGGGCGGCCGAAGCCGGCCGGCGGGGTAGCGTCGGACACGTCGAGGTCTTTCGGATGGATGGCGTAGGAACCTCCGTCATCAGGAGACCTCGACGTCTATCTGCGGACCGACGCGCCCGGCCGACCTACACCGTCATCTGAGAAGACCCTGATTAGGTCGTCGGTTCGATTCCGACAGGCGGCTCCGACGAACAGCCCCTGACCTGCGGAAACGCAGGGCAGGGGCGGTTCGGTTCTGGTGGTCGCGCGATGCGCTGGCCTCACGGCTCTGCCCGACACCGACGTCGCTCTCCTCTGCGACGGACCCCTCGCCGGCTGAGCGCTCGCGGCCGGCATCCTGTCCGTGTGCCGATAGGCCTCGCACCGCTCGGCAACGCAGCGTGGCGTTGCGTCGCGACCTGGCGACCGCTCGGCGGGGCGCGATCGTCTCGTGCGTTGGCGGACTACGGGAGCTTGGACGCGAGGACGTCGGCCGCCAGGATCTCGGGTGCTGCGCCGAGGAGGTGCTGGTTGGCCATCAGGGCTGCGACGATGGCGCCGTTGGCGTGGGCGTCGCGAGCGGCCTCGTCGGGGAATGCATCGAAGATCCAGAAGGTGTCGGCGTGGGTCCTGACCGCGAACCAGACAATCGTTCCTACTTCTTCGTTGGCGAGCGCGACAGCGCCGGCGAGCAGATCGGCGAGCGCGTCGTGCTGTCCATCGGCCGCGACGATCTTGGCGACGAAGGCATACGGAAGTGATGCGGGTGTGGACATGAGGGGTTCTCCTAGGTGTCGAGGTTTCTTGGTGAAGCGAGTTCAGCGTATGACGAGCAAGGGCATGTGAGAAGTGGCGTATACGGCAGTATTGCTATTGTTCGCGCCATGCGTATCGGACTGATCGCGATCGACGGCTGCTTCGGTTCGGCTGTCGCGTCGGTCATCGACATCGTGCGGGTGGCCGACGGAGCCCGCGGCGATGTCGACCCGCGGATCGACCCGATCGAACTCGCCATCCTCGGACCGAAACGGAGAGTGACCACGACGGCATCGATGACCCTGTCGGTGGACCACCCGCTGTCGGAGTCCGCAGAGTTCGACGTGGTCGTCGTCCCTGCGCTTGGAACCCTCACAGCCGCCGCTACCAACGACGCCCTCCAGAGCCGAGATGCTCGTTCGGTCATCGCCTCGCTCGGGCGCCTCGACGACGCGACCACCCGGATCGCCGCGGCGTGTACCGGCGTGTTCGCTGTCGCCGAGACCGGACGGATGCATCATCGGCGGGCGACGACCAGCTGGTTCCTGGGGCCGGAGTTCCTGAAGCGCTATCCGACCGTCGCCCTCGATCTCGACACCATGGTCGTGGTCGACGGGAACCTCGTCACCGCCGGCGCCGCGTTCGCCCACATCGACCTCGCGCTCTCACTCGTGCGATCGATCAGCCCCGACCTGGCCCAACATGTCGCCAAGCTCCTCATCATCGACGAGCGTCCGTCGCAGGCGGCCTTCGTCGCCTACGAACATCTCCGGCACGAGGACCCGATCGTCGTCGAGTTCGAACGCTTCGTGCGCGCCCGCCTGGACGAACCGTTCAACGTCGCCTTCGTCGCGCAGTCGCTCGGCACCAGCCGGCGCACCCTCGAACGACGAGTCCGCGCGGCGCTCAACCTCACTCCGCTCGGCTTCGTCCAACGGCTTCGCATCGAACGAGCTCGGCACCTCTCAGCAACCACGGACCTCACCTCCGCCGAGATCGCGCGACGGGTCGGCTACGCGAACGCCGAGACTCTGCGCTCCCTCCTGCGTAGGGAGCGACGCCGTTCCTGACCTATCGCCATGCCTGTAGCCGGTGTCCTAGTGCTCGGTTGGAACCACCTCTCAGCACGTCGCGTCGACGCTCCTGCGTCGCCCCTGGACGACCCACTCGACACGCCCGCAGCACAGGCCATGTGACGTGTCCCGGCTTCCCGGACGGTCGGGGTTGGGTGGCTGTGATGTCGCTGCGTTCTCGTCGAGGGGGTCAGCAGACTCGATCAGGGTCGATTGGGATGAGCCGCGAAGGCGGTCAGGTCAGGGCGGCCGAAGCCGGCCGGCGGGGTAGCGTCGGTCACGTCGAGGTCTTTCGGATGGATGGCGTAGGAACCTCCATCGTCGGGAGACCTCGACGTCTATCTGCGGACCGACGCGCCCGGCCGACCTACACCCTCATCTGGGAAGAGCCTCTAACGATTGGGTTTTCTGGTGGGTGGAAGGGGAGTTGGATGAAATTGCGGATGCGGTAGACGCTGAAAGCGACCCCAGGGTCGCCTGGAACAGGCATCAAGTGTCCAGGTTGGTCGATAGGGTTCGCTCTTCCCTGGAGGAGAGCGGTGACATTGGTTCTCACTTGAGGGATGCCGAAAGCGATGGAAGGGAGATTTCTTCCTGGCTGTCCGGTGATTTTTCCTGATCGCCCGGCCATGAAATATAATTCGATGAGATTTGGCGTGTAAGCGGTGCGGACACTCGAGGACGGCGATGCCGATCCGACGGCACCGACTTGGTTTTCCGCCAAGAATGACCAACGGTTTCCTGACGAGCATTATCCCTAACAGCAGGAGAATCTTGCAGCAGCCAAAGGACCTTCATGGATGAGATGAATCGGGTTCGCTTCGGCCCGGTAGGAGAGGCTCCTTCCGTGATGGTCCGCATGGATGTGAACCCCCTGTCGGATGCGGGAGAGTACGCTTGCCGACTCAGGCGGGTTCTGACTTCGGTGATCGTCATCGGCTCCTTTCAAGGTTTTGAGCGTGAGCACTTTGACCACTCATCGCTTCCCGGATGGTTCCTCACCTCCTTCTGTGACACCGAACCCGTTGAGGGACCGGCCGATGATCTCGTGCTGCAAGGTTGCGAGAATTACTACCGACATCGCCAGGGTGATATCTGGGGGGTGCATGAATGGATATCGCTCTTCGACCCCGAGGACAGACGATGGTCCTGGTGGGACGTCGTCGGCTCGGACGGGGGTGGCGTGAGTGTGTTCGTAGATACCCGCGGAGAGCCGGTGGTGCCGTTCGAGGAGCTTTGGTGGATGCTCTATGCCACCGGCGCCAGGTCTGTCTCCGGGCCTGTTCTGGCCACTTCTGATGATTGGGAGGCGGGGAAGCGGTTGCGGTGAGATGACTCCATACGGGTCGCCAGGCCTCGCCGGTCACCGTCGTGATCACCTCCAGGCAGGGCCTGAGGGCTCAACGGGGCGCTTCCTTCGCTCGGGCTTGGAGCCACGATGTAGGAAACGAACGCGCATATCACCCACAGGCGAAGAAGGTTAACGAACCTGTTATCGCAACCCCCCGTGCGCCCACCGTGGCTCCCTGTTCCACTGGGGTGGCGGCCACAACAAGGTGGCCGCCCCACGCAGGCCGCGACCCGACCGTTCGTACCCTCTCGACCGGCCGGCGGCGGCCCGCGCGGGTCTCCCCCGTACCCCTCTGGAGTCGACTTGAGCCCGAACCCCCCGAACCGCCGAACCCTCCTCAAGAACGTCGGCGGTCTCTCGCTCGGCATGGCCGTGGCCTCCGGCGGCCTTCTGGCGGCGACGTCCCCCGCCCGCGCCGAGACAGCCGCACGGCCTCTCCCCTCCCCCGACCACGCCGGTCTGCGCCTCGTCGCGCACAACGAGGACGACCCCCGCATGTGGTACTACCGCTTCGAGACGGACGAGGTCGCGTGGGATCCCGCCATCAACGTCCTGGTGCCCCGCGGCTACCGCGATGACGGGCGCACCTACCCCGTCCTGTACCTGCTGCACGGTGGCGGGCCGGGCCAGGACTTCATCAGCTGGGACAAGGCCGGCATCCGTGAGCTGTCCGAGGACAAGCAGATCATCATCGTGATGCCCGATGGCGGGCCCTGCGGGTGGTACAGCAACCCCGTCACCACCAACGTCGGCCCCCGCAACTGGGAAACGTTCCACATGAGCCAGGTTCTGCCCTGGGTCGACGCGAACTTCCGCACGTTCGCCGAGTTCGACGGTCGGGCCGTGGCGGGCTTCTCGATGGGCGGCTTCGGCGCGCTCAAGTACGCGGCCAAGTACTACGGTCACTTCGCCTCGGTCAGCTCCTACTCGGGCCCGGCGAGCACGCGCCGTGACTTCGGTCTGGTCACCCACTGGGCGAACTTCACCTCCGGGGCCTTCGAGCTCGGTGGCGGCACGGTCTACGGGGTGCCGTGGGACGAGGGCCGGGTGAGCGCGGACAACCCGGTGGAGAACGTCGAACGCTATCGCGGCAAGCGCGTGTTCATGGTCGCCGGGGACAGCCCCGACCCGTTCGATCTGTTCGACCGGATGAACGAGGAACAGGTCCTGGCCGGGCAGCGTGAGTTCCGCGCCCTGTTGGACGGCGCCGGTATCCCCCACGAGTCGCACGAGGTCAGTGGCGGTCACTTCGTCCGCCCGGAGCTGGTGCGCGCCGACCTGGACGGCATGATCGGGCGGTTGCGTTCGGCCGGATAGCCCCCCGCTTCCCGCGGAGGACCTGGCGGCTCTGGCACACGGAATCGGCGAAGCGGTCGCCTCACTCCGCACGTGGTCGAGGCTCTGCCGGCCTCGCCGTGTCATGGTGCGCGCGAGCTCGACCTTGGGAAACGGGCCGGCGCGCACCCAGGCGGGTCGATCGGTGTCACCGCGAACCGCCGGCTCGACGCCTCCGCACCACCCGGTTCATCGACCAGGGCCTCTCGGTGGAGGAATCGAAGACCGTCCCGGGCCATGCCGGGGTACTCGTTGGTCGGGGGCCGCGCCCGAAGTGCGCTTCGGGTGCGACCCCCGCGGAGGGTCCCGATCGGAGCCCGTCGGGTCTCCAGTCCCTGGGCTCCGACATCCAGCCGGCCCTCACGATCTATGACTGCTCCGGCTCACCGGTCTTCGCAGCGTCCACGTGCGGTGATGTGTGTTGTGGAGGGGCCGGAGGTGGTGGTGACACCCCCGGCCCGCTCCCCACGACCCCACTCGACTCCAAGGCCGGGCGAGGCCTTCGCCACCCGAAGGCGGCGGGGCTTGGTGAGCGCGGCGGTACGGGACCCTGACAGAGCCCCGGAGAGCTGATCCACGTCGTCCAAGATCGACCGCACCACCACGCCGGCTTTCACGCCCCCACGCACGTCACCGACGCGCGGGAGGCGGAAGGTCTTCGTGTCCCGATCACGGCCGGGACGGTCTACTCCCCCGTCTCAGAGAGAGCAGACACCGTGTTGCTTCCATTCGGCCCACGTGGTCACCGTCCGGGCTCGGTGAGCAGGCGTTGAACGTCGGACTTGAAGTACCGGCGATGGCCGCCCAGCGTGCGCACCCACCGCAGTCTTCCTTCCTGGGCCCACAGACGGACGGTCTTGGGATCCACCCGAAACGCCTGCGCCACCTCCTGGGGCGTCAACAGGTCCATGGGGTCGACATCCGGCTGCGTCATGTTCTTCTCTCAAAGGGGGTCGTTATCGGAGGTCAAGGAAGTTCAGGGGGGTCGGTCGTGTGCGCCGGCCCCGTATCAGAGGCATGGAAGTCGTAACAGGAGGATGTTCATCGCGCCGATGTCCGTGTTCGGGCAGCGTGCAGCGCGGCCAAGACCTGGACCAGTCGTCCTTCGGCGTCGTCCAGCAAGGCGTTCCTGCGGGCTTGGCTGTTACCGGCCCACTGGGCGCGGGTCAGGTAGCGGGCGGCGTCCTCGGCGGCGCTCGCCCCGGCCAGCAGGGTGGGGCCGCAGGCCGGGCGGGCGGCCTGGTCCCACGCGGGACGGGTGCCCTCGACCTGCCGACGCCGGGTCTGGAGCGGCAGTTGGGCCTGGTCCCAGAGCAGGTAGGCCTGCTCACGCCCTTCCTGGTCGGCCTCGTAAGCATCGAGAAGCCTGGTCAGGAGCTCGTGGGAGGGGCGGATGCGTCCGGTCTCGATCCGCGAGACCGTCGACTGGTCCACACCCGAGAGCCGATATCCGCTCAACCCGGCCACCTTGCGCAGCCGCTTCAAGTGGACACCGAGCGCCTTCTTGGACTCGGAGCACAGAGAATCCGCGTCCTGATCCACCTGGGCCTCCTTGCTCTCCACCGACACGGGCCGGTCATCGTTCATGAAGTGTTCGGGCTGTTCGGGGCCGGTCATGCGCGCTCCGGGAACGGTCGACCCGGCCCAGTGGACGAGGAAGGCACGAGCTTCTCTGTCCGCTCTACGGACTCGGCACCTCTCCGCGATCGAGAGCGAATCCGGATCGGGGTACGTCATCTCTGTTCTTCCGGAAGTGCCGTGGTTCAGGGGTGGGCCCCAGGAGGGCGCTCCTTAGAGCGCGCCTCCTGGGACACCGGACGGGCCACGCGTTGCTGCTGCCAGGCCGCAAGTACCCCGTCGTCTTGGGGGGATCAACTAGGCGAGGGCACGCACCAGCGCGTCCCAAGCGCTGCCCGGCAGGGTCAAACGCACCTGGTCGGGGTTCTGGGTGTCACCCATCAACACGTTCCCGCCATCCACGAGCTTGGCGGCGGCGCAGTTGGAGGCGCCCTGAGAGGCCTCGGCCTTGTGCCACACCCCGGCGGTCAAGAACCTACGACCCTGGGTCTCCACGATCTTCATGAAATATCCTCTGTCTGCTTGTTCTTACGGTTGAAACCCCGGAAGGCGGCGGCCACCGCCCCCGGGAACGAGCCCACGCGGGCTCTACGGTGCCCTCACTTCTCGGGTGAGGGCACCGAGCCTTTTCACGACTCCGATCAGTCGACCCCGGTAGAGCGGGCAGGCCGCACGGGAGAAGCGGAGAGGTCGGAGCGCTCGGACCGAGCGACTCGGGCAGGACGGTCAGGCTGTGCGGAGGCGTCCAGGGTGGTCAGGGCGGCGATCGGTGGCTCTCCCCCACCCGGCTCACGCGGCGACAAGCCCCGCCACCGACCCCACCCCGAGGCCTCGAAGACCTTCCGCAACCCGTCCGCCTCGCGTGCCACCAACCGGGTATCCGCACCCTGCTCCTGGGCCTGGCCGGTGTAGACCTCGGCGGCGCCGACCATCCCGGACAGGTGCGTGATCCCCCATCCGCTCCCCGGAGCCAGCCGGGAGGCCAACGCCTCGACCAACCCTGTGACCTCGGAATCCTCCAAGTGGTCGAGGGTCAGGGTGGAGAGCACCCCCACCGGCACCGACAGATCCAGATGCTCACCCAGAGCGTTGACCAGGGTTTCCGGGTAGCGCAGATCCAGATCGAGCACCCGCACGTTGTACCCCCGCACCTGAGCCGGGTGCTCCCACCACGCCCTAACAGCAGCCAAGGCGGCGAGGTCGTGGTCGACATAAACCGTCCTCGCCCGCGGCCCCCACAACACCCGGCCACGTTCATGCGGAGCCCGGCGCATCGCCGGCAACCCGCACCCCAGATCGATCACCTGAGAGAACGAGCGCCAGACCGCGTCCACCACACCTTCGCGGGCCTTGCGGTGCACCAACATCTGCCCCGCCAACCCCGGCGACGCCTCCGCCATCTTGACGGCGACATGGCGGTCCTGGCTCCAGGAATCCTTGCCGTAGTCCAGGTAGTCGAACGTCCGGGCCGCGTTGGTCAACGCCCATTCCTCACGATCCAACAAAGTGCCGCTACGGGCCGCACCCCACGTCATGGTCTTTCCGGTACCGGGTGTGCTCATGAGGTCGTCCACGTCCGTCCACCCTGGTCGAGGTAGCGGCGTATGGCCACACCGAGCTCTTGGGTGCCGGCGTCCTGCTCGGCCCGCTCGGCTTCGCGCAACTGCCGTTCCACCCGGGAGCGTTCGTCCAAGATCCCGTCGACCAACAGCCGCGCCAGACTCAACCGGTGATCCACCCGCGCAAGCCTCTGCTGCACGCTCAACCGGCCCAACAACCGCAACGCGCTCAACTCCGCGGCGGCGCTCTGCTCTGTCACACGCGAGGCGGACGGACTCTCAGGAGCCGGCGAGCCTGACGAGGGCCGAGGGGTGCGACGGGGAAGAGGGACCGGAGGCTTCGGCGGGACGGGCTGCTCGGGTTCGGGGGCCGAAAGGAAGCCGGCCCAGTGGGCGAACCGGCGCGGAAGACCGAACCAGCTCCTCCGAACCTTCGGGACGACCGGGCTAGTAGTGGTGTCGGTGGCTTTGGGACGGGTGAGGGTTCCCGTCCGGGACGGCAGGGCGTGCCTGCCCCGCTGTACCGGTGAGGTGGACGTGGTGCTGGCCTCGGGCGGGATGAACGTGCTGGTGGTTGGGATGCTGCGTCGGACCTGTGTCGGGATCATGCTCACGATGTGCTCCTTCACGCTGGTCAGGGAAGTTCGATCCGGGCCTTGACCGTCACCGGTAGACCCGCGCATCCGTCCCAGTCCCAATAGAAGGAGAGCGAAGCCACCCTGCCGAGCCCTCCGCCGTGGCTCTTCTGCTCCGGGAAAGAGAGCCGCTTGCATCCGGGGGTAGGGCCGGCGTCGGTGACCGTGATCGACAACAGATACCGCGAACGCTCCAACATCAGCGTGAGCGTCTGATCCGGAGCACCCGAGTGAGAATGACGGTGAGCGTTGTCCATCAACTCCCACGCGATCAACGAGGCCCGGTTCGCGATCTCCGCAGCCGCCACCGGGTTGGAGATCCCCCGAGCAGCGTGGCGACGTACCCAGTTCTGCGCAGCGGCACGGGCCGCGACCGTGTGGCGGACACGCAAGCCGACCCTGTCGGGATCGGGGTAGTGGAGCACTTGGTAGGCAGAGGACAAAGGCCTGTCCCCACGCGGCCTCAGAGCAGTACACTTCATTCGTCTCACCTCGGAGCTATCGGGGTGGGTCACAACCCCGGGCGGCCGCCTTCTACTTCGGCCCCCGGGGTTCTTGTTGTTCAGAGTTCGATTCGCACCTTCTGTTCGAAACGAACCAATATCGTCCTCCCTAGCCAAGGGTGAGAGAGCCAGGGAGGTCGCCCCGTGATCTATGGTGCTCACGAGAACCTTTGCCCCAGAAGCTCTCAAATCCCTTAGCAAGGGAACATCCGACCTGAAACCTCCCCTTGGTTTCTCTTGAACCCAAGGAGGTGCCGCAGGCACCTGATGATTACTATGCCAAGCCGCAGGTCAGAGGGCTAGTGATACAACCAATCAGGGATTCAATGTTGCATAGGGGTTGTAAAAAGTAACCATCCGTAGTTAGCTAGTTCCATGGGCGACAAGGTGCTACCCGAATGGCGTGGGTTTGGTGAACTACTTCGGCGACACCGCAAGAGAGCTGGTTTTTCACTTGCCGAGGTCGGCAAAGGACTGTCCCTGAGCGGTGGGATGGTTGGCCATCTAGAGAGGGCGACAAGGGCCCCAATCAAGGCTCATGTTCGCAAACTGGACGAGATGTTCGCTACCGATGGCGAGCTGTTACAACAATGGCTGGATGTCGTTGAGGGGAAAGACGTCCTGCCATGGTTCAAGGATGCGCTGGAATCCGAACTCCGCTCCAGGAAGATCTGCGAGTACCACCCCATCCTGATCCCAGGGCTACTCCAGACCCCCGAGTACACCCGTGTACTCGTCACAGCTCGGCAGGTGCGGAAGACTCAGGAGGAGATCGAGGAGGTTGTTGAACTCCGTGTGAACAGGCTGCCGAACCTTACCCAGCGCCCCCTGCTGTGGTTCGTAGTGGACCAAATCGTCGTTGACAGGATCGTCGGCGATGAGGAGATCATGTACAAGCAGCTTCACCACATCGTCAAGCTGGCCAAGGACGATAAGATCCGGTTCCAGGTGATCCCGGGCGAAGTGCGAAGGCACTGTGGTCTCTGCGG